>CABYRT010000001.1 GCA_902521355.1 uncultured Pelagibacteraceae bacterium
TGAAATATAATACAGAACTGTTAAAGATTAAAAATAAAGGCCTTAATAGATTATGATTAGTGAACTACTAAATATGAATGGATACGGTGTATACGTTTGGTCATCATTTATATTTACTCTATTTTCTTTTAGCTTCTTGTACGCGTTAGTAAAATTAAATTTAATTAAAGAGAAAAAGAAATTTGAGGAAAATTATAAATCACTAGATGAAAAGAAACTTGCATCAGTAGCTAAGCAAAAAACGTACAGAGAGATATTAGCAAACACTTCCACATCTAAAGTTTAACTAAAATTCACATGTACGGAAAAAAAGTTAAATTTAGAGCCCTTTTTATTTTTTTAATTTTAATTTCATTAGTTCTTACAATTTTTTTGGTGGTTAAATCTCTTGAGGAAAACGTAGTATATTTTAAGTCTCCAACAGACATTAAAAACCTTAATGAAATCAAAAATGCTCAAAAAATTAGAGTTGGTGGAATGGTGAAAAAAAATTCTATTAAAATAAACGATAAAGAAATTTTTTTCGTAATTACGGATTTCAAAAATGAATTATTAGTCAACTTTAATGGATCTGTACCTAATCTGTTTGAAGAGGGTAAGGGTGTAGTTGCTGAAGGTTTCTTAAAGGATAAAAGTTTTCTAAATGCTGACAAGATTTTAGCAAAACATGATGAAAATTATATGCCTCCTGAAGTCAGCGAAGCTATGAAAAACAATTAATTTGTATGTCTAATTATTTAGGAAATTATTCTTTATATATTGCTTTAATAGCATCTGTTTATTTAATTTTTAAGTCATACTTGGATGCAAATTCAGAAAATAAATATTTAGATAAAAACTTTATTTTAATTACTTCAATACAAACTATAATGATTACGGTAAGTTTTTTTAGTCTAGTTGCAGCTTTTGTAATTTCAGATTTTAGTAATGAAACTGTTTTCAACAATTCTCATACTTTAAAACCTTTATTTTATAAAGTATCAGGCACATGGGGAAATCACGAGGGAAGTTTATTATTGTGGTTATTAGTTCTTTCAATTTTCCTATTTATTTTTTTATTAAATTCAAGATCACAAGATACTAAATACAAACTTTTAACGATACTATTTCAACAAATTATTATTTCAGGTTTTCTAGTTTTTATTTTATTAACTTCCAACCCATTCAAAATGCTATATCCAATTCCTAGCGAGGGATTAGGTTTGAACCCTATTTTACAAGACCCTGCTTTAGCTATTCATCCTCCAATTTTATATTTAGGTTATGTTGGAACATCTATTATCTTTTCAGCTTCACTTGCCTCAATGATTAGCGGAAATATTGGAGATAAGTGGGCAAGGCACATTAAAAAATGGGTTTTGGTATCTTGGGTATTTTTAACAATTGGTATTTTGCTTGGATCTATATGGGCATATTATGAGCTGGGCTGGGGAGGTTTTTGGTTTTGGGATCCTGTAGAAAATGTTTCATTAATGCCATGGTTTTGCTTAACAGCGTTACTGCATACTGTAATTGTATTACAGAAAAGAAATTCGTTTAAAGAGTGGACTATTATTTTGTCAATTACAACTTTCTCACTGAGTATGAGTGGCACTTTTCTTGTTAGGTCTGGAATTTTAAATTCAATTCATACTTTTGCAAACGATCCATCAAGAGGGCTATATATATTAAGTTTTCTCTTTATCCTAATTTTGATGTCTATATTAATTTTCTTTTTTAATCAGAATAAAATATCAAACACAGCCAAAGAGAATTTTATTTTAAGTAAAGAGACTGCAATATTAGTGAATAACTGGTTTATGATGTTTTTTTTATCTGTTGTTCTTGTTGGTACAATTTATCCAATTTTTCTTGAAGTTTTAAATGGTTCAAAAATTTCTGTTGGTCCGCCTTTTTATCATAATCTTTTAATACCCTTCTTAATTCCTTTTTTAATATTCATGAGCTTTGGCCCAAGTTTGAAATGGATTAAAGATAAATTAAAAAAGTTTAACTATAATATTTTAATTATTTTTTTAGTTTCACTACTTATTTCATATGTCATTTTAACAAAAACCGAAAATTCATTTCTGTTGTCTATTCCTCTGATAGTTTTGAGCATCTATCTTTTATTAGTAACAATTAAGGATTTTTTTGTTAGCAAATCCTCGATTAGCCAAAAAATTTCACATTTTGGTTTTAGCTTATTAATTACAAGTATCTTATTGAATGGACTTTTTTCTAATGAATTTAATTCAAATATGAAAGTAGGAGATGAAAGAATATTCAATGACAAAGTTGTAAAATTAAAAGAAGTTAATGTTAAAGATGTAGACAATTATAAATCTCTTAAAGCTAGTTTTGAAGTTACGAATAAAAATTCCTCTTTTGCTTTATACCCAGAAGTTAGGATTTACCAGCAGCCTTTAACTATTACGAGTGAAGCAGATATTAAGACAACATTATTTTCAGATAATTTTTTAGTATTTAATATTTTAAAAGACGATGGCTATTATAACGTAAGATATCAATATAAACCCTTAATGATTTGGATATGGATCTCAACTATATTTATTGGTTTTGGTGGTTTATTAAGTGTTATTAGAAAAAATGAGCAAAAATATTAAATTTTTAGGATTACTACTAACATTAATAATAATTTTTATAATCTTGCTCAAGGGATTGAACGTATCGAAAGATTACTCTAACGAGAAATTAAAAAGTAAAATAGATTTTTCACTTAATGCAAAAAAACTATTTTCTGATGAAATAATTAATATTTCAGACTTATTTGATAAAAATAGTCCTTCTGTAGTAAATATTTGGGCATCTTGGTGTGCACCATGTAGAGAAGAGCATCAGTTTTTAATGAAATTAAAAGATATGAACATAAATATAATTGGAATTAATTATAAAGACAGTCCAAAAAATGCGAAAAATTTTTTAAGCTCACTTGGAAATCCTTATTCAGAAGTTATTACCGATAATGATGGAACAAAATCAATAGAATTCGGAGCTATTGGTGTTCCTGAAACTTTTATCATAAGTGGTAAAACAAATGAGATAATTAAAAAGTATATTGGTCCATTGACAAGCGACAATTTAATAGAAATAAAAAATTTATTAAAAAAAAATGTTTAAAATTTTAAAATTAATATTGCTGCTATATTTTAGTTTTAATTTTTCCTATGCGAATGAAATAAATACCAAAGTAGATCAAATTACAAAAAACTTAAGGTGTTTGATATGCCAAGGTCAATCTGTTTACGACTCTCAGTCCGATTTTGCTGTTAGTATGAAGCTTGTTGTAAAAAATAAGATTGATGAAGGTAAAGAAGAAGAAGAAATATATGATTATTTAAAAAATAAATATGGCGAATGGATTGTCTATGAACCAGAATTAAACCAAAATACATTTTTACTTTGGTCAATACCTTTGATTTTGTTCGCTTTTGGTGGTCTTTTAATTATCAGAAAAGTATCTATAAAGTAGCAAGGATTTTTAATATGAAAATTTTAATTAAAACTTTAATAATTTCATTCTTTACCATCTCTATTTCTAATGCAGAAAATAAATGGAGCCTTTACACCGGCATGTTTGATTTCAGTGATGATGGTAAGAAAGCAAATCTTTTTGGTGCTGAGTATATAAATTTTAATGCTAGCAAAGATATTTTCTTAGGAAATGTTCAGCCTGTGACAGGTGCAATGATAACAGCTGATGATGCATTATATATTTATACAGGCTATCAATTAAATCAAAAATCTAATTCAACTACTTTCTCTCCTAGTTTTGCGATTGGATATTACGATGAAGGTGATGGCAAGGACTTAGGTCACGAAATTGAATTTAAGACACAATTACAGATATTATTTGATATTTCATCCAACTCTGAATTCGGTATTTCTTATAATCATATTTCTAATGCAAGTTTAGGAAGTAAAAATCCTGGGGCAAATAGTTATATGTTTAATTTCACAAAAAAATTTTAATTTAAACTATGAGACTAAAGGATTGTCATAATTTTTATGACTTTAGAAAACTTGCAAAACAAAAGCTTCCATCTCCAATATTTCATTATATTGATGGGGCTGCGGATGATGAAATAACTTATGCAAGAAATAGTAGTGCATTTAATGATGTTGACTTAGTTCCAAATGTCTTAAGAGGTGTTGAAAATGTGGATTTGTCGACAACTATTTTTGGAAAAAAATTAGATTTGCCTTTTTATTGTTCTCCAACAGCTCTGCAAAGGTTATTCCATTACGAAGGAGAAAGAGCGGTTGGAAAAGCTGCAAAGAAGTTTAATACGATGTTTGGTGTTTCGGCATTGGCTACAGTTAGTGTTGAGGAAATTTCATCTTTAATAGATACACCAAAAATGTTTCAATTTTATTTCCATAAAGACAGAGGATTAAATGACTCTTGTTTAGAACGAGCAAAAGCAGCAAAATTTGATGTGATGGCTTTAACTGTTGATACGATAACAGGAGGAAATCGTGAAAGAGATTTAAGAACTGGATTTACATCACCTCCAAAATTAACACTTTCGAGTTTGTTTAGTTTTGCCACAAAACCAATGTGGGGAATAAATTATTTAACCAAAGGAAAATTTGAACTACCACATCTTCAAGATTTTGTTAAAGAAGGAACTGACACAAATACTTCAATTGGTAATTATTTTTCTACTATGTTGGATCAATCTATGAACTGGGACGACGCTGAAAAATTGTGCTCTCAGTGGGGTGGCCATTTTGCGCTTAAGGGAGTTATGAGTGTTGAAGATGCTAAAAGAGCAGTTGATATCGGATGCACTGGTATAATGGTATCAAATCATGGAGGAAGACAACTTGATGGATCTAGATCACCTTTCGATCAATTAGCTGAAATTGTTGATGCAGTTGGTGATAAGTTAGATGTTATTTGTGAAGGTGGATTTCAAAGAGGAACTCATATGTTAAAAGCTTTATCTATGGGTGCAAAAGCTTGTGCTGGTGGAAGATTATATCTTTATGCTTTAGCTGCAGCAGGTCAAGAAGGTGTTGAGAGAGCACTTAACTTATATAAAACTGAATTAGTAAGAGACATGAAATTAATGGGCTGCACAAAGATCAGTGATCTTAATCGAAATAATTTAAGATTCCGAAATGCATGAGCTTAAAGAATTGTTATAATTTTGAAGATTTTAGAAAGCTAGCCAAAAAAAAACTTCCAGCTCCAATTTTTCATTACATTGATGGTGGTGCAGATGATGAAACCACTTTAAAAAGAAATACAAATTCATTTGATGATTGTGACTTAATCCCTAATATTCTTAGAAGCGTAGGAGAACCAGATTTATCAACCACAGTTTTTGGTAGAAAAATAGATATGCCAATTTTTTTATCACCTACTGCTATGCAAAGTTTATATCATCCTGATGGAGATAAAGCTTCAGCTAGAGCTGCAGAAAAATTTGGTACCATGTATAGCATGTCGACAATGGCTTCATTTTCGATTGAAGAAATTGCTAACATATCAAGTGGACCAAAATTATTTCAACTTTATATCCATAAAGATAAATCATTTACTGATGATTTGATTGATAGGTGTAAAAGAGCAAACTTTGACGGTTTATGCTTAACTGTTGATACTTTGGTTGCAGGAAATAGAGAAAGAGATCACAGAACTGGTTTTACAACTCCTCCTAAATTCACATTAGAAAGTATAATGAATTTCGCGATGAGACCAGGATGGTTATTCAGATATTTTACGAATAAGAAATTTGAACTTGCAAATATTAAACACAAAACTGACAAGGGAACTAACATTACAAAATCCGTAATAGATTATGTTAATGAACAGTATGATCCACAAATGAATTGGGAAGATGCAGAATACTGTATAAAAAAGTGGGACGGACCTTTTGCCTTGAAGGGTGTAATGTCTGTAGAGGATGCAAAGAGAGCAGTTGATATTGGTTGTACAGCAATAATAATATCAAATCATGGAGGAAGACAACTTGATGGATCTAGAACTCCTTTTGATCAACTAAAGGCTATTTCAGATGCTGTGGGTGATAAACTTGAGATAATTTTAGATGGAGGTGTTAGACGGGGAACTCACGTTCTCAAGGCTTTAGCTGCAGGTGCTACTGCTTGTAGTTTTGGTAAAGCTTTTTTGTTCAGTTTAGGAGCAGGTGGTCAACAAGGAGTAGAGAGGCTGCTTCAAAATATGCACGATGAAATTAGAAGAAATATGATCCTTATGGGCTGCAAAAGTGTAAAAGAGTTAGATAGATCAAAGATAATTTACCGAAATTAAATATTTTTTATAAATAATTTTTATTATTATTTTCACTTTAAATAAATAGACATGAAGTTGCTTTTCAGTTAGTTTGTCGACGAAAAATTATGATTGAATTAGCAAAAGCATTAGATCGTTTAGGAACCGAGAGTGCATTTTCTGTTCTAGCAGAAGCAAAAAAATTAGAAGCACAAGGCAAACCTATGATCCATTTAGGTCTAGGACAACCTGACTTTAAAACTCCAAAACATGTTGTTGAAGCTGCAAAAAAAGCTCTAGATGACGGTCATCATGGTTATGTTTTATCAAATGGAATTCCAGAATGTCGAGAAGCTGTCGCAAGATGGGTCAAGAGACTTTACAATGCTGATATTGATCCAAATAGAGTTTTAATAATGCCAGGTGGTAAACCTACAATGTATTATGCAATTACTTGTTATGGTGAACCAGGTGTTGAAATAATTCATCCAACTCCAGCTTTTCCAATTTATGAGTCAATGATTAATTATTCTGGAGCAAAAGCTGTTCCATATGATTTAACTGAGGATAAAGATTTAAAATTTGATCCAGACAAAATTCTGTCTTTAATAACTGACAAAACTAGACTTTTAATTCTAATAAATCCAAACAACCCAACTGGAAGCTTTGTTGAAAAACCTGCAATTGACTACTTAGCAAAAGAATTAGAAAAACATCCGCAGGTCACAATTTTAAGTGATGAAATTTATAGTAGACAAATTTTTGACTATAAGGAAATGCCAACTTTCTTTAACTATCCTAATTTAAGAGACAGATTAATTGTTCTTGAGGGTTGGAGTAAAGCATATTCTATGACTGGATGGAGACTTGGTTGGAGTTACTGGCCAGAGCATTTGGTTGAACATGTAAACAAACTTTTGATTAATAGTGTATCATGTGTAAATGCAGCAGCCCAATATGCTGGTATAGCCGCATTAGATGGTCCAGAAGATTCTATTAAAGATATGTTAGACAAATTTACATTAAGAAGAAATTTAATTCACAAAGGATTAAATGATTTACCAGGAGTTGAGTGTAGTTTGCCGGGAGGAGCTTTTTATGCTTTTCCGAATATAAAAGGTACTGGCATGAATGGATCTGAGTTTTGCAAAAAAGCTATGCATGAAGCAGGAGTTGCAATTGTTCCTGGTACTGCATTCGGTAAAACTTGTAATGATTACGTTAGATTTAGTTTTGCCGCATCTAGAGATAATATAATGCAAGCCTTAGAAAATATAGGCAAGATGCTTTCTAAATAAACTGTATTTTTAACTAATATTTTTGTATTATTAAAGAATGAACGAAACTGTCCAAGCAGAATTAAAAAAGATGTTTAACGGGAGATTTTCTACTTCTGAGTCTACTCGTGCAAATTATGCAAGAGGGGAAGATACTTATAATCCAATATTATCGAAGGCAGTTGTATTTCCAGAAACTAATGAAGAAGTTTCAAAAATTCTAAAAATTTGTAACGAGCATAAAATCCCTGTTGTCCCGTTTGGAACCGGCACATCTCTTGAAGGCCATGTTGTTGGAAATCAAAATGGTATTACGATATCTTTAGAAAAAATGAATAAAGTTTTAAGTGTAAATGCTGAGGATTTTGACTGCAGAGTGCAAGCAAATGTAACAAGAAAGCAATTAAATGAATATTTAAGAGAAGATGGAGTATTTTTTCCAATAGATCCTGGTGCGGATGCTGCACTCGGTGGGATGGCATCTACTTCAGCTTCAGGAACAATGGCAGTGAAATATGGAACAATGAGAACAGTTATTTCTGGCTTAACAGTTGTTTTACCAAATGGAGACATAATTAAAACCGGTGCAAGAACTAAAAAAACTTCCGCGGGATATAACTTAACTAATTTGTTTATTGGATCTGAGGGAACATTAGGAATTATTACAGAAGTTCAATTAAGACTATCACCAATACCTGAAAGCATAATGAGTGCAGTTTGCTATTTTCCAGATTTAGACTCAGCAGTAAAGACAGCGCAAGAAGTTATTCAGTACGGTGTTCCAATTGCAAGAATTGAAATGTTAAACAAAGACCAAATGGAAATTAGCATAAAATATTCAAAGTTAGAAAATATCAAAGCATCACCAACTTTATTCTTTGAATTTCATGGAAGTGAGCTATCGAATAATGAGTCTATTAAAATTGTAGAAGAATTATCAAAAAATAATGGTGGAAGTGATTTTCAATGGGCATCTTCTCCGGAAGAACAAAAAATACTTTGGAAAGCAAGACATGATGTTTATTATTCAGTAAAAGCCTTAGGTCATGATATGAAAGTGTATTCTACAGATGTTTGTGTACCAATTTCCAAGTTAGTTGAGTGCATTTCATGGGCGGAAAAAGAAGTAAAAAAATTAGGTCTAACTGCACCAATGGTTGGTCATGTTGGAGATGGAAATTTTCACTCCATAATATTGTATGATCCTGATGATGAAGAAAAACAAAAAAAAATTAGACAGTATAGCGATGATCTAATTAACAAAGCTTTAGAGTTAGAGGGAACAATTACAGGAGAACATGGAATTGGTCTTCAAAAAAAACATTACTTATTAAGAGAGCACCCAGACAATTTGCCAGTAATGAAAGCTATTAAAAGAAGCATTGATGTAAACAATATCATGAATCCTGGTAAGGTTTTTGATCTAAATTAATCCAAATTAAAATGAAAAAAATTTTAATCACGAGAAGGCTTTTAAGATCTTGTGAGGATAAAGCTAAAGAATTATTTGATGCTAACTTTAATTTAAATGATGAACTCTACTCTCAAAAGAAGCTAATAGAGATGAGTACAGGCTGTGATGGTATTTTATCGGCTTTAACAGATAAGCTAGATGCAGAAACAATTAATCAATTACCTGAGAGTGTAAAAATTATATCAAATTTTGCTGTAGGTTTTGGAAATATAGATTTAGAAGCTGCAAAAAAAAGAGGGATTGCAGTAACAAACACGCCAGATGTTTTAACTGATGCTACTGCAGAAATTGGGGTTTTGTTGATATTAGGTGCATGCAGAAGAGCATCTGAAGGAATTGAAAAAGCTAGAGAAGGTGGCTGGGTTTGGTCAGCAGATATGTTGATTGGTAAACAATTAACGGGCACTAGACTTGGAATACTTGGCATGGGTAGAATTGGTCAAAAAATAGCTAAAATAGCTAAATCTTTAGGTATGATAATTCATTATCACAATCGTTCAAAATTAAGCGAAGAAAAAGAACAAGGCGCAACTTACCACGATAACTTAAATGATTTGATGAAAGTCTCTGATGTCCTTTCGGTATGTTGTCCTGCATCTAAAGAGACAATAAATTTAATCAATAAAGATACACTAGAACTATTACCAAAAGGTGCAGTCGTGACCAATGTTGCAAGAGGAGATATTATTGAAGATGAAGCTTTAATAGATGCTTTGGAAAGAAGAAAAGTTTATGCAGTCGGGCTAGATGTATACAAAAATGAACCAAATTTAAATCCAGGATATCTTAAACACAAAAGTGCTTTTATTCTTCCTCATTTGGGTAGCGCAACTAAAGAAACTAGAACTGCAATGGCCAATCTGGCCATAGATAATATGGATGAGTTTTTCAAAACAGGAGACTGCAAAAACAAAGTAAATTAACAATCTGAAGTTGTAATTGGTAATTAAAATTATTCTAACTTTCTAGACATATTTTTTATTTCAATTTAAAATTTATTTATAAAAAATAAATTTAGAGAGGAAATAATGAAAGCACAGGTTTTACATAAGTATGACCCAGAAATGAAAGCAGATGTTTGGGTCACAGGTGAAGAGTTACCAAATCCTAAAATTGAGAAAGCAAGCGATGTGATTGTTAAAATTGGAGCTGCAGGTGTTTGTAGAACTGATTTGCATATAATTGAAGGAGTTTGGAAGCACATTACAGATCAAAATAACGATCTGTTGCCGATGGTAATGGGACATGAGAACGCTGGATGGATAGAGGAAGTTGGTAAAGATGTTACAGGATTTAAAAAAGGTGATGCAGTTATTTTACACCCTAAAGTTTCTGGCACAGGAGGAACATGCTTAGATTGTAGAAGAGGAAACGATATGCATGCTGAAGATCCAATATTTGCAGGTTTGAACGTAAAACACGGGGGATATTCAGAATTACTTCAAACTAGCGTAAGAAATCTAATAAAAATTCCAAAAGTTTTAGGTCCAATAGACGTTGCGCCATTTTCAGACGCAGGTTTGACTGCTTACAGAGTTGTAAAAAAAGCTACTAGACACCTTCTGCCAGGTGAAAATTGTGTAATCATAGGTGCTGGTGGATTAGGACATATAGCAATTCAATGTATGAAAGCAATGTGTGCTGCAAATATTATTGTTGTTGAAAAAGCAAAAGCACCTTTAGAACATGCAATGGAACTAGGAGCTGACCATGGAGTTTTAATAGACGGTAATGAAATTGAAAAAGTAAAAGAACTTACAAAAGGAAAAGGTGCAGAGGCTGTTATAGATTTTGTTGGTGAAAAAGGTTCTACGCCAATGGGAATTAAAATGACCAAAGCAACTGGGACTTTCTATATTGTAGGTTACGGAGAAGAAATAAGAGTTTTGGCGATTGATATGATCGATCAAGAAAAAAGTATAGTTGGAAGCTTAGTAGGTACATGGGCTGAATTATATGAATTAATGGAACTAGCAGATAAAGGTTTAGTAAAACTTTCAATGAAAGAATACAAACTTGAAGAAGCTAATAAAGCACTACATGATTTAAATGATGGTAAGATTAAAGGTCGTGCAGTGTTAGTTCCATAATTAACAACAAAGAGAGGAAAAAAGATGAAGACAATAAAAACTTGCGTAACCGCTCTAATATCAGCTTTGTTGGTATTTAGTCCTGTTGCGTATGCTGATAAGTGGAGTGATCAGTTTCCACATATCAAAGCAACTGGGGATATTCCTGGTGATTGTTCTTACGAGTCTATGTCTAAGAAAAACTATAAAGGCAAGACGCTTAAGATTAATACACATGCTGTACCAGTCATGGGAGAGCCAACAGCTCTACATGCTGAGCAGTTCGCTAAACTTACTGGAGCAAAAGTTGATGTTACTCATACACCAGCAGGTGACTTATATGCGAAAGCAATGGTACCATTTCAAGCTGGACAAGCTCCATATGACATCGTTTTTGGATTTTCAAACTTCATTAACGATTGGAGAAGATACTTAGAGCCAGTTCCAAAGAAATACGTTGAGATGAAACAAATGAAAGACGTTACTCCGTCTCACATCGGTGTAGCATCTTGGGATGGTGTTATGTATCAGTTTCCGGTTGATGGAGACAGACATTATCTAAAATATAGAAAAGATGTAATTGATAATCCTGAGTACCAAAAACAATATAAGGAAGCTACTGGTAAAGAACTAAGAGTTCCTCAAACCTGGAAAGAGTATGGAGAAATGGCAGCTTACTTTAATAATTGGGACTGGGATGGAGATGGCGAGAAAGAATACGGATCTGCTGAAGTAATGAAAAAAGACGATCTAATGTATGCTGCTTTCTATTCAAGATCTGCTGCCTACTCAAAAAATCCTAAAACACCTGGTGGTTTTTTCTTTGATTTGGAAACTATGAAACCACTAATTAACAATCCAGGTTTTGTTGAAGCTTTAACTGACTGGGTTGAGGCAACTAAATATGTTCCTCCAGGAGGAATAAATTTTGGTTTAGGTGATGAAATTGGATCATTTGGTGGAGGACAAACTTTGTTTAGTTTTTCATGGGATGATGCATTTGTTGCTGCTATGCAACCAGATAGTCCAATAAACAATAAAGTTGGTGCTGCACAGTTACCAGGAGCAATGAAAGTTTGGAATAGAAAAACTAACTCTTGGGATGAAGGCTTTAACCAAGCTCCTTTCTTCGTATGGGGATGGGCAGTTGGAGTAGCTAAGAAAAGTAAAGAGAAAGAAATGGCTTTCGATTACCTATGTTTCTTTGCTAACGAAGCTAACCACCAAGCAGACATTGGAATTGGTAGATTTGGTGTAAACCCATTTAGAAATGATGACTTTAAAGTTGATGTATGGACACAAATTGGTTGGGATAAAGATATTGCTCAATCATATGTTGATACTCTTGCACAAATGGAACAAAGTAAAAACAGAGTATTTCCATTAAGAGTTCCTGGAACTTTTGAGTTTAATGCTGCATTGGCTACTGCTGCTGCAAAAGCATTAGCTGGTCAATTATCTCCACAAGCTGCTTTAGACGAAGCTGCTAAACAATGGGAAGATATACTTAACAGAGTAGGAAAAGATAACGTGAGAAAAGCCTATGCTGTTGGTGTAGCAATGGAAGATAATAAGCAATAATTTTGTAAAACTTGTGGCCGTTTTTTAACGGCCACATTTTAAAATAATCCAAAAAAAAATTATGAATTTTAAACACAAGTTTGTTTTTTTATTCCCAGGATTGTTTGTACTTATTGGAATTTTAATCTTTCCAATTATTTTTACTATTAGATTAAGTCTTTCTGGATGGAATAGTTATACACCAGAAATGAATTTCATAGGTATTACGAATTATATAAGGTTATTTACTGATGACCCGAGGTTTTGGGAGTCTTTTTTTAGGTTAAGTTTTTTATCTGTTACCACAGTTATTCTTCAATATGTTATCGGATTTGCTCTAGCGATGATGGTTTGGAGAGAAATAAAATTTAAAAGATTTTTTAGAGTAATTTTTCTAGTACCCATGATGACAACTCCAGTAATAATGACGGTTATTTGGAGAACATTTTTTCATGAATCGCTAGGTCCTGTAAATGATTTGTTAGGTGGATTAGGAGTAAAACCTATTTTATGGTTGAGTGATCCAGTTATTGCGAAGTTTACTGTTATAATTGTTGAGGTTTGGCAATGGACACCTTTTATGTTTTTACTGTTACTAGCTGGACTTTTGTCACTTCCAAAAGAACCCTTTTTGGCAGCCGCTATAGATGGAGCAAGTCCATTTAGAAAATTTGTTTATGTAACTTTTCCTTTGATGGCTCCAATATCAATTGGAGCAATAATAATAAGACTTATAGAGGCTTCAAAAATAATGGATACAGTATTTGTTTTGACTTCAGGAGGACCAGGTACTGCAACTGAGACGTCAAGTTTTTATATTTATATTAAAGGATTAAGAGAATTTCAGATGGGTTATGCAGCAACCTTATCTTTCACTTATCTTGTCATAATGATTATCAGTTTAACGATAATAGCTAAAGTTTTAACCAAATTAATGATCAAAGAATAACTATGAGCAAACTTTACACTTTTCTCAAATATTTCTTTATTACATTTTGGACTGTATTTGTTGTTGCGCCATTTCTGTGGGCTGTATCAACATCTTTTAAAGACTTCCAATCTGTAAATAGTAAAGTAACTTACATTCCTTGGTTAGATTTCGAACCAACATTGGAGGGTTGGAGAGTTTTAATTAAGTCTCCTGCGAAAGGCGGGGTAGATATTGTTGAGCCTTATTTTAATAGTATTTTTGTAACTTGTACTGCTAGTTTAATAAGTATTGTTCTTGGTACTCTTGCTGCTTATGCACTATCAAGATTTACCTTTAAAGCCGGATTTGTAAGAAACAACGATATTACTTTTTTCTTCATATCACAAAGAATCATGCCTCCAATTGTATTATCAATTCCTTTCTTTATTTTTCTAAGCACAATAGGATTGCTTGATAGTTTATTAGGTCTAGTGGTCGTATATATCGTTTTATTGATGCCAATTGCTGTTTGGATAATGGTAGATTTTTTTAATAGAGTTCCAAAAGAATTAGATGAGACTGCATTAATCGATGGGTGTAATCCCTATCAAGCTTTCTATAAAGTTGTTTTACCAAATTCAATACCTGGTTTAATTGTTGCAGGAATGTTTTGTATTATTTTTGGATGGATAGATTTCTTTTTTGCATTTATTTTAACATTTACTGAAGTACAATTGTTACCTGTAAAAGTCGTTGCACTTAATTCATCAATAACACCATGGTGGAGCCTCTCGGCATCTGCATTGGTTTCAGTTGCACCATTAATAATCGTTGCATTCATAGTTGAGAGATATCTATCAAAAGGAAATTTATCAGGAGCATTAAAATAATGAATTTAATTGGAGAGAAAATTTCTTATAAACCTGATGAGCAATTTCATTTAAACGATGTCTCGTTTAATTTTAAAAAAGGTAATTTGTATACTATTTTAGGCAGAACTTTATCTGGCAAAACGACTCTTTTAAAAACAATTGCAGGATTATTAAATCCAGATCAAGGCTCAATTTCTTTTGAGGAAAAAGACTTTATTAAAATACCTGTTTGGGAAAGAAATGTTGCTATGGTTTATCAACAATTTATTAATTACCCTCACTTAAATGTTTATGAAAACATAACTTTTCCATTAGAACAGAGAAAACTAAGTCCTGAGCAAATAAAAAAAGATGTAGATGAAGCTCTAAAAACTGTTGGATTAGTTGGATTTGAAAATAGAAAAATTCAGGAATTATCTGGCGGACAGCAACAAAGGGTTGCACTTGCAAGATCACTTGCAAAAAAAGCAAAAATTTTGTTGCTAGACGAACCGTTAGTTAATTTAGATTACAAACTTAGAGAACAATTAAGAGAAGAATTTAAAAGAATTTTCTCAGAAGGACTGTCCCAAGATACAATTTTAATTTACTCAACAACAGATCCTCAAGAAGTAATGGAACTAAATGGAGAAGTAATTGTTTTAGATGAAGGGAAGGTATTACAAAAAGGGCCTGCCAAAGAGATTTTTGAAAATCCATCTAATTTAAAAGTTGCAGAAATATCAAATGATCCACCTATGAATGTTCTGAAGGGTTCAAAAAATTCAAAAAATCTGAACTTTGAGAATATTTCTTTAGAAATTCCAAATCATTTTAAGAATTTAGAAGATAAAGATTATAATTTTGGAATTAGAGCTTCAGAAATAAAACTTGATGAAAATGGTGAAGAATTTGAAATAGAATTAGCAGAGATTAGTGGTTCAGAAACATTGCTTCACTTAAAAAGAGGAAATTCAAAAATAATTGCTTTAATCGAGGAAGTAATGAATTTTAAAATTCATGAGAAAGTAAAAATAAATTTTAATGCAAATAAATTTTATGCTTTTGGAGAAGATGAAAAATTAGTTTCATCGCCATATGGAGGAACAAATGGCTAAAATTGATTTATCTAATATTTCTCATACTTATAATCCTTTAGATCCAAAACCAACATATGCTCTTAATCCGTTTTCAATGACTTGGGAAAATGGCAAGCGGTACGCAATCTTGGGACCTTCTGGGTGTGGAAAAACCACAATGTTAAACATTGTTTCTGGATTAGTGAGACCATCCAAAGGTGAAATATTATTCGATGAAACACCTGTGACCGATTTAAAAACAGAAGATAGAAATATTGCCCAAGTTTTCCAATTCCCAGTAATTTACAATACAATGACTGTTTATGATAATTTAGCTTTCCCGCTAAGATGCAGGGAGTTTACAAAAGAAAAAATTGAAGAAAGAGTAAAAGCGGTTTCAGATACTTTAAACTTATCTTCATTTTTAAACTCACCAGCAAGAAAATTGACGGCTGATCAAAAACAACTTATCTCTTTAGGAAGAGGGTTGGTTCGAGAAGACGTTGCAGCTGTTTTAATGGACGAGCCTCTTACGGTTATAGACCCAGATTTAAAATTTAGACTTCGAAGAAACTTAAAAGAAATCAATGAACAATATAAAACAACATTGGTTTATGTAACTCATGATCAAAACGAAGCTATGACTTTTGCAGAAAATATAATTGTTATGGATCAAGGTGAAATCGTGCAAGTTGGATTGCCAAAAGATTTATTTGAAAAACCTAAAACAACTTTTGTCGGTTATTTTATTGGCTCTCCTGCGATGAATATTTTTCATTCAACTGTATCCTCTGATCATGAAGTAAAAATTAATGACACCACTATTAAGACAAATTCAAATTTAGGAAATTTAAAAGATAAAAATGTTAAACTGGGAATTAGATCCGAGTTTATAGAATTGGCTGAAAAAGAAAAAAGTAATACAGTTAAAATTAAACTCACAAGAGTTGAGGACTTTGGTAATTTTAAGCTCCTTACAGGAAAAATGGGTGATTTAGTAATTAAATCAAAAGTAGAAAGAGAAAAACCCATTCCAGATGGAGAATTAAATTTATATTTTCCACCAGAGAAATGTTGCGTTTATTCTGATGAAAAATTAGTTTAAGGGATAAATGAAACTCCTTAATTTATCAGCACAACAACTTTTAAAAAAACTTAAAAATAAACAATTAACTTCCGTTGAACTTTGTAAAGCATATATCAATCAAAAAAAAAAATATGATAAGAATATTCAAGCTTGGGAATATTTTAATGAAAAAAAACTCCTAAGTGATGCGAAAAAATCTGACAATCAGAGAAAAAAATTGAAATCTTTAGGGGCTTTGCATGGTCTGCCAGTAGCACTTAAAGATATTATTTCAACATCTGAAATGCCAACAAAATATGGTGCAAGAATAAAATTAAAAAAAAAGAATAATTCAGATGCTAAAATTGTTGAGCTCTTAAAAAAGGCTGGAGCAATAATTATGGGTAAAACTGTAACTTGCGAATTAGCTTTCTTATCGCCATCAAAAACTAAAAACCCACATGATTATTCAAGAACACCAGGAGGTTCATCTAGTGGCTCTGCAGCTGTTATTGCATCTGATATGGCACCATTATCAATTGGAACTCAAACGGGTGGATCTGTAATCAGGCCAGCCTCTTATTGTGGAGTTGTTGGTTATAAACCTACCTATGGATTAATTTCTAGAAATGGTGTTTTGCAAACATCATATAATTTAGATCAAGTCGGAGTATTTGGAAAAACAATTAGTGATGTAGCACTATTATCGAAAGTTTTGTTTGCTAGAGACGATGCAGATGAAACAACAACAAATATTAATTTTCTTAATAAAAAAATTAAAATAAAAAAATCAAAATTTGTTTTTTATAAAACCAAACGCTGGAGAAATGTTGACAGTATTTCAAAAAAATCATTTAACAAATTTATTTTAAATAATAAAAAAATAGTAAAGGTTGAGACTGCTCCTAAATATTTTGAAGATATGATTGATTGTCATACAATTATATATGAGACAGAGATGGCTCAAAATTTTCATCATTATTACAAAACTTCAAAAGGAAAACTTTCTATAGAAATTAAGAGAGCAATTATTAATGGACTAAAACATTCGGCAAAAGATTATGCTTTAGCTTTAGAAGCGATGAGAACATACTCAAAAAAATTAGATAGTATATTTGAAAGATTTGATGCAATTATAACGCCAAGTAGTTGTGGAATTGCTGACAAAGGATTTAAGACAACTGGGAGTCCAGAATTTAATAAGATTTGGTCTCTTGCACATGTGCCCTGCATTTCACTGCCAATTTTAAAAGGCGAAAAAAATTTGCCTTTAGGAGTTCAAATTATAGGCAAACAATTTGAAGATCTAAGCATGTTAAACCATGCCAAAATATTCAATAATTAAAGATAATTAATAAACATTTACAATCATAGATTGTAATTAAGTGAAAAATCCTCACTTTTTTAAAATGACTCTAAGAAACATATATGCTTTAAATGCATCAGTTAATTAACTTAAAGAGGAGAAATAATGATTAAAGAAAAAAAACTATTGAAGGGTAAAACTCCTTCAAGACGTAAATTCTTTAAGGCTGCTGCTGCGACCGGTGTTGCTGCTGTAGCTGCATCATCTTTAGCTGCTCCAGCCGTTGCCAAAGAAAGAATTGAAGCTTCTATGGTAGCTACATGGGGAAGAGATTTCCCAGGTTTAGGAACTGGTGCGCAAAGATTTGCTCAAAGAATTACAGACATGAGTGATGGAAGAATTCAAGTCACTTACTATGCAGCAAACGAGAGGGTTAAAGCGTTTGACTCATTTGATGAAGTTGCTTCAGGTAACTCGCAAATGTATCACGCTGCTGACTACTACTGGGTTAAAAAAGATCCAGCTTGGGGTTACTTTACAGCTGTACCTTTCGGTTTCACTTATACTGAAATGAACGCATGGATTAGATTTGCTGGTGGTCAACAATTATGGGACGAACTATCAGACAAATTCGGTCTAAAAAACTTTATGTGTGGAAGCACAGGAGTTCAAATGGGTGGATGGTTTAACAAGAAAATTAGAAGCCCTAATGACTTCAAAGGTCTTAAAATGCGTATGCCTGGATTAGGTGGACAAGTTATCGGTAAACTTGGAGGATCTCCAGTTTCACTTCCTGGTGGACAAATTTACGAAAACCTTGTTTCTGGTGCAATTGATGCAACAGAGTGGGTAGGTCCATGGAATGATGAAGCTATGAAATTCCAAGAAGCTGCTAAATACTACTACTATCCTGGAATGCACGAGCCAGGATCTATGTTAGCATGTGGTACTAACAAATCTTGGTTTACAAGCTTATCAAAATCAGATCAGCTATTAATTGAAGCTGCAGCTGCGATGGAAAATGACGTCATGATGTCAGAGTACAACGCTAAGAATGGTGCTGCGCTTGCAAGATTAATAAACGATCATGGTGTTAAACTAGAGAAGTTTAGCGACAAAGTTTATGATGGTTTTGCTAAAGCTGCTAATGAAGTATTTGAGGAAACAAGAGCAAGCAGTGGTCTCGCTGAGAGAATCCACTCTAGTTTCTTACAGGCTAGAAAAGACATTGGTTCTTGGACCAACTTGTCTGACTCACCTTACATTTCTCAAAGAAACAGAGCATTAGGAATGTAATCTAACTAAATTTAGTTATTAAAGGGCCCTTAATTGGGCCCTTTTTTTTTAAACAAAATCGAGTATTACTTAGGTATTTTAAAATACTATGGTGACAAAAAATTCAAATCTTTCTCTATATCTCAGAATAATCAGTTATTCAGTTTTAGCTTTTACTTTAGCATTTCTTATTAATAATGTTTTAACAGTTTGGAGTGATTGGCCAGGAATAAAAAAAATTTTTTCACATCATGAGATGTTTGGATTTAAGAAAAAAGCCCTAGCGGGGTCTGATTTAAATTATGGTTATATGCAAATTGGATTATATTTGATTTGTATTGCTGCAGTCGTTTTTTATGTTTTTAAAACATATAGCCAAACTTTGGAGCAAGATTCAAAAATTTTATCAAGATTTTCAGCATATCTTGTTAGATCATCATTTTGGGCAGTATTTTTAGTTGGCGTAGCTGACTTTGTAATATCTTTTATGGTTGTTGAAAGATTATGGGAAGCAATCTTCAGTCCTGAAGTAAAAGCATTGATGGTTAAAGCCCCTGTAAGAATTACTTATATTCACTTTCCAATAATATTAATTTCTTTCGTGATTGGATATTTTACAAAATCAGTTGGTTTTATTTGGCTAGCTGTATTGGTTGTAGTAAGTGAATTCGTAATTGTATTATCAAGATTTATATTTTCATACGAACAAGCATTTCAAGGCGATCTAGTTAGATTTTGGTATGCTGCACTTTATTTGTTTGCTAGTGCATACGCATTAATTCATGAAGGGCACGTAAGAGTTGATGTACTCTATTCTTCTTTTAGTGAAAAAAAGAAGGCATGGACAAATATGGTTGGATCGGCAGTTCTAGGAGTACCACTTACATTAATAGTTATATTTTTAGGTCTAAACGGAAAAGCCAGCATTATAAATGGTCCTGTTGTAGCTTTTGAAGTTACGCAACAAGGATCTAATGGTCTCTATCTTTTATATTTGATGGCTGTTTATCTAGCTGTTTTTGCTGTTACGATGTTAATTCAATTTACTAGCTATTTTATGGAAAGTAGTCACAAAATTTTAAAAGGTGTCAAAAATTAAATTATGGAAACATTCTTTTTAGCTGTTCTAGTTGTGATAATGATTGTTGCTCTTGCATCGGGTTACCCTGTTGCTTTTGCACTACCTGGTTCAGCTATAATTGCAATTGGTTTAGCCGCATTTTTTGGCTACATATTCGAGGGAGACTCCAGTGCTTTTTTTGCTGTAGATGGACCTATAGAATGGCTCGTTGCTGGTATTACAAATTTTAGGAGTAATTACTGGGATGTAGAAACAGATACTTTGATCGCAATTCCTTTATTTATTTTCATGGGAATTATGCTTCAAAAATCAAAAATTGCCGAAGACTTATTAATAACAATGGGCCAATTATTTGGACCAATTCCTGGTGGTTTAGGAATTTCAGTTATATTTGTTGGAGCTCTATTAGCAGCAACGACTGGTATCGTTGGAGCAACTGTAATTGCAATGGGACTAATTTCGTTACCAACAATGTTAAATAACAAGTATGACAGACAACTTGCTAGTGGAATAGTTTGTTCATCAGGAACATTAGGTCAAATTATTCCTCCATCAATTGTTTTAATTATTATTGCTGACCAGTTGGCAAGTGCATCTGATGTTGCAAACAACTTAAGACAAAATGATTATAAAGCCTTAACTGGTGAATTTAATATGCCAGGTGAATTTAGAGTAGGTTCATCAAGTGCAGGTGATATGTTCTTAGGAGCACTTTTACCAGGTCTTGTTTTAGTTGCTCTTTATATGATCTATGTGTTTATTTTTGCTAGAATAAAGAAAGGTGTTGCACCACCAGTTCCATTTAAAGGAAATTTTGATTTAAAATTTTGGTTAAGAGTAGTTGTAATTATCATACCACCACTTGCATTAATATTTGCTGTATTAGGTTCAATTTTAATGGGTATTGCTACTGTAAACCAAGCAGGTTCAATTGGAGCAATTGGTGCCACTTTGATGGCTGGTTATAGATTATATGAAGGAAAGAAAAGTGCTTTCTATCCTTTAATTTTAATTATTGGATCTCTAATTCCAATTACATTCTTTGCATCAAATTATGAATTAAATGTAAAAAATTTGGAGGAAAGAGATTTAAGTGCAATCTTTATAACCGCTTTCTTTGTGGTCATACTTGTATACGGAATAGGTTGGAGTTTTTGGAGAACTTTTAAAACAGAAAATGTTTTAAAAGAAGTTGTAACAGAAACTTGTGTGACTACTTCAATGGTATTTATTATCCTTTTAGGAGCAGCAATGCTTACTTCAGGATTTAGAGCTTTTGGGGGAGAAGAATTAGTAAGAGACTTTTTACAAGATTTACCGGGTGGTTTTTGGACACAATTTGTTGTTGTGATGATTGTAATTTTCTTGCTAGGATTTTTCTTAGACTTTATTGAAATTGCAGTTGTTGTTGTTCCAATAATTGCACCAATATTATTAGCTGAAACAGGGGCTAACGTCACAGCCGTTTGGTTGGGAGTTATGATTGGTGTTAACTTGCAGACTTCCTTCTTAACGCCGCCATTTGGATTTGCACTCTTTTATTTGAAAGGTGTAGCACCTAAAATTGTTAAAACACTTGATATTTGGAAAGGTGTTGTGCCTTTTATAATTCTTCAGCTTATAGGATTGGGAATAGTCGGTGCATACCCTAGCTTAGTAAATTATCTACCAAATAGAGTATATTTAACTTCGAATGTTGCTCCTCCACCAATGAATCCTAAATTACAGTACTGTTTGCAAGAGTACAAATTTGCAAGATTTGATTCAAACGGTGAGACAATTAAAAATGCAATATTAAAATTCCAATCTGAGGCTCCAACTAATCTGCCAGATGATAAAATGGAAATTTTAGAAGATCATTTTGATAGTGCACTAGGAACTTTTGCTCTAGTCGATAAATTAAAAAAAGTTGAGGTCGAATACAATGCATATGCTGTTGATTATAGGGATCTGCATTTCACTGTTAGAAAGAAGCAAAAGAAAATACTTAAATTAAATAAAAAAATAGAAAAATATAAAGCAGAGATTAGAAATTTAGATGATGACGAATTAGATGAGAAAAACAAAATAGAATTAAGAATTGAGGATGTAAAACTTGAAATTGAGGAAATTCAAAACTCAATTCCAGATACTTGGCAAGCTAAGAATTCAGAATTCGACAAAATAAATAAAGCTAAAAATACAACAACAAAAAGATATAGAAAGAATGTAGATGAAGCCTACGATCTACTTGATCAGTTCGCAATGTTCATAAACGATGGAGTAAAACTTCAAGAAGTATCAAAAGATATTAAACAGTTAGATTATTTTATAGCTATGGAAAGCAATACAAAAGTATATGAAAGATCAGTTACAATTATGGATGGATTGTTTGACAAGTTGAGTGAGATCTCTGGAATGGATGAATTTTTAAATAGTGTAGATGATTTATTATCAATGGTAGACTCAGACGAACTTGATCCAATGGCGATTAGAACAAAATCAAAAGAAGTTGTTGAGTTATTCAATAAAGAAGTTAGCTGGAGAGCAAATGCTAAAGAAAACTTAATGCCAAAACTTGAGGAATATAATAATGCAATCAAAGAAACAATTGGACTAAGGTTGCAGTCTAAACTAACAAAAGAGCAAGCTATCTATGTATCTAAATGTAATTCAATACATAGAGATATTTCACTAAATTTTTAAACTGTTAATTTATCAATTAATTCTGATCTTGTATAAAGACCCAAGTCTTCTGCCTTGGACTTTAATTTTTCATTAATCTCTTTTAATTTTGGAACATTTAAATCAAGCTTATTTGCAATTTCTATAATTGAACCAATTATTGGATCTATTTCTAATGGTTTGCCAGCATTTAAATCTTGAGCGGTCGAAGGTCTATGTCCTATAATTGAGACTCCACCCTTAATTCGATCCTCAATTGATATATTGAATTTAACTCCGATTTTTTCTCCAACTTGTTGGCACTCCTGCATTAAATCTTTTATTAAATTGTAAGTTTCAGGATCATTACCCATTTCATCCATAGTTTTATTTGTTAGAGCACTTACTGGGTTGAATGAACAATTCCCCCATAGTTTCACCCAAATTTCGTCTCTTAAATTTTTCTTCTGAGGAGCTTTTAAACCGCCTTCTATGAATAAACTTGAAATTATTTTTAGTCTTTCTGATCTGGTTCCATCTGGTTCACCTAAAGAAAATCGTTCACCATTACCATTATGTTTAATAACACCTGGCTCTAATATCTGACAAGCTGGATAAACTACACAACCAATTGCTCTTTCAGGTCCTAGAGTTTGCCATATTTTTCCACCTGGATCCACACTTTCAACTATTTGATTGTCTAATTTGGTACCCGTATTAGCTTTATGAAAGTACCACCAAGGTAATCCATTAATGGCGCATATAATTGAAGTTTTTTTACCCATAATTGGTTTTAAGCTTTCTGAAATTTTACTAATAGCGTTAGCTTTTACAGAAATAATTATGAAATCTTGTTCATCCAAATCTTTAGGATTGTCTGTTACATCAAATTTAAAGTTAACTTTATTATCATCTCTTATAAAAGTTAATCCATTTTGCTCTATTGCTTTTTTATGTTCTCCTCTAGCAATTAAAGAGACTTGTGCGTTTGTTTTTTTTAAACTTGTAGCAATAAATCCACCAATAGACCCAGCTCCAAATATACAAATTTTAGTCATTAGTTCACTAATCCAAACTTTTTAGCTAAAGTATTTCTTTGTAGTTTACCTGTTGCACCTTTAGGAATTTCAGTTACAAAAAATATTTTCTTTGGAATTTTAAATTTTGCAAGTTTTTCATTTGCATAAATTTTTATATCATCTTCAGTACACTTCATGCCTTCTTTTATGATTATTGCGGTAGCTATATCTTCTCCAAGCATTTTATCCTCATATCCAAAGCAAACGGCTTGCTCAATATTTGGATGATCCATAAGAATATTATCGACTTCTAAAGGTGAAATCTTTTCGCCACCTTTATTTATTATTTCCTTTAATCTTCCAGAGATTTTTAGATAACCATCTTTATCAAAATATCCCTGATCGCCTGTTCTAAACCAACCATTTGAAAAGCTATTTTTATTTGCATCTGGATTATTTTCATATCCGGAAGTAACATTTTCACCCCTAATGCAAACTTCTCCCTCTTCTCCTTGATTTAAAATCTTGTTATTAGTATTCATAATACAAACTTCTGGCCCAGCAGGAATTCCTACAAATCCAGGCTTTTGGGACTTAGGCGGTAATGGATTTGAGGTCATTTGATGAGTAGCTTCCGTCATCCCATATGCTTCTATTACTGGACAATTAAATACCTTATTTAGTTTTTCAAATACAGCTGGAGGTAGAGATGCTGATGATGATCTTAAAAATCTAAGATGTAATTGTTTAGCAGTTTCTAGATTTTTATCTGCTCTAATCAATATTGCTTGATGCATTGTTGGTACTCCAGAATACCAAGTTATTTTTTCTTTTTTTGCATTATCTAAAAATTTTAATGCATTAAATCCACTACTTGCACATACAGATGCCCCTACCTTCATAGAGGCTGCAAGAACCGCAATTAAGCCATGTATATGAAATAATGGCATAATATTTAGACAATGATCTCTATCAGTTAAATTAAGACTTTTGGAGATATTATCTGCCGAAGAAAAAATATTTTTATTTGTTAATGGAACAATCTTAGGTCTTGATGTAGTGCCCGAAGTATGCAGCACAAGAGCTTCATGATCTTCGCCTGGCAAAACATAATTACTGCTTTTTTCAAAAAGATTGAAATCTCCGCTTAAATTATTTCCGTCTGATTTTATTTCGCAAACAGGAATTTTTAATTTATTTGCGACTTCTACTACTGGATTTTTAGAATTTTTCTCTACAATCACTATCTTTGGCCTTAAATCCTCTAGGTAAAATTCGAATTCTTCAGATTTATAGTTAGGGTTTAAAGGTGCAGCAGACATGTAGCTTGAAATCGCCAAAAAACTAGTTGCCATGTAAGGACCGTTTGGCAAAACTATTGCTGCACGATCTTTATTATTAATACCATTACCTGATAATTGTTTTGAAATTCTTTCTATTAATGATTTTAAATCTACAAATTTTAGTGGAGAACTACTTTCAGATGTTATTGCAATTCGATTATCATTTTGTGATTCTATAATATTCCTAACAATTCTAGAGTTCATTTAAATTAATAACCTTTTGCGTATCCATCTTTTCTTGGATCTGAACCGCCAACTAAATTTCCTTTTTCTCTATCTATTTGAATTGCTTGTCCACCTCCATGAGTACCATCTATATACTCAACATTATGACCGATTTCTTTTAAATTATTAAAAATTTTTTCATCAATACTTTTCTCTAATTTATAAATGTTATTGAAATGGAAAGCTCTAGGAAATGAAATGGCTTGTTGAGGAGTTAAGTTATAATCAATAATGCTATTTAAAACATGAACTTGTCCAACAGGTTGATATTGTCCTCCCATTACTCCATAAGATAATTCACATTCCCCTTTGTTGTTCATAACTATTCCAGGAATTATGGTATGTAGTGGTCTTTTTAATCCTTGAATACAATTAGGATGACCTTCTTCAACTCTAAAATTAGTTCCTCTATTGTGAAGAACCACTCCAGATTTATCACCTGTTATTCCAGATCCAAAAGCATAGCAAACAGAATTTATTATTGAAACTACATTTAAATCTTTGTCCACTACACTTAAATAAACTGTTTCAGGATGGTTTGGAATATTTAGATCTCCTACATCTGCGCAGCCATTAATAGATATATTTTTTGAGATATTATCTATGTTTTGTTCACTTAATATTTTTTTTAAATCTAAATCTACAAATTCTGGGTCACCAATATTTTCCTCTTTAAGTTTATAAGCCTGCTTTGTAACTTCTGCTTCAAGATGGAACCTTTCAAATGAATTCACATCATATTTTTCAATACCTAATTTTTCTAATAATTTCATCATTACTAAAACTGTTATTCCAGGGCCACTCGGAGGACATTGATGAATGATAATATCTCTATATCTATCTGATAAAGTGTATGATTTAATAGTTTTTTGCTTATGGAAATCTTCAATTGTATGTAAGCCCCCAAACTCTTTTAAAGTTTTAACTAAATCTTCAGCAATTGATCCTTCATAAAATTCTTTAACTCCATTTTTTGAAATTTTTTCGAGAGTCTCTCCAAGTGCAGGATTTTTATTTACCTCATTAAATTGATAACTCTTACCATTATTTAGCATATGTTTTCTAGAATATGGGTTATCGTTTAATTTATTAAATACGTTGCTCCAGGCGTTAGCAACAACTTTAGTCACTTTAAAACCATTCTTTGCAATATCTATACCTTTGTGAAACAACTCCTCAAAATCGAGTTTTCCAAAATCATTATGAATTGAATTCCAAGCATCTAATGCACCAGGAATAGTTACTGCGTGAGGACTTGTTAAACCGATTTTATCTATATTCTTTTCCTTGAAATAATCAAAATTTGCTTTTGCTGGAGCTATACCTGATCCATTATATGAAACAGGGTCTTTGCCATTCATTTTTATTATTGCAAAACAATCTCCACCTATACTTGTGGCATTAGGCTCTGCAACAGAGAGAACAATAGAAGCTGCAATAGCTGCATCCACTGCATTTCCACCTTTTTGCAATATTCTAAGAGCTTCTTCTGTAGCTATTGGATGTGATGTTGCGGCCATACCATTTGAAGAAATGGCATCTTTATCTTTTGTTGAATGATTATTCATAATAGAACTGTAATTTCATAAAAAATATAAATGATCAATAAAATAAATAAAAGTATTCTAATTTTTTCTGTATTTGCCTTTGGCTTTTTTATATCAAATTTACTGAGATCAATTACCGCAACATTAACGCCTGCTCTTTCAACTGAATTCAATTTAAGTGCCGCAAATCTTGGACTTTTAGCTGGAGGATATTTTCTAGGGTTTTCGCTCATGCAAATTCCTACTGGTATGTTATTAGATAGATTTGGTCCAAAAAAAGTTATCGGATATTTATTAATCATTGCTCTTATTGGAACTATTTCATTTGCTTTTGCTAAAAGTTTTGCAGGTTTATTAATTTCTAGAATTTTCATTGGTGTAGGTGTTGCTGCTTGTTTAATGGGTCCTTTAACTGGTTACAGAGTATGGTTTGAAGAAAAATATCAACAACGTGCAAATTCATGGATGTTGATGGTTGCAAATTTTGGATTTGTTGCATCAACTCTACCAGTTCAAATTTTATTACCAATAATTGGTTGGCGATCTATTTTTTTAATTATAGCCTCTTTAATTTTGATAAGCATAATATTAATATCAATTTTAATACCTTCGTGGGAAACTAAGAGGGATGAAGACCAAAATAATAATCTTCAAAATCTTTCCCATATATGGAAAAATAAATTCTTTATTAGCTTAGTACCGCTTGCATTTTTTAATTATGGAGGTGTTCAAGCAATACAAACATTGTGGGCTGGTCCATGGATGCTAAATGTGACGGGTTATGATGCAATACAAAGTGCGACAGGTTTATTTTGGATAAATGTAACTATGCTTTTTTCTTTTTTAATATGGGGATATTTTTTGCCAAAACTATCTTCCAAGGGAATTGACAGTATGAGAATTGTAAAATTTACACTTCCTGTAAGTTATGTAATTTTATTTTTAATAGTCATAATGGGAGACAAAGCTGGTGCAACCATGTTCACTCTTTATATTTTATCATCAATAGTAATTTCTTTAACCCAACCAGCAATAGCATTAAATTTTCCTACTAAACTAGCAGGAAAATCTTTAACTTCATTCAATGTATTTTTATTTTCCGGTACTTTTTTTGTACAATGGATAATTGGTTTAATAATAGATTTTTCCAGAAATTTAGGTGCTACTGTTACAATGAGCTATCAAATTTCTTTTTCAATTTTTTTATTTTTATGCATTTTAAGTTACTTATTTTTTTTAACATTAAATAAAAATGAATAAAAATTTTATCGGATATTTTCTATTATTATTTCAGCCACTTTTTATGGCTAGTAATTTAATTGTAGCAAGAGGTGGTGTTGATGATGTTCCTCCCATATCTTTATCTTTTTGGAGATGGTTTATTTTTTTCATTATTTTATTCGTCCTAAATCATAAGTATTTATTTGATAATTTTCAGACTATTAAAAAAGAGAGTAAAAGGAGTTTTTTTCTAGGTTTGATGGGATGTGGTGTTTGTGGAATATTTCCATATATGGCTGGTTCATCTACAACGATTGTTAATATGGGAATTCTTTATACTTCTTCACCGATATTTATAATTTTAATCTCATATTTTCTTTTTAAAGATAAGATAAATATTTTCCAATTTATTGGCTTACTTTTTTGTCTAGTTGGAGTGTTTGCAGTAATTTTAAAGGGTGATATCAATTTACTTCTTGAATTAAAATTTGCTTCTGGAGATTTTTGGATGTTAGGAGCAGCATTAGGCTGGGCAATTTATACAGTTATGCTTTTTCAATGGAATTCAGAACTTAAATTTTTTCCAAGATTAACAATTATATCTTTCTTTGGTTTTTTATCTATTTTGCCTTTTTATTTTATAGAGCATTTTTACTTTGAAAAAACTTTATTTAATGAAGAATTTTATTATTGGATTTTGTTTGCAGCAATTTCTCCAGGTATAATCGCTTTCTCACTATATACATTAACTATTAAATATTTAGGACCATCAACAACTGGTTTCACGCTATACCTCTATACAATTTATGGAGCTTTTTATGGAATAATATTTTTTTCAGAGATTTTGGAAAATTATCATTTAATAGGTACCATATTTGTGTTTTTTGGTATTTATTTGGTAAGAAGAAAAAGTAAAAATGAAATTAAAGCCTAAAATGTTATTTGCAAAAATTCTGTTTTATATTTTTATTATTTACTTTGGAGTTTCTTTAATAGTTTATTTTTATCAAAGAAAATTATTATACCATCCTGGAGAAAATAATTATTTAGATGAGGGACCTCTATCTCACAAAATCGAAAAAGTAACTATTCAATCTGATAATGATCTAGTTGGATGGTATTACAAAAAAAATAATAACTCTAAAACTTTGCTTTTTTTTCATGGAAATGCTGGAAAATTAGATAATAGAATTTATAAACTAAATGAGTTTGCAGATTTAGATTTAAACTATTTAATTTTTGCATATAGAGGCTTTAGTGGAAACAAAGGCAAACCAACAGAAATTGGACTTTATAAAGACGCAATTAAAGCCAAGGAATGGCTTAATCAAAACAATATAGAAGATAAAGATATTGTTCTCTATGGAGAGTCTCTTGGCACTGCTGTAGCAATTGAGACCGCAAGTAACAATTTATTTGCAGGTATAATATTAGAGTCCCCATTTACATCCATGGAGATTTTGGCACAAAAATATTACCCATATCTTCCTGCAAAAATTATTTTAAAAGATAAATACAAATCCATTGAAAAAATTAACAAAATAAAGTTTCCCATGCATGTGATGCACGGGAAAAAGGATAATATTGTACCATTTTATATGGGCGAAGAAATATTTAATAAATATGGTGGTGTTAAGTCAAATTATTTTAATGACAACGACGACCATATGATGGAATTTAATAAAAATTTAATTCAATCAATCGACAATTTTATAAAAAGTTTAAATTAAGACATAATTTAAACAAATCCACATCACTTTTAAATTCTAATTTTAGATATGTTTAAATTCCTTTTATTACTTTTTTTATTAATATTGCCAACAAAACTTAGTTCAGAAATAAACAATGAGTACTATGATAACAATTATTTTCATATTGGAAAAATGAACTCTTACAATAGTGAGTTCACTCTATATTTTAAAACACGGAAGAAAGCTATTTTAGCAAAGGGAGAATTTTCTAATTATATCAATGATTTTCCACAGGACTTATACTTATATGATAAAAATTTAAATAAAGATTTCCCTTTAATTTCATATGACTGGTTTCCAAAAAAAGTAAAAAAAATGTCGAAAAAATATAATTACCCACTTTTCCCGGAGGATTTTGCTTACTATTTATTAAATGACAACAACACTTTAATTTTGATAAGTGCAAAAAAAAATTTTTATGAAAATTTAAAATATGACATAAAAAACAATAAGCTAGAAATTGCTAATACCTCTGGCAAATTAAATTTTATAATCTCTTCTTATGTAGAAAACTGTGGTTATAAATCACTAAAAAATAATTTTGAGTGCAACATCTATAAACCTTTAATCTCTAAAAATTTGCTTAATTAACTTGGGTAAAAGCATCTGCAAACTTCTCAGCTTCAAATATTTGTAAGTCATCTTCTTTTTCTCCAAGCCCGAGACCAACAATAGGTACTTTATATTTCTTTGAAATCGCAATCAATATTCCACCTTTTGCAGTTCCATCAAGTTTTGTCATTATGATGCCTGTGATTGGAAGTAATTTATTAAATTCTTCGAGTTGATTAATTATATTTTGTCCCGATGTTGCATCTAAAACTAAAATAACCTCGTGAGGTGCTGTTTCATCACTTTTTTTAATTACATTTCCTATTTTTTTTAATTCATCCATTAAATTTTTTTTATTTTGCAATCTTCCTGCCGTGTCTAGTATTACTTGATTTATGTTTTGACTTTGAGCTATTTCCATTGCTTTAAAAGCAACTGAAGCTGGATCTGAACCAGGATCTGATTTTACAATTTTAGCATCAACCCTGTTAGCCCATTCTTCTAATTGATCAATAGCAGCTGCTCTGAATGTATCGCATGCTGAAAAAAGAACTTTATTATTATTTCGTATAAATATTTTTCCTAATTTTCCAATAGTAGTTGTCTTACCAACTCCATTAACACCTGAAACTAATATTATATTTGTCTTTTCTTTTTTTAAAAAAAAATCTTTCTTTTCTAGGGGTGTCATTAGTTCTAAAATATAATTATTAAGTATTTCGAAAACTTCCTTTATTGGATCATTTTTAGGATCAATCTTTTTTTGAGCAATTATAGATTTTATCTCTGATGCTGCATCTATGCCCACATCTGAGCCGATCAAGAATTCTTCTATTTTATCAAGAGTTGCATCGTCAATTTCTTTCTTAACTATTATTTCTTTAAGACCCGATGCTATATTGCTTGCACTTCTTTTAAATCCGATTTTAAATTTTTCAAAAATACCCATTATATTTTGATATTAATTTTTTTAATTTCAGATACAGGACCTCTCATTTTTATATTTAATTCACTATCAATTTGAATATTTAAAATTCCTGTTGAAAATTCTATTTTTGAATTACTGTTTTGTAGTTGATTTAAATTAGCTGCGACTGCCGTTGCACATGCTGCAGTCCCGCAAGCTTTTGTTAAACCTGCACCCCTCTCCCAAACTTTAATTTTGTAATGTTGATCACTAATTTTCTGAGCTATTGTGACATTGCATTTCTCAGGGAAAACTTCATGATTTTCTATTAATGGTCCATATTTTTTTAAATTTATTTTTTCTATATCCTCGCAAAAATATACGACATGAGGGTTACCAACATTCACTGCAATACCACCATTCATTTTATTTCCGTCAATATCAATCATACCAAGTGATAGATTTTTAGTATCAAGATTTTTACTTAAAGGAATTTTGTTCCACTCTAAATTTGGAGTTCCAATTATCGTTTCAACATCTTTATTATTAAGAACTTTAGATTTTAATATTTTTGAGGATACCGAAATTTCAATTTCTTTTTTATTTTTTTCAATACTTAGCAAATAAGCAACACATCTAGTTCCATTTCCACATGCATCTGAGCGGCTTCCATCCGAGTTAAAAAAAGCAACATCAGCATCAGCTTTTTGACTTTTGTTTATGTAGATCAACTGATCACACCCTATGAAATCTCTGTCACAAATTTTTAAGATTTGGTCATTTGATAAGTTTAAACTATTTATTCTCTGATCAATAATAACAAAGTCGTTACCTAATCCATCCATTTTAAATGCTTCAAATTCCATATAAATAATACTTAACTTATTTATTGACTTTTTGAACCTCTAATATAATTTACGCGCACTTCCGCAAAATACAGCAATTTGCGGTGTCTTTGGAAACAAAGAGATCGACACCAGTCAGCGAGGGTTCGCCCACTGGTGCGATACTTGCTGTGCGAAATTATGTTTGAAAATTTAACTAATAAATTTGAAGAAATTTTTTCTTCATTAAAAAAAGCTCCCTCTCTTGATGAAAAGCAAGTTGACGAGGGTTTAAAAGGAATTAGGTTGGCTTTATTAGAAGCCGATGTTTCTTTAGACGTAGTTAAGGAGTTTATTAGTAGAGTTAAGCCCAAAGCGCTAGGCCAGGAAATTATAAGATCAACTTCTCCCGGGGATATGGTTGTAAAAATCGTTTATGACGAAATAGTATCTTTTTTAGGTGACAAGAATTCTGAAATCTCCCTTAATGCTGTCCCTCCAGTTCCAATCATGTTAGTTGGGTTGCAAGGTTCAGGAAAAACTACAACAACCTCAAAATTAGCGAAATTTTTAGAAAAAAATAATAAGAAAAAAGTTATGATGGCTAGTTTGGACGTTTACAGACCCGCCGCGCAAGAGCAATTGAGACTTTTGGGTGAACAAAATAATATTGAAACTTTGCCAATTATAGAAGGCCAGCTTCCTGCTGATATTTGTAGAAGAGCTTTAAGTGCTGCAAATTTAAATGGTTGTGAAGTAGTTTTATTTGATACCGCTGGAAGAACACAAATAGATTTTCAAATGATGAATGAAATCAAACAAATTGAAACTATTATTAATCCTGCAGAAACTATACTAGTAGCAGATTCTCTAACAGGTCAAGTTGCTGCTAATGTTGCCAAGGAATTTAAAAATACAGTAAATTTGAGCGGCATTATACTTACAAGAGCAGATGGAGATGGAAGAGGTGGAGCTGCATTGAGCATGAAATATGTTGCTGAGGTCCCCATAAAGTTTCTTGGTGTTGGAGAAAAAATTGAGAATTTTGAAGTTTTCCATCCTGATCGAATTGCAAATAGAATTTTGGGAATGGGGGATATCGTTTCCTTAGTTGAAAAAGCTTCAGAAGATTTAGATCAAGAAAATTTAAAGAAAACAGAAGAGAAACTTAAAAAAGGTCAATTCTCGATGGAAGATTATCTTTCTCAATTACGTCAAATGAAAAAGATGGGCGGAATAGAAGGCATAATGTCATTTCTCCCTGGAGTTTCAAAAATTAAATCACAAATGGACCAATCAGGAATAGATGAAAAAATTATAACTCAAAATGAAGCTGTTATTTTATCAATGACAAAGCAAGAAAGAGAAAATCCTAAAATTATAAATGGATCAAGAAAAAAAAGAATTGCTAATGGCTCAGGTACAGACATTGCCACTATCAATAAGTTGTTAAAACAATTTAAGATGATGTCAGAAATGATGAAAAAAATGTCTAAAGGAAACATGAAAGGAATGGCGGATAAAGGGATCCCGCCTGAACTATTTAATCAATTAAAATAAAGGAGATATAAGTAATGTTAAAAATGAGACTATCAATGGGAGGTACTAAAAAAAGGCCAGTATATAAAATTGTTGTGGCTGATAGTAGATTTCCAAGAGACGGAAGGTTTATAGAAAAATTAGGTTTTTATAATCCGTTATTACCGAAGGATAAAAAGGAAAGAATTGGATTAGATTCTGAGCGAATTAAATATTGGTTAGGTCAAGGAGCTCAGCCAACAACAAGAGTTGCAAGGTTATTGGGAGAAAACGATATAATGCCAATGCCTGAAAAAGGAAACAATCCTCAAAAAGCAATCCCTAAAAAAGATAGAAAAAAAGCTGATGAAGGTGGAGAAGCAAAACCAGAGGGAGATGCATCTAAACCAGCAGAAGCACCTAAGGAAGAAGCTAAACCAGCAGAAGCACCTAAGGAGGAAGCTAAACCAGCAGAAGCACCCAAGGAAGAAGCTAAACCAGCAGAAGCACCCAAGGAGGAAGAAAAAAAATAATGTTAGAAGCTCGTATATTCACACTCTATCCAGATTTTTTTCCAGGTTATTTAGGCCAAGGTATTTTTGGTAAAGCACTATCAGAGAATAAATGGAAAATAGATACTGTGGATATAAGAGAGTATGCATTTGATAAGCATAAAACTGTTGATGACACTCCTTATGGAGGAGGTGAAGGTATGTTAATGAAAGCAGATGTATTAGCAAAATCAATAGATAAGAATGTTAAAGATGGAGAAAAGATTATTTATCTAAGTCCGAAGGGTAAGTTGTTCAATCATCAATTAGCAAAACAACTATCTCAAGAAAAAACAATAAATATAATTTGTGGACACTTTGAAGGAGTTGATGAAAGATTGTTAAAAACAAGAAATATTGAGGAAGTAAGTATAGGAGACTTTGTTTTATCTGGAGGTGAAGGAGCTTCATTTGTAATTCTTGATGCAATTTTAAGATTTATTCCTGGTATTCTTGGTAATACAAATTCAGCTAAAGAAGAAAGTTTTGAAAACGGACTTTTAGAGTATCCTCAATTTACAAAACCTCAAATATGGGAGGAAAAAAGTGTTCCAGATGTGCTATTATCAGGCGATCACGCCAAAATTAAAGACTGGCGTTTATCTCAATCTGAGGCTATAACACGCGACCGAAGACCGGATTTGTGGCAATTATATAAAAAGACTAAAGAGAATTAAAATGAAGACAATTGAAGAAATTAATCAATCTAAAGTAAAAAAAATTATTTCTGAAAGAAAGCATCCAGAATTTTTCCCAGGTGATATTGTTAAAGTAGGAGTTAGAATAACTGAAGGAAAAAGAGATCGTATTCAATATTTTGAAGGTGTGTGTATTGCGAAAAAAAATAGAGATATCAATTCTTCTTTTACTGTAAGAAAAATTTCTTTTGGTGAGGGTGTGGAAAGAACATTTGCTTTATATAGTCCGATTGTAGATACAATTAAAGTTGTAAGGTCAGGAAAAGTTAGAAGAGCCAAGTTATATTATTTGAGAGATAGAACAGGTAAATCTGCAAGAATTGCAGAAAAAATTAAAAAGAAAATAGGTATAGATGTCGAAACTAAGATTCACGAAGTAACAGAAGAAAATGTTATGCCTAATACAGAGCAAAAAACAGCAGACAGCCCACAAGATACCAATAAAGATGCTCCAAAAGTAGAAGCAAAAAAACCAGAAGAAAAAAAAGAAACTAAAAAAGAAACCCCATCAGTAGAAAAAAAAACTGATGAAAAAAAAGAAAATCCTGAAGTAAAAAAATAATTTTTTACAATGCCTCAAACTATATACGATAAAATATGGAATGATCACCTTGTTCATCAACAAGAAGATGGGACTTCACTTTTATTTGTTGATAGACATTTAATTCATGAAGTTACTAGTCCACAAGCATTTGAAGGTTTAAGAAATTCTAATAGAAAAGTTAGACAACCTTCTTTAACTTTAGCAGTAGCAGATCACAATGTTCCAACAACGGATAGATCAGTGCCTATTACTGACAAAGATTCAAAAATACAAATTGAGACACTAGAAAAAAACTGTGCAGAATTTGGAATAAATCTTTTTGGAATGAACGATAAAAGACAAGGAATAGTTCATATTATTGGTCCAGAACAGGGATTTACACAACCTGGAACTATTATCGTTTGTGGCGATAGTCACACAGCTACTCACGGAGCATTTGGTGCATTAGCATTTGGAATTGGAACTTCGGAAGTGGAACATGTCTTGGCAACACAGACTTTAGTTCAAAAAAAATCAAAAAATTTTAGAATAAACGTTAATGGATCTCTTCCTGTTGGAGTAACATCTAAGGATGTAATATTACAAATAATCGGAAAAATTGGTACAGCTGGTGGAACTGGTTATGTAATTGAATATGCCGGAAACTTAATTTCGAATTTAAGTGTCGAACAAAGAATGACGATTTGCAATATGACAATTGAAGGTGGAGCAAGGGCTGGATTAATAGAACCAGATGAAAAAGTTTTTAATTATTTAAAAGGTAAACCAATGTCTCCAAAGAATTCAAATTGGGACAAAGCATTAGAATATTGGAGTAAATTAAAGTCTGATGGTGATGCAGTATTTGACAAAGAAATCAGTCTTGAGGGCAAAGATATTAAACCAATGGTAACTTGGGGAACTTCGCCTCAGGATGTGGTAGATATTGATGGAATTGTTCCTGATCCTGAAAATGAGCTAAACGAAGACAGAAAAAATTCTATCAATAGATCATTAAAATATATGGGTTTAAAGCCGAAAACTAAAATAAAAGATATTAGAATTGATAAAGTTTTTATTGGAAGTTGCACAAATGGAAGAATCGAAGATCTAAGAGAAGCTGCGAAAATCTTAAAAGATAAAAAAATTGCTTCTCATGTAAATGCAATGATAGTTCCTGGTTCAGGATTAGTAAAACAACAAGCAGAGCAAGAAGGTTTAGATGTAATATTTAAAAATTCTGGATTTGAATGGCGTGAGCCAGGTTGTTCAATGTGTTTAGCTATGAATGCAGATAAGTTGAAGCCAGAAGAAAGATGTGCATCAACATCAAATAGAAATTTTGAAGGAAGACAAGGTCGAGGTGGAAGAACACATTTAGTTAGCCCAGCTATGGCTGCTGCAGCTGCTATATCTGGAAATTTAGATGACGTTAGAAAATACAATAGTTAAATGAACAAATTCTCAACATTAAAAAGTATTCCTGCATATTTACCAATTGTAAATATTGATACAGATATGATTATTCCAAAGCAATTTTTAAAAACAATAAAAAGAACAGGACTTGGAAAAAATTTATTTTATGAAATGAGATATGACGAAAGAGGTAAAGTAGTAGATGACTTTATCTTAAATAAATCCCCATATGATAATTCTAAGATTCTAATTGCAGGGAATAATTTTGGATGTGGATCATCTAGAGAACATGCGCCATGGGCACTTTTAGACTTTGGTATCACTTGCGTTATAAGCACTAGTTACGCAGATATATTTTATAATAATTGTTTTAAAAATGGAATATTGCCCATTAAAGTTAATGATGAACAGATAAAAGAACTTTCTGAATATTCTAAGAGACAAGAAGAAATTGCAATAAACTTACCAGATCAAAAAATAATTTTTGGAAATAAAGAAATCAAATTTGAATTAGATGAATTTAAAAAAAAATGTTTAATTGAGGGACTAGATGATATTGCACTGTCTTTGGAAAAGTCTAATAAAATAATTTCATTTGAAGAAAAATTAAAATCCGCAAAGCCTTGGATATTTAATGATTAAAGTCAAAAAAAGAAAATTCTTATTATTACCAGGTGATGGTATAGGTCCTGAGGTTATTGGTGAAGTTAAAAAAATTATAACTTGGTTTAATGTAAATAAATCTCTTGATTTTGATATGGAAGAAGCTTTAGTTGGTGGAGCATCTTACGACAAGCACGGAACGCCTATTACCGATGAAGTATTTTATAAATCATTAGAATGTGAAGCAGTCATTTTAGGAGCTGTGGGTGGACCAAAATATGATAATTTAGATTTTGCCAAAAGACCTGAGAGAGCTCTTCTTAAGCTAAGAAAAGAATTAAAATTATTTGCAAATTTGAGGCCTGCAATTTGTTTTAAACAATTAGTTGAGGCATCTACGCTAAAACCTGAAATCGTATCCGGTCTAGACATAATGATTGTTAGAGAATTGACAGGTGGTATTTATTTTGGTGAGCCGAGAGGTATCAAGCCAATTGATAATGGTGAACGTAAAGGAATAAACACTCATACTTATACCTCATCAGAAATTAAAAGAGTTGCTAGAGTTGCATTTGATTTAGCAAAGAAGAGAAACAATAAAGTTACTTCCTGTGAAAAATCGAATGTTATGGAAGCAGGTCAATTATGGAAAGAGGAAGTTCAAAATCTTCACGATAAAGAATTTAAAGATGTTGAATTAAATCATATGCTTGCAGATAATTGTGCAATGCAACTTTTGAGAAATCCAAAGCAATTTGATGTAATTGTGACAGATAATTTGTTTGGTGATATGTTGTCAGATGAAGCATCTATGCTGACGGGATCTTTAGGTTTATTACCTTCAGCTTCTCTAGGTGCAAAAAATAAAGATGGTGAAATGAGAGCAATGTATGAGCCTGTTCATGGATCTGCTCCAGACATTGCTGGAAAAGGGATAGCAAATCCAATTGCAACTATCTTGAGTTTTGCAATGGCTTTGAGGTACTCTCTTGACTTAGATAAAGAAGCTGATGACTTAGAAAAAGCAGTGCAAAATGTACTAGATGATGGGTTAAGAACTAAAGATATTATGTCAAAAGGAACAAAAGAAACTTCAACTTCTGGTATGGGAGATGCGATTATTGCATATTTGCAAAAATAAAAAAATTAACTTAATTTGATACTATTAAATTTATGACTGTTTATTCCGCACCTGTGAAAGATATGATGTTCTTATTTGAACATCTAAAAGATAATAAAAATTATAACGAAATTGAAAAATATAAAGAAGTCACTTCTGATTTAGTAAAAGATATCTTAGAGGAAGCTGCAAAAATTAATGAAGAAATGCTTCTTCCTTTAGCAAAAGCTGGAGACGAAAATCCTTGTGTCTATGAAAATGGAGTAGTTAGAACCCCTCCAGGTTATAAAGAGGCATATTCAAAATTTATAGAAGATGGATGGGTATCTTTAACTTGTGATCCAAAATATGGTGGTCAAGGAATGCCAAAAACTGTAAGTGCTTTTTTTGATGAAATGCTTTCATCATCAAGTTTATCTTTTAAATTATATAGTGAATTAAGTATAGGTGCATACAATTGTATTTTGAGTCATGCATCTGAAGAAATCAAAAACACATATCTTCCTAAAATTGTTGAGGGTAAATGGAGTGGAACAATGTGTTTAACAGAGCCTCAATGTGGAACAGACTTAGGATTAATAAAAACAAAGGCAATTAAAAATGAAAATGGTACTTATAATATAAGTGGACAAAAAATCTTTATTACTTCTGGTGACCACGATTTAACTGAAAATATTATACACCTTGTTTTAGCAAGAACGCAGGACGCACCAAAAGGAACGAAGGGAATAAGTTTATTTTTAGTACCAAAATATGAAATTAATGATGATGGATCAATTGGTCCAAGAAACGGCGTCAATACTGTTTCAATTGAATCAAAAATGGGTATTAAAGGTTCACCCGCATGTGTATTAAGTTTTGATGATGCCAAAGGGTATATGATCGGACCAGAGAACAAAGGCTTAAATTCTATGTTTACAATGATGAACTTAGAAAGAATCGTTGTCGGTATACAAGGATTAGGTCTATCTGAAACAGCTTATCAAACTGCTTTAAGTTATTCTAAAGAGAGAAAACAAGGTAAATCAAATAATAATTCTAATGGAGAAACAGATTTAATTATTAAGCACGCAGATATTCGAAGAAGTTTATTAAATATGAAGTCTATAATTGAGGGAGAAAGATCCTTATCTTTTTGGATGGCTCAGCAGGTAGATGTAAGCTTAAGTCATAGTTCAGAGGAAGTAAAAAAAGATGCATCGGATATTGTAGGTCTTATGACCCCAGTAATTAAGTCATTTTTTACAGATATGGGTATGGAAATAACCAATGAAGCAATTCAGGTTTTTGGTGGCTATGGTTATACCAAAGACCAAGGGATAGAACAATTATTTAGAGATAATAGAATTACACCTATTTACGAAGGAACTAATTCTGTGCAGGCAATTGATTTTGTATTTAGAAAAATTAGTCAGAAAAAAGTTTTTGAAAATTTTATGAAATATGTAGATACAGAAATTCAAAATTGTTCAAAAGTAGATAATTTAAATGAACATGTAAAAAAAATATCTGAATTAAAAAATAAATTGTCAGATTTCACCGACTGGATATCTCCTAATGGCAATACGCCAAAAGACGATATAAGTGCATCATGTAATGATTATTTAAGATTTTTTGGTTATTTTTGTCTTTCATTTATATGGCTAAAAACAATGAGAAAAAGCTATGAAAATTTGGAAAACAATAAAGAGTTTTATGAAGATAAATTAAATACAGGAAATTATTATTTTGACAAAATTTTGCCTAGAGCTGAGAGCCATTATAAATCTGCTATTTCTGGTAGTAAATATACTATGAGCGCAAAATTTAACTGATGAATAAATATAATCAGAACTTAGATAAAAATCCTTCAAATTATGTCCCGTTAACACCGCTTAGCTTTCTAGAAAGAGCAAAAGACATTTATCCAAATTATGAGGCTTTAGTATATGAAACAAAATCTTTCACGTGGACTGAAGTATTTAACAGGTGCATCAAATTTGCAAGTGCACTAGAGAAAATTGGTATTGTTGAAGGAGACACAGTTTCAGTTATGACCTTTAATACTCCAGAGATTTTTGAAGCACATTATTCAGTTCCTATGACAGGAGCCGTTTTAAATACAATTAATTCAAGACTTGATGCAAAAACTGTTGCTTATATTTTAGAACACAGTGAAGCAAAAGTATTAATAATAGATAGACAATTGCATGCAGTTGCAGAAAAGGCTTTATCAACTTTAAAAGAAAAACCAATCGTAATTGATGTTCAGGATGATTTTGCTGATCAATCCTTGTTAAAAAAAATTGGAGATAGAGAATATGAGGAATTTTTAAGCACAGGTGATGAAAATTATATTTGGAAAAAACCAAAGGATGAATGGCAAGCAATTTCTTTAAGTTATACGTCTGGAACAACCGGAAATCCAAAAGGTGTTGTTTATCATCATAGAGGCTCTTATTTGATGTCAACAGGTAGTGCTGTTGCTTGGAATATGCCAAATAGATTAAATTTTTTAACAGTTGTACCAATGTTCCACTGTAATGGATGGGGGTACCCGTGGACAATACCAATGTTAAATGGAAAAACAGTTTGTTTAAGAGCTATTGATGTAAAAAAAATATTTGAATTAATTGAAAAGCACGGCATTACCCATTTTGGAGGTGCTCCTATTGTACTTAATATGATAACAGGTGCATCACAAAATGACATCAAAGAATTAAAAAACAAAGTTTATGTTTTAACTGCTGGAGCACCACCTCCAAGTATTATTTTCAAAAAAATGAAAGCATTAGGATTTGAGGTAATGCATGTCTACGGTTTAACAGAAACATATGGACATGTTTTACAATGTGCTTGGAATGATGAATGGAATGGTTTTGAAGAAGATAAAATTAATGAAATTAAAGCAAGGCAAGGTGTGAGATTTCCAAACACAGAAGGAGTAGTTGTTTTAGATCCAGAAACTATGAAACCAGTGCCTAAGGATGGAGAAACCATTGGCGAGATAATGATCAAAGGTAATGTTGTTATGAAAGGATATTTTAAGGACAAAGAGGCTACTGAAAAGGCTATGAAAGATGGATGGTTTCACTCTGGCGATTTGGCAGTTATTTATCCAGATGGATACATCAAGGTTAAAGATAGGTCGAAAGATATTATTATTTCAGGTGGAGAGAATATTTCTTCTATCGAAATCGAAAACACACTTTCTAAGCACCCAGCTGTTTCAATTGTTGCAGTAGTAGCAAAACCAGATGAGAAATGGGGAGAAGTTCCATGCGCATTTATAGAGAAAGTGGCAGATAAAGAGACAAATGAAAAAGAATTAATCGATTTTTGTAGAGAAACTCTAGCAGGGTTCAAAATTCCAAAAAAAATAGACTTCTGTGAACTTCCAAAAACATCAACAGGAAAAATCCAAAAATTTGAATTAAGAAAAAGAGCTAAGGAACTTAATTAGATTTCTTTCAAATAAACAACTTACTTTCTTTACAAATAGATAAAAAGATGACACTAAGCTAAAAAATGAAAAACTTTTCAATTGCAAAATCAAGAAGACTTAGAGGTACGCCTTATACATCAAGAATTGAAAAACAAGGTGTTACAGCTTACACAATATACAATCATATGTTGCTTCCTGCTGCATTTGGTTCTTTAGAAGACTCATATCATCATTTAAAAGAGCATGTTCAAGTTTGGGATGTGGCTGCTGAAAGACAAGTAGAGATTACTGGAAAAGATGCTGCAAAATTGGTTCAACTTATGACTTGTAGAGATCTTTCGAAATCAAAAGATGGAAGATGTTATTATTGTCCAATCATAGATGATAATGCTGGATTAATTAATGATCCAGTTGTTCTAAGATTTAATGAGAATAAATGGTGGGTTTCTATTGCAGATACGGATGTAATCTTATTTGCAAAAGGATTGGCAATTGGAAATAAATTTGATGTAAATATTATCGAACCCGAAGTTGACATTATGGCTGTGCAAGGGCCTAAATCATTTAAATTAATGGAAAAAGTTTTTGGTGAAAAAATAACAAATTTAAAATTTTTTGGTTTTGATTATTTTGATTTTGCTGGAGCCAAACATTTAATTGCTCAATCAGGATGGTCTAAACAAGGTGGATATGAAATATATGTAGAGAATAATGAGGCGGGTTTAAAACTATACGATCATTTATTTGAAATCGGAGATGAGTTTAATATTAGAGCAGGATGTCCTAATTTAATTGAACGTATCGAAAGTGGATTACTTTCTCAAGGAAACGATATGGACAATGGAGACAACCCATATGAATGTGGCTTTGATAAATATATTAATATTGATAGTGATGTTGAATTTTTAGGAAAAGAGAAATTAAAAAAAATAAAGTCTGAAGGAATTAAAAGAAGACTAATGGGCGTTAAAATTGATACTGATAAAATAAGCGTAACTGGTTCAATGAATTTAACAGATGAAAAAAATAATATAATCGGAGAACTAAGATCAGGTTGTTACAATCCAACTTTTAAACAGGTAATTGGTATAGCTATGATAAAAAAACCATATTTTGAAGCAAAGCAAACATTCAAAATTGATATAAATGGTAATAGTTTTAACGGAACAGTTTGCGATTTACCTTTCATTTAGTATAAATCTTTAAAATGACTAATATAGCTATCATCGGTGCAACCGGTAATGTTGGAAGAAAGACACTAGAAGTTATAGAAAAAAAGGATATTAAATTTAATAACCTTTTTTTAGTAGCTTCTTCTAATAGTGCTGGAAAAAAAATAAGTTTTAAGGGCAAAGATTATGAAGTCCATGATCTTGAAAAATACGATTTTTCAAATGCAAATATAACTTTTTTTGCAGCAGGTGGTAAAATTGCAGAACAATATGCAGAAAGTGCAGCAAAATTAACAACTGTAATTGATAATTCTAGTTTTTTTAGAATGGATCCTGACGTTCCACTTATTGTACCTCAAGTGAATGCAGAAAAAATTAATGAAATGAAAAAAAATATTGTGGCAAATCCTAACTGCTCAACAGCTCAGTTAGTATTAGCTCTTAAACCATTACATGATTTATATAAAATAAAAAGAGTAATAGTTTCCACCTATCAATCTGTTTCTGGAGGCGGAAAAGCACCTATGGATGAATTGATTGAACAAACTAAATCTTATCTTGATGGAAATTCTGTTGAATCTATAAATTTTACTAAACAAATAGCTTTCAATATCATTCCTCACATTGATGTTTTTTCGGATGATGGATACACAAAAGAAGAATTGAAAATGACTAATGAAACAAAAAAAATACTGGACAAAAATATAGAGCTAACAGCTACGTGCGTTAGAATTCCTGTTCTTGTATCACATTCAGAGTCAGTAAATATAGAGTTTGAAAATCCTTATTCTTTAGAACAAATCAGAGAAGCATTAAATAATGCTGATGGTTGTAAAGTTATAGATAAAAGAGAAAATGGAGGATATAGTACTCCAATAGAAGCAACTGGTAGTGATGAAACATTTATCTCAAGAATTAGAGATGATAAAACAAAAGAGAATTCAATTAATTTGTGGATCGTTTCAGATAACCTATTAAGAGGCGCCGCATTAAATTCTGTTGAAATTGCAGAAACAATAATGAAAGCAAATCAAAATGGAAAATAATCCTTTATCTCCTCATATTCAAATTTATAGATGGCATGTTTCATCTTTAGTTTCAATATCTCATAGAATTACAGGAATAATAAATATATTAGTAATAACTTTAATTTGTATCTTTTTTATTTTTTTTTCATTTAGCGAAGGAAGTCATGAATTTATAAAATTATTCCTCCAATCTATTATTGGGAAATTTTTCATCTTGGGTATTACATGGTCTTTTAGTTTTCAAATCTTAAGTGAGATAAGACATTTAATTATGGATTTTGGTTATGGATTTGAGTTAAAAACCACAAAAATTACTGGCTTAATTGTAATATTTGGATCTTTTATATTAACCGTTTCAATTTATTTAATAGGACGAAATTTATTTTAATGAGAGCAGTAACAAAAAAATGGGTATTTTTAAAAGTGAGTTCTCTCATATTAGTACCTTTGATGTTATGGTTTGCTTTAAATTTAGTTAGTATTTATGACAAAAGCTACTTAGAGATATTAACTTTTCTAACTTCTCAACCTTCAAAGTTTATATTTAGTCTTTTTCTTATTTTTGCTTACTTTTTCTCGGCATTAAGCATCAGCGAGGTTTTTGAAGACTATATTAAAGATGAAAAAATCAAAAATGCCGCAAACAAAGCTTTAAATTTTTTTGCTATAACAATCCCTTTAATTACAATATTTGTGGTATTTAAACTAACTATATGAAATCTTATAATATTATAGATCATGAATACGATGTCGTTGTCCTTGGTGCTGGAGGTTCTGGCCTAAGAGCTGCGGTTGGCTTAAGTGAAGCTGGACTAAAAACTGCATGCATTTCTAAAGTCTTTCCAACCAGAAGCCATACATCAGCTGCCCAAGGTGGAATTTCAGCAGCTCTTGGAAACATGGGAGAAGACGATTGGCGTTGGCATATGTACGATACTGTAAAAGGAGCAGATTGGTTAGGCGATCAAGATAGTATTGAATATTTGTGTAAGGAAGCTCCAAAAGCAGTACTAGAATTAGAAAAGTATGGTGTTCCTTTTAGTAGAACAGAAGACGGAAAAATCTATCAAAGACCATTTGGAGGAATGACAAAAAATTATGGAAATGGAATTGTACAAAGAACTTGTGCTGCAGCAGACAGAACTGGTCATGCAATTCTTCATACATTGTATGGTCAAGCACTTAAACATAATACAGAATTTTTTATTGAATATTTTGCATTAGACTTAATTATGAAAGATGGGCAATGCAAAGGTTTAATTGCTTGGAATTTAAATGATGGAACAATTCATCGTTTTAGATCTCACATAACAATTATAGCCACAGGGGGATATGGGAAAGTGTATTACTCAGCAACATCCGCACATACTTGTACTGGTGATGGTAATGCAATGGTATTAAGAGCTGGATTACCTCTTCAAGATATGGAGTTTGTACAATTTCACCCAACAGGAATATATGGACATGGAACACTTATTTCTGAAGGTGTAAGGGGTGAAGGTGGATATTTGGTAAACTCTAAAGGTGAGAGATTTATGGAGAGATATGCTCCTAACGCTAAAGATCTTGCATCAAGAGATGTAGTTAGCAGATCAATGTCAATTGAAATCAATGAGGGAAGAGGTGTTGGTAAAGATCAAGACCATGTTCATTTATATTTAAGTCATTTAGATAAAAAAGTTATTGAAGATAGATTGCCAGGCATCACAGAAGCAGCAAGATTATTTGCAAATGTAGATGTAACTAAAGAACCAATACCAGTTGTTCCAACTGTTCATTATAATATGGGTGGTATACCAACAAATTATAAAGCTGAAGTTTTAACAGTAAACGGATCTCAAAAAACAGTCCCGGGCTTGATGGCGATTGGTGAGGCTGCATGCGTATCTGTGCATGGAGCAAATAGATTAGGTTCAAATTCACTAATTGATTTGGTTGTTTTTGGAAGAGCTGCAGCTAAGAGAGCAGCGGAATTAGTAAAACCTGGTACGCCTCACGAAGAAGTTAGTGAAAGCGAAACTGAAAAATGTCTAAATAGATTTGATAAACTGAGGTATGCAGAGGGAGATAATGGAACTGCTGAACTTAGACTGGCGATGCAAAAAACAATGCAGTCTAAATGCGCTGTATTTAGAACTGAAAAGAATCTTAAAGAGGGCGTAGATGAGATCAGAAAAACCTATGACGGCATGGAATCGATTTCTGTTAAAGATAAATCGTTGGTATTCAATACTGATTTAGTTGAGACTTTAGAATTTGATAATTTAATTAGACAAGCGATAACAACTGTAGATTCTGCATATCACAGAAAAGAAAGCAGAGGAGCTCATGCTCGTGAAGATTATCCGAAAAGAAATGATGAAAAATTTATGAAACATACATTATCTTGGTGTGATGGAAAAAATACTAAAATTGAATACAGAGATGTACACACTTCAACATTAACAAATGAAGTCCAATATTTTCCTCCACAAGAAAGAGTGTATTAATGGTTCAATTAAATTTACCACAAAACTCAAAAGTTAATAAAGGTAAATATTTTAAAGATAAAACTGGTTCAAAGAATATTAGAAAAGTAAATGTTTATAGATGGGATCCAACCACTGGAGAGAACCCAAGGATAGACACATATGAAGTAGATATGGACAATTGTCCATCTAAAGTTTTAGATATACTAAATAAAATTAAAAACGAAATTGATCCAACACTTGCATATAGAAGATCTTGTGCGCATGGAGTTTGTGGTTCATGTGCAATGAATATGGGTGGAAAAAATGGTCTTGCATGTACTAAGCCACATGCAGAAATTAAGGGAGATATAGATATATATCCTTTGCCTCACTTAAAAGTAAAAAAAGATTTAATAGGAGACTTAAGTGGACTATATAAACAATACCAATCCATTGAACCTTGGTTAAAAAATAATTCAAAAAATGAAACAACAGAAATTCATCAATCTCCAGAAGATAGAGCTAAACTTGATGGAGCTTATGAATGTATAATGTGTGCTTGTTGTTCTACTTCATGTCCTAGTTATTGGTGGAACGGTGATAAGTATTTAGGTCCTGCAGTTTTATTACAAGCTTATAGATGGATAATGGATAGCAGAGACGAAGATAGAAAGGAAAGACTTCAAAAGGTTGCAGACGAACTTAAGCTTTATAGATGCCATACGATTTTGAACTGCACTAACGCATGTCCAAAAGGATTAAATCCAGCAAAAGCTATTGCTGAGATAAAGAAAATGCTTGCAACCACATAATTACTTATTTAAATACATCCATGAATTTAATTGAGCATTTTATCAATGGTAAAATTGTTTCAGGTACATCTGATAGAAAAGGAAAAGTATTTAATCCTGCTATAGGCAAACAAGAGTCTGAGGTTAGACTTGGCACAAAACAAGATCTTGATTTAGCAGTACAAAAAGCAAAAAAAGCATTTGAAACATGGTCAAATGTAACTCCAATACAAAGAGCTAGAATTATATTTAAATACAAAGAAATAATTGAAAAAAATTCTGACCTGCTAGCCAAGATGATTGTATCAGAGCATGGAAAAGTTTATGAAGATGCTAAAGGCTCTCTCACAAGAGGATTAGAGGTAGTTGAATTTGCATGTGGAATTCCACAAATGCTTAAAGGTGACTTTACAGAAAATGTAGGTACAAACATTGATAGCTGGTCAGTGAGACAGCCATTAGGTGTATGTGCAGGTATTACACCATTTAATTTTCCTGCAATGGTTCCAATGTGGATGTTTCCAATGGCAATAGCTTGCGGAAATACATTTGTATTAAAACCTTCTGAAAAAGATCCATCTTGTCCATTAAAACTTGTAGAGTTATTTAGTGAAGCTGGTTTACCAGATGGGGTTTTGAATGTTGTTAATGGAGACAAAGAAGTTGTAGATGCAATTTTGGAACATAAAGATATATCCGCAGTAAGTTTTGTTGGATCAACACCTATTGCTAAATACATTTATGAAAATGCAGCCAAAAATGAAAAACGTGTTCAAGCTCTTGGAGGAGCTAAAAATCATTGTGTTGTAATGCCAGATTGTGATTTAGATCAAGCAGTAAACGGTTTAATGGGTGCAGCATATGGTTCTGCAGGAGAAAGATGTATGGCTCAATCTGTTGCTGTTGCTGTTGGTAATGTAGGTGACAAACTAGTCGATGAATTATCTAAAAAAGTCGAAGCTTTAAAAATTGGACCAGGCATGGATAAGAATTCTGAAATGGGTCCTTTAGTAACAAAAGAGCATCTTGAAAGAGTAAGAGGTTATGTTGATTTAGGTATTAAAGAAGGTGCAGACCTTGTAGTTGATGGAAGAGATATCAAACTTCAAGGTTATGAAGACGGTTATTATATTGGCGGTTGCTTATTTGATAATGTTAAAAAAGATATGAGAATTTATAAAGAGGAGATATTTGGACCTGTATTATCTGTTGTCAGAGCTAAAGATTTTAATGAAGCATTAAATTTAATTAATGACCATGAGTTTGGTAATGGAACAAGTATTTATACAAGAGATGGAGATGCAGGAAGAACATTTGCAAATCAAATTAAAGTAGGAATGGTTGGAATTAATATCCCTATCCCTGTGCCAGTTGCTTTTCATAGTTTTGGTGGATGGAAGAGATCATTATTTGGAGATCAACATATGCACGGGCCAGAAGGAGTTAGATTTTATACTAAATTAAAAACAATTACTTCAAGATGGCCTTCAGGTGTTAGATCAGATCCTGAATTTATAATGCCAACAATGAAATAGCAAAATGTCAAAAATATCATTAATAGGAGCTGGACAAATAGGTGGAACTTTAGCACATTTAATTGGACTAAAGGAGCTTGTTGATGAAGTAGTATTATTTGACGTAGCAAGTGGAATTGCTAAAGGTAAAGCATTGGATATTGCACAGTCTTCATCTGTTGATGGATTTAATGTAAAATTTTCAGGTACTGATAATTATGAAGATATAAAAAATTCAGATGTAATCATTATTACGGCTGGTGTTCCAAGAAAACCAGGGATGAGTAGAGATGATTTATTAGGAATAAATTTAAAAATTATAAAACAGGTTGCTGAAGGTATAAAGCAGCATGCACCAAATGCCTTTGTTATATGTATTACAAATCCATTGGATGTAATGGTTATGGCTTTTCAAAAATTTTCTGGACTATCGCCTGACAAAGTTGTTGGAATGGCTGGAATATTGGACACATCAAGATTTAAACTATTTTTATCTTTAGAGTTAGATGTGCCTGTTAAAGAAATTGAGGCAATGGTAATGGGAGGTCATGGAGATACTATGGTTCCTCTACCAAGATTTACAAAAGTTTCAGGCAGACCATTATTAGATTTATTAAAAGAAGGAAAAATTTCAAAAGATAAATTGGAAAGTATAAATCAAAGAACTAGAGATGGAGGTGCTGAAATTGTTAAATATTTAGAAAAAGGTTCAGCATTTTATGCACCGGCGGCTTCAGGTGTTGAAATGGCAGAAGCATACTTAAAAGATAGCAAAAAAATGCTCCCTTGTGCTGCTCATTTAAATGGACAATACGGAATAAGCAATATTTACGCTGGAGTGCCAGTAATTGTTGGAAAGAACGGTATAGAAAAAATCGAAGAAATTGAGCTAGATGAAAATGAAAAATCTGAGTTTAATAACTCAGTAGATGCTGTAAAAAAATTATGGGAAGCTGCATCCAAAATTGATCCTAGTTTAAATAACTAGTTAATGAATATTCACGAACACCAAGCAAAGAATATACTAAGAAAATATGGAGCTAAAGTTCCGGATGGAGTTTATGCTCTAGATGTAAATGAATTATTGGAAAAAGCTAAAAATCTTAAAACTGATAAATATGTGTTGAAAGCACAAATTCATGCTGGAGGCAGAGGTAAAGCTGGTGGAGTTAAAATAGTAAATGATTTAAAAAGTCTTGAAACAGAGGCAAAATCCTTGCTTGGAAAAAAATTAATCACTCATCAGACAGGACCTAGTGGAAGAATTGTTAAAAGATTATATGTCGAAGTTTCATCTAAAATTGATAAAGAATTTTATTTGTCTTGCGTTGTAGATCGTGCAAGCTCAAAGATAGCTTTTATCTCAAGTGATCAAGGGGGTATGGATATAGAAGAAGTCGCAATCAAATCTCCTGAGAAAATTTTAACAACAAAAGTAGACTTAGATAACGAAATATCTGATGAAAATTGTACTAAAATAATAAGTATTTTTAATCTAGATGAAGAAACAAAAGAGCAAGGAATTAGTCTAATCAAGTCCATATACAAATTATTTATAGAAACGGATGCTAATTTAATTGAAATTAATCCTTTAATTTTAACAAAAGAAAAAGAGTTGATTTGTTTAGATGCAAAAATGAATTTTGATGGAAATGCTTTATTCAGACATCCAGAACTAATTGAGTTGAGAGACCTCAATGAAGAAGAAGAAACAGAGATAGAAGCTAGCAAGCATGATTTAGCATATATTAAACTTGATGGAACAATTGGATGCATGGTTAATGGAGCTGGACTTGCAATGGCAACTATGGACATAATTAAATTATATGGAAAGGAACCAGCAAATTTTTTAGATGTTGGTGGTGGGGCTTCTAAAGAAAAAGTGGCAGCTGCTTTTAAAATAATTTTATCAGATAAAAATGTTAAAGGAATATTGATTAATATTTTTGGCGGAATAATGAGATGTGATGTTCTTGCCCAAGGTGTTGTGGATGCTGCAAAAGAAATAAAAATGAATGTTCCTTTAGTTGTAAGATTAGCCGGAACAAATTTTGAAGAGGGAAAAAAAATACTTGATAATTCAGGTCTTGAGTTAATTTCTGCATCTGATTTATCAGATGCTGCCAAAAAAATTGTAGAGGCTATTAAATAAATGTCAGTTTTAGTTAATAAAAACACAAAGTTAATTTGCCAAGGTTTTACGGGTAGTCATGGAACCTTTCATTCGGAGCAAGCAATTAAATATGGAACAAATTTAGTCGGAGGGGTTACACCAAAAAAAGGTGGTCAAACTCATCTAGATAGACCAGTATTTAATACAGTAAAGGAAGCAGTCGATAAAACCGGTGCCAACGCAACTATGATTTATGTTCCTGCGAAATTTGCATCTGCAGCAATCATAGAAGCCATTGAAGCTAACTTAGAATTAATTGTTTGTATCACTGAGGGAATACCAGTTCTTGATATGATTAAGGTCAAAAAAAAGTTACTTAATTCAAAATCAAGATTAATCGGTCCCAATTGTCCAGGGATAATCACTCCCGATGAATGCAAGATCGGAATAATGCCAGGAAATATACATAAAAAGGGTTCTGTTGGTATTGTATCAAGATCCGGAACTTTGACCTACGAGGCTGTCGCACAAACTACAGAAAATGATTTGGGGCAATCAACATGTATAGGTATAGGTGGTGATCCAATCAATGGCACAAATTTTATTGATTGCTTAGATTTATTTTTAAAAGATGAGGAAACTAAATCAATTTTAATGATTGGTGAAATAGGTGGATCAGCTGAAGAAGAAGCAGCTGAATTTGTAAAAAATCATGAAATAAAAAAACCCATGGTTGGTTTTATTGCAGGAGTTACAGCACCACCGGGTAGAAGAATGGGACATGCAGGAGCCATAATATCAGGTGGTAAAGGTGGGGCTAAAGATAAGATCAAAAAAATGGAAGATTGTGGCATAGAAGTAGCCACATCACCTTCAGAAATTGGAAAAACATTGTTAAATAAATTGTCCAATTGAAAACAAAATTTAGTATTATAGTAAAATAAAATGAGTTCTCCTAAAAATCTGGAATATAAAAAAACATCGTTTTTAAATAAGGCCAATAGTGCATTCATTGAAGAAATGTATGTAAAATTTATAAATAAAGATCCATCTCTCTCTGAAAGTTGGATTGAATATTTCTCAAGTGTAGATGAGGATATGAAGATATTAGTCGACGAGATAAATGGACCGTCGTGGAAACCTTTTTCAAAAAAAATTAATATTGAGGATGTCGAGAAAACAGCTAAAGAAAACGAAAAAAACAAAGATAACTCTAGCAAGTTTAATTTCCAAGTAATTGCAAATTCAAATAAAAATTCAATAAGTGCTGTAGCCTTGATAAGAGCTTATCGGTTAAGGGGACATCTATTATCAAAATTAGATCCTTTAGAATTGATGAAGTCAGAATATTTAGACGAATTACATCCTGAGTACTATGGTTTTAAAAAAGAAGATTATGACAAAGAAATTTTTCTTAACGGAATAATAAATAAAAAAAGTGCAAATATTAGAGAAATACTCAAGTTTTTAAAAAAAACTTATTGTGGTCCTATAGGTTATGAATATATGCATATTTCAAATCCAACTGAGAGAATGTGGTTTAGAGATAGGGTTGAAAAAGACGAAAATGCACTCAAGTTTACAAAAAATGGAAAGCAAGCGATTTTAAATAAACTAATACAAGCAGAGGGCTTTGAAAAATTTTTAAATACAAAATATGTTGGTACTAAAAGATTTGGTTTAGATGGCGGAGAAAGTCTAATACCTGCTCTTGAGCAAATTATAAAAATTGGAGGACAATCTAAAATAAAAGAAGTTAAAATAGGAATGTCACATAGAGGAAGACTAAATGTTTTAGCAAACGTTTTACAAAAATCTTATAAAAGAATTTTTAATGAATTTGCTGGTGAAATGGATGGATCAGAAGATGGTGCTGGAGATGTAAAATACCATTTAGGAGCCTCATCTGATAGAGAATTTGATGGAAATCCTGTACACGTAAGTTTAACAGATAATCCTTCACACTTAGAGGCGGTTAATCCTGTTGTTCTTGGCCAAACTAGAGCTAAACAATTTTTCCACAAAGACAAACAAAGAAATAAAGTTATACCAATATTAATTCACGGCGATGCTGCATTTGCAGGACAAGGAATAGTAGCAGAGTGCTTTGCAATGTCTGGACTCCCTGGTCATAACACTGGAGGGACAATCCATATTATTGTTAACAACCAAATTGGATTTACAACAAGTCCTAGATTTGCGCGATCTTCTCCTTATCCTTCTGACGTTGGTAAAATGGTTGATGCTCCAATCATCCATGTTAATGGAGATGACCCTGAAGCTGTAGTTTACGCAACTAGAATAGCAACTGAATTTAGATTAAAATTTAATCGCGATGTTGTAATTGATTTAATATGTTACAGAAGATTTGGACATAATGAGGGAGATGAGCCATCTTTCACCCAACCACTTATGTACAAAAAAATTAGATCTCATCCGTCTACGATTAAAATTTATGGTGAAAAGCTTGTAAATGAAGGACTTTTTTCGAAACAAGATTTAGATCAACAAATTGTTGATTTTAAAAATTTATTAGATGATCAATTTAAAAATGCAAAAGATTATAAACCTAAAATTAGATGGTTTGAGGGAACTTGGTCGAGATATAAACCCGAAAGAGGTAAAGATAAAAGAGGTTTAACTGGATCAGATTTGAAAATTTTAAATAATATTTCTGACAGAATACACGTTTTTCCAACAGATAAAAATATTCACAAAACCATAACAAAAATTATGGAAAATAGAAAAAAAACTATTGATGATGGCTCAGGTATTGATTGGGCAACAGCTGAGTCTTTGGCATTTGGTTCATTATTAGTTGAAGGTTATCCAGTAAGGTTAGTAGGTCAGGATTCTGGTAGAGGCACTTTTAGTCAAAGACATTCAGTTTTAAGAAATCAAATTGATAATTCAAGGTACATACCTTTAAACAATATATCTAGTAACCAAAAAAATTTTGAAATTGTAGATAGTTTTTTATCTGAACTTGCAGTTTTAGGATTTGAATATGGATACAGTTTAGTAGAACCGAATACATTGACAATTTGGGAAGCTCAATTTGGTGATTTTGCAAATGGTGCTCAAGTAATTATTGATCAATTTATATCATCTGGTGAAAGAAAGTGGAAAAGAGCCTCAGGACTGGTTATGTTATTACCCCATGGTTATGAAGGACAAGGCCCAGAGCACTCCTCTGCGAGATTAGAAAGATTTTTACAATTATGTGCAAATGATAATTTACAAGTTATGAATTGCACTACACCTGCAAATTATTTTCATGCTTTAAGAAGACAGATGCACCGTGATTTTAGAAAACCTTTAGTCATAATGACGCCTAAGTCACTTTTAAGAAATAAATATTGTGTATCAAATTTGGAAGATTTTAGTAAACAAAATTCTTTCCATAGAGTGCTATGGGATCATGCTAGAGATATTAAGCAAAAAGGGTTTATTAAGTTAAAAGAAGACAAAAAAATCAGAAAAGTGATATTATGCTCTGGAAAAATTTACTTTGATCTTCTTGCGGCAAGAGAGAAACTAAAAACCAATGATGTGATTTTGTATAGAATTGAACAACTATATCCCTTCCCTGCAAAAAGTTTGGTTAAAGAGCTAAAACCATTTGCAAAAAATGCAAAATTTTATTGGTGCCAAGAGGAGCCTAAAAATATGGGTGCTTGGTTTGCTGTTAGAGATTATATACAATGGACATTAGAGACTATTAAGGCTAAAAACAGTGCAATTTCTTACATTGGAAGAAGTCCAGATGCTACACCTGCTACAGGTTATGCAAGAAGACATAATTCTGAACAACAAGAAATTATAAATAAAGTATTTGAATAAATGAGTGAAAAAATATTAGTTCCAGTTTTGGGAGAAAGTATTACAGAGGCTACGGTCACGAAATGGTTAAAGAAAAAGGGTGATAACGTAGTTGCTGATGAAGCTGTAGTAGAATTGGAAACTGACAAAGTAAACTTAGAAGTTCCTGCACCTGCGAGTGGTGTTATATCAGAGATCAACTCAAAAGATGGTGATACAGTTGAAGTTGGAACTGTATTAGGAATGATTTCAGAAGGTAGTGTTCTTAAAGAAGAAAAGAAAGCTGAGCCGGTTAAAGGAAACGTTGAAAAAAATAATATAATAAATTTAGAAATCGAAAAGAAAAAAGATACAAAAAAAACTCAAGAACCTTTATTGCTCAATGAAGAACCATTGGTATTAACTGATGAAGTTGAAGAAACCAAGCCTATTAAACAAAATAAAACACTTTCTCCTGCTGTAAGAAAAATGGTTGTTGAAAATAAAATTAATTTAGATGAAGTAAAAGGGACAGGTAAAGATGGAAGAATTTTAAAAGGTGATTTAATAAGTTTAATGGGAGCTAAACCTCAACCTAATGAGAGAAAAATTCAATATGGTGAAGAAGAACGAATCAAAATGTCAAGACTAAGACAAACGATTGCTAAACGTTTAAAAGAGGCTCAAAACAATGCTGCTATGCTCACAACATTTAATGAGGTTGATATGTCAAATATAATCTCAATGAGAAAAGATAACCAGGAAGATTTCCAAAATAGTTATGGAATTAAACTTGGCTTCATGTCTTTTTTTGTGAAAGCTTGTATAGTAGGATTAAAATTATTTCCTACAATAAATGCTGAAGTTGAAAATGATGAAATGGTTTACAAAAATTATTATAATGTGAGCTTTGCGGTCGGAACTGAAAAAGGATTAGTAGTTCCAGTATTAAAAAATGCCGATGAAATGTCTTTTGCGGACATTGAAAAAAACATAAAAGATCTGTCAGACAAAGCAAAAAATGGTAGTCTTACTATAGAGGATCTTCAAGGTGGAACATTTACAATTAGCAATGGAGGTGTGTATGGATCAATGTTATCTACTCCTATTTTAAACCCTCCACAATCAGCAGTTCTAGGAATGCATAATATCGTTGAAAGACCTATTGTTGTTGATGGTGAGATAAAGGCTAGACCTGTAATGTTTTTAGCATTGTCTTATGATCATAGAATAATTGATGGAAAAGAATCTGTAAGTTTTTTAAAAACTGTTAAAGAAAACTTAGAAGATCCAAGAAGGTTATTTTTAAATTTATAATATGTCAGAAAAATTTGATGTTACAGTAATCGGTGGTGGCCCTGGTGGATATGTTTGTGCAATTAGATTGTCTCAACTTGGACTTAAAACAGCATGCATAGAGTCTAGAGGATCTTTAGGGGGGACATGTTTAAATATTGGATGTATCCCATCAAAAAGTTTGCTTAATTTATCTGAAAAATTTCACAGTGCTAAAAATTTTGAAAAGATTGGAATCGAGACTGGAGAAATAAAACTCAACTTAGATAAAATGATGAAAAATAAAGATAAAGCCGTAACAGTTTTGACTAAAGGAGTTGAATTTTTATTCAAAAAAAACAAAGTCACTTATTTTAAAGGCAAAGGTTCATTTGAGAATGAAAAATCAATAAAAATTGAAGGCTCTGAAGGCACTAAAATAATTCAAACTAATAAAACAATAATCAGTACAGGATCTGAGCCAGTTTCATTGCCTGGAGTAGACTTTGATGAAGAGAGAATTCTTTCTTCAACTGGAGCCCTATCTATTCCCAAACTCCCCAATAAAATGATTGTTGTTGGTGGTGGATATATAGGATTGGAAATGGGGTCTGTTTGGTCAAGACTTGGCACTAAAGTCACAGTCGTTGAATTTTTAGATCACATCACGCCTGGAATGGATCGAGATATTTCAAATGAATTTATGAAAATATTAAAGAAGCAAGGTATAAAATTTAACCTTAATACTAAAGTTGATAAAATAACTAAAAACTCTAATGGTGTGACAGTTGAGACTTCACAAAATGATGGCCAAAAAGTTAAGCATGATGTTGATGTCGTTTTAATTTCTGTAGGTAGAAGACCCTATACTAAAAACTTAAATTTAGACAAAGTTGGTGTAAAGTTAGATGAAAAAGGAAGAGTTAAAGTAAATAAAAATTTTGAAACAAATGTAAAAAATATTTATGCAATAGGTGATGTTATTGATGGCCCAATGTTAGCTCACAAAGCTGAAGAGGAAGGAATTGCAGTTGCAGAATTAATTGCAGGCCAATCAGGTCATGTTAATTATGATATTATTCCTGGAGTTGTTTATACGTCCCCCGAGGTTGCTTATGTTGGCAAAAGCGAGGAGCAATTAAAAAAAGAAAACATAGGTTATAAAATTGGTAAATTTCCTTTTATGGCAAATTCAAGAGCCAAAGCAATTGATGAGCCAGAGGGTTTTGTAAAAATTTTGGCAGACCAATCAACTGATAAAGTGCTTGGTGTGCATATTATTGGTCCTCATGCAGGAGAAATGATAGCTGAGATGGCTGTCGCAATGGAATTTGGAGCTAGTTCCGAAGATATTGCAAGAACATGTCACGCACACCCAACATTTTCAGAAGCTATAAAAGAAGCAGCATTATCAGTAGATAAAAGACAAATTCACTCTTAATAATTATTTTTCTACATTCAATAAAGCAAATCTTTTAAATTTTTCTTCAAGTTTTATTTTGTTATTATTTGCAAAGTCTTTTATTGCTTTTTCAACACTTTCAATTTTTGTAATACCTGCAAAATCATCACAAACAATTTTAGAATTATTTTTCATGTTATCATAAAGTTTCTGTAAATCACTTAAAACTGTATTGTAACTATGTCCTCCATCTAAAAATACGAAATCAATTTCACTTAAAGGAACTTTTTCTAAAGTCACCCTTGTGTCTCCTTCTACAAGCTCAATATTTTGTGAAAATTTCTTTAAAAAATTTTGAACAGATATCTTTGAATTTAAATTTTCTTTTTTTATGAAATTATAATAGATAGTTTTAAGTGGATTCGAAAACTTTTGATTTTCAAGAAATTTCGGTTCGATCTCATCTACACTTGATGTTTTAGTAGATCCAAATAAATCTAATCCGTAATATCTGAAATCACTACCAAAATTTGTCTTTAATAATTCACATATATTTCTTGATGTAACACCACAAAAAACACCAATTTCTAATACATTTTTTGGCTTATATTCCTCAACTAAACTCAAAAAATTATCCCCATAAGGTTTTTTTAAACCTGATTTTCTCCAGTAATAATTATATTTCATTTGATCTATTTATATATTTTTAAGATATAAAAAAACTAAAATTAAATATTTATGAAATATCCAGTTTTGTTGCCAAATATATTTGATTATCCTTTTACATATGAAAGTAATATTAAATTAAAAGCAGGAGATTATGTAAAAGTTCCATTTGGTAAGAAAAATATTATTGGAGTAATTTGGGATTTTTTTGAAGAAAAGAATAATAAGGAATTTAAATTAAAATCTATAATTGAAAAAATTGAAATTGAACCACTAAGTAAAAAAACAATGAATTTTCTAAAGTGGTTTTCTAATTACAATCTTGTACCCCTAGGAATGTGTTTAAAACTACATTTGATTAATGACGAAAATTTAAAAATAAAAAATGACAGCGATCTATTAAAATATGCTCTATCAAGCGAAAAAGAAAGTTATCAACTTTCTGAAGAGCAAGATAAGGCCTATAAAGAGTTATCTAAAAACCATAGCAGTTTTAGAGTTCATTTACTTCAAGGTACAACCGGTTCAGGAAAAACAATAGTTTATTTTAAAGCTATTGAAAAAATTATAAATATAGGATTGCAATCTTTAATTTTATTACCAGAAATAGGACTAACAAATGAATTTGAAAAAAAATTTAAGTCTTATTTTGGATTTGAAGCTGCAGTTTGGCATTCAAAAGTCAGCCCAAAAAAAAGAAAAATTATATGGAATGGATTATCAGCAGGAAAAATTAAAGTAGTAATCGGAGCAAGATCATCCTTATTTCTGCCATTCAAAAAATTAGGTTTGATAACTGTGGATGAAGAGCACGATCAATCTTATAAACAAGATGAAGGAATTATCTATAACGCTAGAGATATGGCAATATCAAGAGCTAAACACGAAAATATTCCAATAAATTTAGTAACTGCAGTTCCATCAATCGAAACATATGAAAATATTAAAATTAAAAAGTATAATTACTCAAGATTGCTTAATCGATATAAAGGTGCAAATTTACCCAAACACCATGTTATCGATCTTTATCAAAATCAACTAGCGACCAAAAGTTCTATATCTCTTAAAACTCTTGAAAAAGTAAAAGAACATTTAAATAAAAAAGATCAAGTTCTCTTTTTCATAAATAGAAGAGGTTTTGCACCCTATGTTTTATGTAAAAAATGTTTAAATGTTTTTACATGCCCAAGGTGTTCTATAAATTTAGTATTTCACAAAAATAAAAAAATTCTTTTGTGTCATTACTGTGGATATAATTCAAAATTAAATAGAGATTGTAAAAAAGGAAATGTTTGTGAATTTGTATTTAGTGGACCTGGTGTAGAAAAAATTGCAGAGGAAGTTAAAAACCTCTTTCCTAATAAAAAAACAATAATTTTTTCTAGCGACACAATGAATAAAGCATCTGGCAAAGATAAATTGAATAAAATTATATCTGGTGAAATAGATATTCTTGTAGGCACTCAATTAATATCAAAAGGATTTCACTTTCCAAAATTGAATTGTATTGTTGTATTAGACATTGATTTAACTTCTCAAGGACACGATCTTAGGAGCACTGAAAAAAATTTACAACTTTACCATCAGTTATCGGGAAGAGCAGGTAGAACTGGAAAACCAGCTAATATTTATTTCCAAACATACAACTTAAAACCAGAAGTTATAAATCAAATTACAAATGAAGATCCTTTTAAATTTTTAGAAAATGAATTAAATTTAAGAAAGATGAATAACTTACCACCCTACGAAAGATTTATTGCTTTAATTTTATCTTCATCAAATGAAAAAAAACTTGATATAGATGCTTTAAAACTTAAAAATGTTTTATCAAAATCTATAGATGCAAAAATTTTAGGACCAGTAAACGCTCCAATATATAGAATTAATCAAAAATTCAGAAATAGACTATTAATAAGGGCAAAAAAAACATCTAGTGTTCAGAAAAAATTGAAAGATGTATTGAAAGATTTTCAACTCTCCAAAGGAATGAAACTTTCAGTTGATGTTGACCCTATCAGCTTCAATTAGCCCATTAAATCTTACCATTTTTCACAATCTGAGCCTTGAAGACTGATAATTCGTATGTTATCTAAGCGAAATTTTAAACATCTTCACAATTGAGAGTATAAATTGAGCGAAAATAAAATATCAATAACTTCTAACAACAGTTATGCTCAAGCATTGTTTGAGCTGGCTAGCGAAGATAAATCTCTATCAAAAGTAGAGGAACAAGCCGTTGCAATAAGTAGACTCATAAATGAAAGTGAAGAATTTAGATATTTAATCAAAAACCCCACGACAAGCATTGAGGATTTAACTAGAGTTATTGAAACAATTTCTGAAAAAAATAATTTTGACAATCTTTTAAAAAGATTTCTAGTTTTTTTAATTCAAAAAAGAAGATTTTTTTATTTAGAAAAAATTTTAAGTGATTTTATAGAGGTATGTTCTAAAGCTAGAGGTGAAATAAAAGCAGAGCTTTTTTCAGCTAAAGAACTTAATGAAACAGATATTTCTAAAATTAAAGAAGAGCTATCTCAAAACTTTGGAGCGAAGATACAGTTAAATTATAAATTTGACCCAAGTTTAATTGGTGGCTTGGTATTAAAAGTGGGAAGTACAATGGTAGATAATTCTATTAAAAATAAACTGCAACAAATTCAAAAACAAATGATAGAGGCATAAATGGAAATAAATCCTTCAGAAGTAACAAAAATATTAAAAGAACAGATAAAAAAACTTGGCGATAGAGCTGAAGTTTCAGAGGTCGGACAAGTATTGTCTGTTGGAGATGGAATTGCAAGAATTTATGGTTTGGATAATGTTCAAGCAGGAGAAATGGTTGAGTTTTCTGATGGCTCTAAAGGAATGGCATTAAACTTAGAGAGTGACAACGTTGGTGTTGTTATATTTGGCGATGATAGAGAAATTAAAGAGGGCGATACTGTAAAAAGAACTGGTGCGATTGTTGATGTACCAGTTGGAAAACAACTTTTAGGAAGAGTTGTTGATGGATTAGGAAATCCAATTGATGGAAAAGGAGCTTTAGATAAAAGTTTAGAAAGAAAAAGAGTTGAAGTTAAAGCTCCTGGTATTATTCCACGACAATCAGTTGGTGAACCAATGCAAACAGGTTTAAAAGCAATTGATAGTTTAATTCCTGTTGGAAGAGGACAAAGAGAACTTATAATTGGTGATCGTCAAACAGGCAAAACTGCAGTTGCTATCGATACAATTATCAATCAAAAGAAAATTAATGAGTCAGACGATGAAAGTAAAAAACTTTATTGTATATATGTTGCAATTGGACAAAAAAGATCAACGGTTGCTCAGATTGTAAAAACTTTAGAGGATGCTGGTGCAATGGAATATACGACTATAGTTTCCGCAACAGCCTCAGACTCTGCACCTCTTCAGTTTTTAGCTCCTTACACAGGATGTACTATGGGAGAATATTTTAGAGATAATGGAATGCATGCTTTAATTATTTACGATGATTTATCTAAGCAAGCAGTTGCATATAGACAAATGTCATTATTATTAAGAAGACCACCGGGGCGTGAAGCATACCCTGGGGATGTGTTCTATTTACATAGTAGATTATTAGAGAGAGCCGCTAAATTAAGTGATGAAAATGGCGGAGGTTCTTTAACTGCGCTACCAATTATTGAAACACAAGCAGGTGATGTTTCTGCATATATTCCAACAAATGTAATATCTATTACAGATGGGCAAATATTTTTAGAAACTGAACTATTCAATCAAGGAATAAGACCAGCAGTAAACGTTGGATTATCCGTATCTAGAGTAGGATCAGCTGCACAAACTAAAGCTATGAAATCTGTAGCTGGATCAATTAAATTAGAGTTAGCTCAATACAGAGAAATGGCAGCTTTTGCTCAATTTGGATCTGATTTAGATGCATCTACTCAAAAACTTTTAAATAGAGGTTCGAAGTTAACTGAACTTTTAAAACAAGGACAATATTCTCCCATGACAGTTGCAGAACAAGTTATATCAATTTTCTGTGGTGTAAAAGGTTATTTGGATGATATTGAACTTAAAGATGTAGCCGACTTTGAAAATAAAGTTCTACAAAAGTGTAAATCTGATAAGCCTGAGATTATGGAGTCTATTGCCAAAACTGGGAAGATTGAGGAAGACATTGAAAAACAATTAGTAGAATTAATTAAAGGAATTAAATAATTATAAATGCCAAGTTTAGACGATCTCAGAAAAAGAATTACGAGTGTTAAATCAACTCAGAAAATAACAAAAGCTATGAAAATGGTGGCTGCAGCTAAGTTGAGAAAAGCTCAAGAGAATGCTGAAAAAGGCAGACCTTATTCTGAAAAAATGAATAATGTAATTTTAAATCTTTCAAAAAGTATAACAGATAAAGAAAATGCCCCCAAATTACTGGTTGGGACAGGTGAAGAGAAAGTTCATTTATGTATTGTACTCACTGCTGATAGAGGTTTATGCGGAGGTTTTAATACTAACATTATTAAAAAAGCAAAAAGTTATTTCGAAAAAATAATATCTGAAAATAAAACTTTAAAAATTATTACTGTTGGATCTAAAGGATATGATCAACTTAAAAGACAGTATAAAAGTTATATTGTAGAGAACATTTCTTTCAAAGAGTCAAAAAATATAAATTACTTTGATGCAGATAAAGTAGGAAAAATTATAATTGAAAAATTTGAAAAAAATGAATTTGATGTTTGCGCAATATTTTATAATAAATTTAAAAATGTAATTACACAAATTCCACAAGAACAACAAATAGTTCCACTTAATGAAGATAAAGATGATAAAGATGGCTCAGATAATGATAATGACTATGAGTTTGAGCCAGATGAAGATGAGATTTTAAGTAATTTATTGCCGAAAAATATTTCAACGCAAATATTTAAAGCAATGCTAGAGAATTCTGCCAGTGAGCAAGGTTCGAGGATGACAGCAATGGATAATGCAACCAGAAACGCAGGCGAATTGGTTGATAGGCTTACAATTGAGTATAATAGAAGCCGTCAAGCAGCAATAACAAAAGAGTTAATTGAAATTATATCAGGAGCAGAAAGTTTATAATTATGAGCAAAAAAGGAAACATAACACAAGTAATTGGTGCAGTCGTTGATGTAAAATTTGATGGAGAACTGCCAGAAATATTAACAGCCTTAGAGTGTGATAATGGAGGTAATAGATTAGTTTTAGAAGTTGCGCAGCACCTTGGAGAGTCAAGTGTTAGAACCATTGCTATGGATAGTACAGAGGGACTCAAAAGGGGTGATGAAGTAAAAGATACAGGCGCTCCAATTCAAGTTCCAGTAGGTCCAGAAACATTAGGACGAATTGTAAACGTTATAGGTGAACCAATCGATGAGAAAGGACAAATTTCTACTAAAGAAAATTGGCCTATACACCGACAAGCTCCTTCTTTTAATGATCAGTCTACAGAAACAGAAATTTTAGTAACTGGAATAAAGGTAATCGACTTATTAGCACCTTATGCCAAAGGTGGAAAAATTGGATTGTTTGGCGGAGCAGGAGTTGGAAAAACTGTAATTATAATGGAACTTATAAATAATATAGCTAAGGCACACGGTGGATTTTCAGTATTCGCTGGAGTGGGAGAGAGAACTAGAGAAGGGAACGATTTATATCACGAAATGATCGAGTCAGGAGTGATCAAGCCAGAGGGAACTGGATCTAAAGCAGCATTAGTCTATGGACAAATGAATGAGCCTCCTGGAGCTAGAGCTAGAGTAGCTTTAACTGGTCTTACTGTGGCAGAGTATTTCAGGGATCAAGAGGGTCAAGATGTTTTGTTCTTTGTTGATAACATTTTTAGATTTACTCAGGCAGGTTCAGAAGTATCAGCTCTTCTAGGAAGAATTCCTTCTGCGGTTGGTTATCAGCCTACTCTTGCAACAGATATGGGGAACCTGCAAGAAAGAATTACAACAACTAATAAAGGATCAATTACATCTGTTCAGGCAATTTATGTACCTGCAGATGATTTAACAGATCCAGCTCCAGCAACTTCTTTTTCACACTTAGACGCAACGACTGTACTTTCAAGACAAATTGCTGAATTAGGTATTTACCCAGCTGTTGACCCTTTGGATTCTACCTCTAGAATTTTAGATCCAAGAGTTGTTGGTGATGAACACTATCGAGTAGCAAGATCTGTTCAGAAAATTTTACAAACATACAAATCTTTGCAAGACATTATTGCAATTCTAGGAATGGATGAGTTATCAGAGGATGATAAACTTACCGTTGCTAGAGCTAGAAAAATTCAAAGATTTTTATCACAACCTTTCTTTGTGGCTGAAGTATTTACAGGATCTCCAGGTAAACTAGTAGATTTAGAGTCAACAATTAAAGGGTTTGACGCAATATGCAAAGGAGAATATGACCATCTGCCTGAAGCTGCTTTTTATATGGTTGGTACAATAGAAGAAGCAATAGAAAAAGCTGAAAAAATGGCAAAAGATGCAGCTGCTTAATGAGTAATCATTTTAATATAGATATTGTTAATCCAGAACAATCTTTTCTTTCTAAAGATAATGTATTCGAGGTTGTAATACCTGCTGTAGAAGGAGAGATTGGTATTCTTAAAGACCATATTCCAATTATCTCTTTTTTAAAACCAGGTATAATTAGAGTATTCTCTGAATCTGAGGAACAAAGTTTCTATGTTGAAGATGGTATTGTCGAATTTAAAGACAATACATTATCTGTATTAACTAGTTCAATTTTTGATTTAAAAGATGCTGATAAAAATTTTGTATCTGAGTCGATAAGCAGTGCTGAAGCAGAATTATCAAAAGATAATATCGATGATCAAAAAAGATTTCTTTTAAATCACAAAGTCGAAGTTCTAAAATCTATAAGTATTAATTAACTACTTTTTCTAGTTCTTTTTGAATTTCTTGGTAAACATGAAGTTTAAAATCTACAACTTTAGTTGTTAAATCTTTAATATCTATCCATTTCCAATCTAAAAATTCAGGATGTTTAGTTTTAATGTTAATTTCATTTTCCTTTCCATTAAACTTTACTATAAACCACTTTTGCTTTTGGCCTTTATATTTTCCTTTCCAAATAATTCCTAAGAGGCGATCAGGAAGATCGTAAGTTGTGTATTTGCTTATTTCTTTAATTAGCTCTACTGACTTTATGCTTGTTTCCTCTTTAAGTTCCCTCAACGCTGCATCAAAATAATTTTCACCTTCATCAATACCGCCTTGAGGCATCTGCCAAAAATCAGCAGGATTATCAATTCTTTTTGCAACAAATATCTTATTTTCTTTATTTAAGACTGCGATACCAACACCATTTCTTAATGGAAGTTTTTGAAATTTTTCTTTCATTCTTAACCATTTAATAATTTAAGAGCAAATTCCAACTGGTTATCAGTATCTGTATTTATTCTAAATTCATCTGAACCTTCAGCAATAACTATATCTGGATTTACACCTACTCTTGAAATTGATTTACCTGATGGGAGATAATATTTAGAAACAGTAAGTCTTATGGCACCTTCATTTTCTAAAGGAATAATTGACTGAACTGACCCTTTTCCATATGTACTCTCTCCTACTAATATTGCTCTTTTGTGATCTTGTAGTGCTCCTGCAACAATTTCAGATGCTGATGCAGACCCATAATTAATCAAAATAACCATCGTTTCTCCATCAATAATGTCTCCTTTTTTTGCAAACCATTTTCTATTTTCATACTTCCTTTTACTTTTTGTAGAAACTATTTCTCCATTTTCTAAAAAATAATCTGAAATTTTTATTGCTTGAGATAACAATCCACCAGGATTATTTCTTAAATCTAATATGTAATTTTTAATTTTCTTATTTTTCTTAAATTCTTTGATTTTATTTTTTATTTGTTTACTACTATTCTCATTGAATGATGTTAATCTTATATAAGCTGTTTGATTATCTTTAATTTCTGACTTTACAGATGCAACTTGTATAATCTCTCTTGTAATTGTAAATATAAGTGCCTTTCTTTCTCCCCTTCTTCTAACAGTAATCTCTATATCGGATCCAACTGGGCCTCTCATTAATTCTACAGCTTCAGAAAGAGTTTTTCCTTGAACTTGAACATCATCAATTTTAACGATGTAATCTCCGGCTTTGACACCAACCTCCTCAGCTGGCGAGTTATCAATTGGAGAAATTACTTTTACGACACCAGCCTCCATACTGACTTCAATGCCCAATCCTCCAAATTCTCCGCTAGTCTCAGTTTGCATATTTTTAAACGAGTCCGGAGACATATATGCTGAATAAGGATCCAAAGATTGCAAAACGCCGTTTATAGCAGCATCCATTGCTTCACTCTGGTTTACTTCATCAACATATTCTTTATTAATTTTATCTAAGACTTCGCTAAATAAATCAATTTTTTTGTAAATATCGTTTTCATTACTCAAAATTGGATTTGTAAATATGAAAAAAAATAATGAAGCTATAAAGTATACTTTTTTCATATGATCAGTTTTTCTTTAGGAATTAATTCTGACCACATTTTTTCTAATTCGTAAAATTTTCTTTTTTCAGGATTAAAAATATGAACTATTAAGTCTATTCCATCTACAAGCTTCCAATCATTGCTATCTTTTCCCTCAATTTTACAATTATTCACACCATTAATTTTTAATTTTTCAAAAACTTGTTCAGATAAAGCTTGAATATGTCTTGATGATGTACCACTAGCTATAATCATGAAGTCCGCAACTGATGACTTTCCTTCGAGATCTATTGAAACTATGTCCAAGGCTTTATTAATATCAAGCGTTTTGATTATTTCATCTTTAAGAGCTGATATTTTTTCCATTAATTAAATTAAGAGTATCAAATTTTTCTTAATTGAGAAGATGAAATATTGACTTTATTAAACTTTATAAATTCAACTGCTTTTTTATTATATTTCTTAAATGATTTAGATCTAAAAGCCTTTGATTTGTATCCATTTCGATCAAATACCAATATTTTGCACATTTTAGTTATTGAATTGTACCCTTTCCATTTATGAAAATTTATTAGGTTATCAGCCCCCATTAAAAAAAATATTTCTGAATGTTTAAATTTTTTTTTTAAATATTTAATTAAATCTACTGTACGATTAGATTTTATTATTTCTTCAAAACATTTAACTTTTATAAATTTATTATTTTTATTAATTTTTTTTGCATAAGCTGTTCTTTTATATAGGTCATTTGGATTATTTTTTTTAAATGGATTTTGTTTTGTTATAGCCCATATAACTTGGCTCAAATTATAATTTTTTTTTGCTAATTTAGAAATTCTTACATGACCAACATGTGCTGGATCAAACGATCCACCGAGTATACCAATCTTTTTATTTTCTAATTTGCCCTGAACCATAAACTTCATATTTATAACTTACTAACTGATTTAGACCGACAGGACCTCTTGGTGGCAATGTGTTTGTTGAAATTCCAACTTCTCCACCAAAACCAAATTCTCCTCCGTCAGCAAATTGTGTTGATGAATTTTGAATAGCAATAGAGCTTTTTACATTCTTAATAAAGAATTTTGCTGTATTTTTGTTTTTGGTTACTATTGCATCTGTATGCATAGTTCCATATTTGTTGATATGGGCAACTGCTTCTTCGACATTATTCACTAATTTAACTGAAATAATCGGTGAAAGATGTTCTTTTGACCAAGTATTATTATTTGCAGGATATGTTTTGCCTTTAAATAATTTACTTATTTTTTTATCAGCTAAAATTTTACAACCGCTTTTAGCTAGTGAATTTAAAATTAAATTCACTGATTTCGATTTACTTTTATGTATTAAAAGAGTTTCAGTTGCACCACATATACTAGTATTTCTCAACTTAGCATTTAATACTATTTTGTTTGCCATATTATCTTCTGCCTCTTTATCAATATATGTATGACAAATTCCTTCTAAATGACCAATAACTGGAACCTTTGAAAGTTGTTTAACTTTTTTTACTAGATTTTTTCCACCTCGTGGTATTACAACATCAATGGAGTTTTCCATTTTTGACAATAAATAATCGACGAGTTTTCTGCTCTTGTTATTTATAAACTGGACATAATTTTCGTTTACTTTATTTTTTTTTAGAGCTTTCCTAAATAAATTTACTAAAATTTTATTACTATTGTAGGCTTCGGAACCACCTCTTAATATAACAGCATTTCCAGATTTAAAACATAGTGCTGATACATCCGAAGTAACATTGGGTCTACTTTCAAATATTACACCTATAACTCCTATTGGTATTGTAACTCTTCTAATTTCAAGTCCATTTGGCCTTTTCCATTTGGAAGTTACTTGATCTATAGGATCTTTAAAAGAAGTAATAGTTTTAATAGAGTCAATTATACTTTTTAATTTATTATTACTAAGAGTGAGTCTTTGAATTAAGTTTTCTTTTATTTTTTTTCCTCTTGCATAAAAAATATCTTTCTTATTTTCGCTAATAATTTTATTCTTATTAATCTCAATTAATTTTACAAAATCTTTTAAAACTTTATTCTTTTTTTTTGGACTAATACTTGAATTCAAAGCTTTTCTAGAATTCAATCCAATTTTTTTAAGTAGTTTACTCATTAAATTTTAACCATATCATCTTTATGTATAACTTCAGACTTTGTAACATAACCTAAAAGATTACTAATTTTGTTAGAATGTTCTCCTTTTATTTTGGATATCTCATCAGATGTAAAACTGCTCAACCCTCTAGCAAATTCTTTGTTATTTTTATCTAAAATTCTAACATGATCACCTTTAACAAATTTTCCTGAAACTTTTCTAATACCTGCAGCTAATAAACTTTTTCCATTTTTTAAAGCATTTAAAGCACCATCATCTATAATAATTTCTCCTTTTGGAGATATAGAGCTAATTATCCATTTTTTTCTTGCATCTAATTTAGATACTTTTGGCAAAAACCATGTCCCAGAATTATGTTCCAGTATATTTTTAATTGGTCTTTTAATTAAACCATTTGCAATAGCCATATAGCAACCTGAGACTTGACATACTTTTGCAGCATCAATTTTCGTTTTCATTCCACCAGTACCATACTCACTTGTGCTTTTACTTGAAAAATTTTCAATTTTAGAATCAATATTTTTTATTTCTTTAATCAATTTAGCATTTTTATGAATTTTTGGATTTTTAGAATACAATCCATCAACATCAGATAGTAATATTAAGCAATCTGCACCTGATATTTGTGCAACTCTTGATGCTAATCTGTCATTATCTCCGTATTTAATTTCAGAAGTTGCAATACTATCATTTTCATTAACAACAGGTACAAAATTAAGCTCAAATAAGTTTTCGAAAGTTCTTTTAGCATTTATAGCTCTTCTTCTTTGTTCAGTATCTTCTAAAGTAATTAGAATTTGAGAAATATTTATTTTATTTGAGCTAAATGTCTTTTTAAAAAGATTCATTAATTCTATTTGTCCAATTGATGCAACAGCTTGGCTTTTATCAAGCTTTAAAGTTTTTTTATTTAATTGTAATTTTTTACACCCTAAAGCAATTGCTCCAGAACTCACTATAACAATGTTCTTTTTAAGTTTTTGTAACTCTTTAATATCTTTAGCAAATTCCAAAAGCCATTTTTCTCTAATAATTTTATTGTCATTTATTAATAAAGATGAACCTATTTTTATTACTACAGTTTTGGAGTCCTTAAGATACATAGTTTACCAACTTTGACTTTATATCTGATACTGATTTTTTATCCATTGTTGACATGAAAAAGATATTTTTTTTTAATTTTTTCTTGAGTTTTTTTATCTTCTCTTTTTTTTCCTCTTCATCTATTAAGTCAGTTTTATTTAAAACTACTATTTCTTTTTTTTTAACTAAATCTTTACTGTATTTTGATAATTCTTTTCGGACTTGATTGTAAGAAATAAATAAATCATCTTCAGTTATATCTATTAAATGCAGCAAAGTTTTGCACCTTTCAATATGTTTTAAAAATTTTATCCCAAGACCAGTTCCGGTATGTGCGCCCTCAATTAAGCCTGGTATATCTGCTAAAGTAACTTCTTTGTCATCATAACTAGCAACCCCAAGATTTGGATTAATTGTAGTAAATTTATAGTTTGCTATTTTTGGATTTGCACTCGTCATTGATGCAAGCAAGCTGGATTTCCCAGCATTGGGCAATCCTATGATACCGATATCAGCAATTGTTTTTAGTTGAAGCCAAATCCAAAATTCCTCTCCTTGACCCCCTTTTGTAAATTTCTTTGGAGCTCTATTGGTTGAGGACTTAAACCTTGTATTTCCAAATCCTCCTTTACCTCCACTTGCTACTAAAAATTCCTCTTTCTGACTTTTAAAATCATAAATAAGTGTTTTATTATCTTCTTCAAATACTTGTGTTCCCAAAGGTACTTTTAAATATAAATCTTCACCACCTTTGCCAGTTTTGTTTTTTCCGCTGCCATCCTTTCCTCTTTCAGCTTTGAAGTGTTGTTGATACCTGTAATCAATCAAAGTATTAAGATTTCTTTCACTAATAAGAATTACAGATCCTCCTTTCCCTCCATCGCCGCCATCAGGGCCACCAAATTCTACAAATTTTTCCCTACGAAAACTTGGAGATCCCGACCCTCCGTTGCCAGCTTTTACATATATCTTAACTTGATCTAGAAATTTCATATAACAACTATGTGAGTGTTGTATCTATTAATTGGGCTTTACAGAAACGTAGGTTCTATCAGATTTTGATTTTTTAAACTCTACTTTACCTTTAACAACTGAAAATATCGAATGGTCTTTACCCATGCCAACATTTTCTCCAGGAAATATTTTAGTTCCTCTTTGTCTTACAATAATGTTACCAGGCACAACCATCTCGCCACCATATTTTTTCACACCAAGTCTACGACCTGCACTATCTCTTCCGTTTCTTGACGATCCACCTGCTTTTTTCGTTGCCATAAATTACTTTTTATTTAGCTGCTTCCTTAGTTTCAACTGTTTTTTTTGATGGTATTTCTTTTCTTTTTTCTGCTTCAGAAATAACTTTACCATCTTTTGAATAGATTTTACTTATTCTTACCATTGTAAATTTTTGTCTATGACCATTTTTTCTTCTCGAATTTTGCCTTCTCCTTTTTTTAAAAATAAGAACTGTTCTATTTTTTCCATTTTTTATTAATTCAGCTTCAACTTTAGCTCCACTAATTGTCGGCTCTCCTAACTCTAAATTTTTATCATCTCCGTAAGCTAGTATTTCATTAAACTCTATTTTTGAATTTTCTTCTGAATCTTCGAGCTTTTCAACTTTGAGAATCTCTCCAGCTTTCACTTTATACTGTTTACCACCTGTTTGAATTACTGCGAATGACATAGTTAGCCCTAATTTTTATAGGGAGCAATATAGTCTGGGTTGCATCATAGTCAAGGTTAATAACTTAGAAATTATCCTTTAAATCCCTCAATTTTTTGAAATTTTCTAGATCGTTTGACTTTAGAAAAATGTTACAATTAAGTTCCTCACCAATCGTTGATGGCATACTAGTTTTACCTAGTTTAATTTTTTCTTTAATTTCTTTAATTTTGTTTAGTAATTCATTGTTATTGGAATCTTGTGCTAAACAAAATTCAGAATTCTTTAAAGTATATTCATGTCCACAATAAATTTTTGTATCTTTATCTAAACTTTTTAAAACTTGTAGTGAGTTGTACATTTGCTCATAACTCCCTTCAAAAATTCTTCCACATCCCATAGAGAACAAAGTATCTCCTGTAAAAATTAACTTATTTTTAAAAAAATGAAAACAGATATGACCTATTGTATGGCCAGGGACATGATATATTTTTGCTTCAAAAATATCCTTCTTCCAAATTTCACCATCACTTAAGCAAATATCAATTTGAGGTATTCTATTTTTATCTCCAATATAACCTATTACCTCTGCATTAAATTTTTTTTTTAATTCTTCATTCCCGCCAACATGGTCATGATGATGATGTGTATTTAATATATATTTTAAATTTAATTTATTTTTCTGTAAATAATTTATAATTGGTTCTGCTTCACCAGGATCAACAACACAACAATTTCTATTAGCTTCATTAATTAAAATGTAAGAAAAATTATCTTCAAGACACTTAATAATTTCTACTTTCATTTAATTTTCTATTAAAAATATACCCAAATGAGAGTCAAGATTTTTATAATTTAAATTTGATTTATTTATTTCTGAAATTCGACTTTTTTTTAAAGCGATAGACTTAAATATTTTAATTTTCTTAATACTGCAAAAATTATAAAAATCTTTAATTGTGCACATATGTAAATTTGGCGTATTGTACCATTCATGAGGTAAATTTTCTGTTACAGGCATTGTGCCTTTAAATAGTAATTGTAGTCTAACTCTCCAGTAACCAAAATTAGGTATAGTAACAATTACTTTTTTTCCTACTTTTAGTAATTCATTAATTACTAATTCAGGATTAAGAAAAGCTTGTAATGTTTGGCTTAAAATAACATAATCAAAAGACGATTTAGGAAATTGTTTTAAATCGCTTTCAGCATTCCCCTCAATTACAGTTAATCCTTTTGATAAACAATTTTGAACTTTTTCTTTAGAGATTTCTAGTCCACGAATATCTTTAGTTTTGTTTTCTTGTAAAAATTTCATTAAGTCTCCATTGCCACAACCGACATCTAGAACTCTAGTATTTTCCTCTATCAAATTAGATATAATGTTAAATTCTTCTTTCATTTATAACTTTGTAGGTTGAATTAATATAATCGCCAAGTGTCTTTAGGAAACTTGGAACATCAAGCAAAAATGAGTCATGCCCCTTATCAGATTCTATTTCTACAAATCCGACATCTGCACCAATAGAATTTAGTGCTATAACTATTTCTCTATTCTCCGATGTTGGATATAACCAATCTGATGTAAATGATATTACAAAAAATTTTGTTTTAGTTTCTTTGAATGCATCAGATAAGTTTCCTTTGTACTGTTTGGATAAGTCAAAATAATCCATTGCACGAGTTATATATAAATAACTATTAGCATCAAATCTATCAACAAACACAGATCCTTGGTATCTAAGATAACTCTCAATTTGAAAATCTGCCTCAAATCCATATCTTAGGCTATCCCTATCTTGCAATTTTCTTCCAAATTTTTCCTGCAATCCTTTTTCAGAAAGATAAGTAATATGTGCTGCCATTCTTGCTACCGCTAACCCTTTGTCAGGATTTAATTTGTAATTACTATAAAATCCATTTTCCCACTTACTGTCAGCCATAATTGCCTGTCTTCCTAATTCATTAAACGCTATGTTTTGTGCCGAGTGACTAGATGTGCAAGCAATCGGTATTGCAAGTTTTGCTTTATCTGGAAAATTGGCAACAAATTGAAGTACTTGCATTCCACCCATTGAACCACCTACTACAGCAAAAAGTTTTTCAATTTCTAAATATTTAATTAGCTCATATTGAGCGTTAACCATGTCGTTAATAGTTATAATTGGAAAATCAGTTCCTATTTGTTTACCAGTGGACTCAATTATTGTGCTAGGTCCGTAAGATCCCATGCAGCCTCCAATAACGTTTGCACAAATCACAAAAAATTTATTTGTATCAATTGGCTTATTTTCTCCAACAACATAACTCCACCAACCATCTTTATTAGTTATTGGGTTTTTTCCAGAAACATATTGATCTCCAGTCAAAGCATGGAAAACTAATATTGCATTACTTTTTTCACTGTTTAATTCCCCATATGTCTCGTATGCTATTGGAAAGTTATTAATTTCCTTACCACAATCCAATTTAAGGGGATTTGATATAATTATTTTTTTTGTATCAATATTCTTATTCATAATAATTGTACTGATTGAATTGTGAGAAAAAAAACATTTTAGCGGTTTTTTTATAGCGCTCGCAATTCAGTATAAATCAGCGCATGCAGCTTTTACTTCAAAGGAATTTATATGTCAAATATTGCTCAATTAATTATTGTTTTATCTAGTTAAAAGACTATTTATAGTGAAATATTTACTATGACATTGCTAAGATTTAAAAACATAAAATTACAGAGTTACAAACCAGGAAAATCCTTATTGGCTGGTAATAAATATATTATTAAGTTATCTGCAAATGAATCTGCTTTAGGTGTCAGTAAAAATGTCGAAAAAATTGTTAAGTCTAAATTTGATATATCAAAATATCCAGATAGTAAATTTTCGGAATTAACACAAAAAATATCAAAGAAGTATGGTTGTGATAAATCCAAGATAATTTGTGGCTCTGGTTCTGACGAAGTAATTCAAATGCTTTGTCAATTGTTCCTTAGAGAAAATGATGAAGTTGTTGTTCCTCAGTACAGTTTCCTCATGTATAGGATATACTCCAAAATCGTTGGGGCAAATGTAAAATTAGCTAAAGAAATTAATTTTAAAGTTTCAGTTAAAGAAATTCTTAAAAAGACATCAAAAAAAACAAAAATTGTTTTTATTGCAAATCCAAATAATCCAACAGGCACTTATTTAACAAAAAACGAGCTATTAGACTTAAGGAGAAGATTAAATAAAAATATTTTATTGGTTGTTGATGATGCATATTTTGAATATATGAAGAATAAAGATTACAAATCTGGAATTGAGTTATTTAAAAACTCTAAAAATGTATTTATTTTAAGAACATTTTCAAAAATCTATGGTCTAGCTTCATTAAGGATAGGCTGGGGATACGGCGATAAATCTATAATTAAAGAATTATATAAAATTAAACCACCTTTTAACGTAAATAAATTTGCTCAAATTTGTGCTGTTGAATCTCTTAAAGATGATAAATTTGTTAAAAAGTCAGTAATACATAATCTTAAATGGTGCAAAAAAATTAAAAATGAGATGTTAAAATATAATATTGGTACAAACAAAATATCTGGAAATTTCTTTTTGTTAGATTTCAAAAAAGCAAAATTTACAGCAGACACAACTTTAAAAAAATTACAGAAATATGGAATTATACTAAGAGAAATGAATTCATATGGCATAAAAAATTGTCTAAGACTTACAATTGGCAACACAAAAGAAAACCAAATATTCCTTAAAAGAATGAATACTATTTTTAAAAATGTTTAATAATATTCTTATTATTGGTTGTGGATTAATAGGCTCATCAATATTAAAGGCTTCAATACAAAAAAAAATTTCTAAAAATTTTTTTGTATTTGAAAAGTCTAAAAAATATAGATCTATTATTAAAAAATTTAACAAAAAAATTAAATTTTTAACAAGGTTAGATAAAAATTTAAATAAAATTGATCTTGTGATTTTAAGCACTCCTATGAGTGAATATCCTAAATTTTTTTCGTCATTAAATAAAAATCTAAATCATAATTCAATTATAACTGACGTTGGTTCAACAAAAAAAAATCTAATTTCTTTAAAAAAAAAAAAATTATCAAAAAATCTTGATTGGGTGATGAGTCATCCTATCTCAGGATCTGAAGTTAGTGGGCCCAAATATGGTAATACTAATTTGTTCAAAAACAAGTGGTGCATAATAATAAAAGATAAAAATGTTCTAAAACAAAAAAAAGTAGAGAGATTTTGGAAATCTTTAGGATCTAAAATAATTATTATGAATCCCGATGATCATGATAAAATTTTTTCAGTCACTAGCCATCTACCTCATTTGATTGCTTACAATTTAATAAAAACTGCTCAGGATTTTCAGAAAAAAAAGAATAAAAATTTGATTAAATTTAGTGCAGGTGGATTAAGAGATTTCTCAAGAATTGCTGCTTCCAACGAAATAATGTGGAGAGACATATTTTTCGAGAATAAAACTAATATGATTGAGGCAATAAATCTTTTTATGAAAAATTTAAAAGATTTTAAGAAGAATATAAGTAAGAAAGAAAATTCAAATATAATAAAAAAATTAATCAATTCGAAAGTAGTAAGAAAACAAATAATTTCTCAAAAACAAGATATTTCTAAACCTGATTTTGGTCGAGAGTAATTCAGATCCTTATTACTTTCTTTACATCTAATTTCGCCGTTTCTTTAATTAGTTTTATCGTTTTTTTAATTGGCATTATGATCACTCTTTTTTTTGGACCATAAGCGTGGATAAGATCATTTGTATTGATGCATATAGCAACATGTCCTTTCCAAAAAATAATATCACCTTTTTTAAATTTTTTTTTGTATCCCACACCTTTTTTTAATTTAACTTGATCAATCGTGTCTCTTGGAAAAAAATTATTATTAAATTTATAAAATATTTGCAATAGAGCTGAACAATCAATTCCTTCGAATGTTTTTCCACCCCATTTATATTTACAATTTAGAAAACTTTTAAATATCTTTACAAAATCAGAATTTTTTTTTTGGATTGGAAATATGTCTTTTGATCTTAGCCATTTATCTTTTTTATACATAATGAAATTTTGATCCTTTTTTAAAATTTGTATTTTGCTCGTAAATGGTAAAAACTTTTTTGATTTCTTTTTTTTATTACCTAAATAAATTCTAGCTTTTAAAATTCCAACTTTGTGAGTTGGATTGATTTTTTCGTAGCTATCAATTTTTTTTATAAAGCCTGAATATTTGTCATATGAAGTCTTTATTTTAAAATAATTATTTTTTTTACTAATTATTTTAAAACTCTCACCGTAGATAAGTTGAGAGCTAACATTAGAGTTCTTCTTTGGTTCCTCTAATATATCGACAAAAGGCTCTTTTAAAAAAAAACTATTTTGCACCAATTTTAATTTTATTCCTTATAAACCATAAACAAATTAAAGATGGGATAACCATTAAAGTGGTAATTATAAAAAAGGTTCCCCAGTCTCCATTTAGCCAATCAACTAAAGCACCCGATGAAGAAGCAAGTGTCGTTCTTCCTGCAGTTCCAATTGAAGCTAGAAGTGCATACTGCGTAGCGGTATAAGTCCTATCCACTAAAAGAGAGATAAAGGCTACAAAAGCAACAGTTGCAAATGCTGCAGATATATCGTCAGCGATAACCGCTAAAGCAAACAACCATTCAGATTTTCCTGACCACGCGAGAGCAGCAAATAATAAATTTGTTGCTGCCATAAATCCACCAGCAACAAACATTGTTTTTATTGTGCCAGCTCTCATAGCAAATATTCCACCTAATAATGTAAATACAACTGTCGTTATCCAGCCAAGAGTTTTAGAGTATATCGCTATTTCACCTTTTGAAAATCCTACCTCTTTATAAAAAACTATGGACATTCTTCCAAGAAAGGCTTCTCCAATTTTAAAGAGAAAGACAAAGCCAAGGATTCCAACTGCAATTGAGAAACCATTTTTTTTGAAGAAACTAATTATTGGACCTCCTATTGTACCAGTAATATAAGCAACAAATTTTGTTACTACATTATTTGATCCAAGTTTTGATTGTATTATTTCGTCTGTTTCTTTTTGTTTGTTTTGCCTATCTGTTGTTATAGGCTCGTGTATAAACATTAAACCTATATTCATCAGGATTACTACAACGCCAAGAACTAAAAAAGTAGTTTGCCAGTAATCTTCAATTCCAATGTTTTGAAAAAATTCGGCAGTAAACAATGCTATAACACCACCTAACTTATATCCGGTCCACCATCCAACTACAGCCATAGCAGCTCCTGCTGCCATAGATTTTCCTTCATCAGCATTAATTTGTTCAATTCTCAACGCATCAACTGTAATATCTTGTGTAGCCGAAGCAATTGCTATAACTAATCCAACACTAATTAGTAACGCCAAATTTTCTGTAGGGTTAATAAAACTCCAAACAATTAAACTAAATAAAATTATAATTTGCATAAGGACAATCCAGCCTCGTCGATGCCCTAATCTTTTTGTTAAAAATGGAATTTGTATTCTATCAATTATTGGTGCCCACAAATAATTAAAGGCGTACACCCCAAATATTAAACCTGCCCATCCAATAGTTGATCTACTTAAACCTTCTTCTTTTAGCCAAAGGCTTAAACTGCTGGCAATTAAAACCCAAGGAAATCCACTAATTGCACCAAGAAGCAATATTCTTAGCATTCGAATATCCTTGTAAACTAAAATAGATTCTGACCAGGTTTGTTTTTTTTCAAACATTAATATTTTCTCCAAAAAGATGGAATAAATAATACTAGAATTGCAAATAATTCCAACCTTCCAAGTATCATAGCAGCACTGAGAACCCATTTAGAAAAATCAGACAGGCTTGAAAAACTTCCGTTTGGACCAATAATATCACCTAAACCTGGACCAACATTTGAAATTGACGTGGCAGCTGCTGAAATTGCAGTAATAAAATTTAATCCATCAAGCGATAAAAGCGCAGTCACAACAAAAAATATTAATATATAAAGAAATATAAAAGAAATAATTGAGTCCATAAATTTTTCATCCACATTATTATTTTGATATTTAATTTTGAAAATTCCTCGAGGGTAAATTATTTTTTTCAGCTGGTTTGATATGAATTGATACAAAATTTGAACTCTAAAAATCTTTATTCCGCAAGTTGTAGAGCCTGCACAGCCTCCAATGAACATTAAAATAATGAAGTATACTAGTGGAAATTGACCCCAATTACTAAAATTTTCTGTAGCATACCCTGTTCCAGTTAAAATAGAAATTATATTAAAGCTAACAGACAAAAAACTTATCTCAGTTAAGCTTTTATTTATAACAGATAAATAAAAAAACATTAAAAGAATTGAAATAATAACCAAAATTATAAAAGTTTTTATTTGTGTGTCTTTGAAAAATATTTTCTTATCTCCAGCCAAGTATTTGATGTAACTAATAAAAGGTATACTTCCAAGAATAATAAATATTATTGCATTAATTTCTATTAACGAGCTATTAAAATAACCTATAGATTCATTATAATTTGCAAAACCTCCAGTCGCTATTGTTGTCATAGCATGCACGATGCTATCAAAAAAACTCATCCCAAATATAAAATAAAAAAAAGCACAAGTTAAAGTTAATAAGGAATATATAGACAATAATCTCAAAGAAACTTCTTTAGTTTTAGGAAAAATTTTTTCAGAAGTATCATTAGATGAAATATTGAAAAGTTGCATACCCCCTATATTCATTAAAGGCATTAAAGTGATTGCCATTACAATAATTCCAATACCACCAAACCATTGTAACATTCCTCTCCAAAGTAATATCGCTTTAGACGTTTCATTTAGATTCGTGATAATTGTAGATCCTGTTGTTGTAATACCAGACATGCTCTCAAAAAACGCATCTGTAAAACTCAAATCCGTACTAGAAAAAATTAAAGGTAAAGAACCAAATATAGCAATACTTAACCACGAAAGTGCTGTGAGCAAAAAAGCTTGAGGTAAACTTATCTTTTTATCGTGATCATAATTAGAAATGAAAAATAAAAATCCAAAAACAATAGTAACAATCATTGATCCGATAAATCCTGCATCAATTTGATCAAATATTAATTGAACCAAAATAGGTACAATCATTGAAAGACCTAAAATAATTTGCAAAACCCCTAATGTAAAAAAGACAGTTTTATAATTGGACATTTTGAATGGACATTATTTTATGGTAAATAAATTTCAACTCTATATGAATTATTAAAAAGGCTGATATTAAGGATATTTAAGTAGTTGTGATAGACAAAACAAATTTTGACAAAACAAACGCCTGGCCATTTGTTGAGGCTAAAAAGCTATTAAGAGAGAGAAAATCGAACATAGAGAAAAAAAATAAAATAGTTTTACAAACTGGTTATGGTCCTAGTGGACTACCACATATAGGTACATTTGGAGAAGTTGCAAGGACGACAATGATTGTCAACGCTCTTGATCATTTAACAGATATTCCAAAGGAAATTATTACATTTTCTGATGATATGGATGGTCTTAGAAAAGTACCTGAAAATGTTCCAAATCAAGAAAAGCTCAAATATAATCTTCACAAACCTTTAACGGATGTCCCTGATCCATTTGAAAAGTTTAGTAGTTTTGGAGAACATAATAATAATATGTTGAAACAATTTCTTGATAATTTTAAATTTAAATATTCATTTAAAAGTTCTACAGAACTCTACAAGTCTGGTTATTTTAATGACACCCTAAAATTAGTTCTAGAAAATTATGAAAAAATTATGGAAATAATTCTTCCAACTTTAGGCAAAGAAAGACAGAAAACCTATTCCCCCTTTTTACCAATATGCCCAGAAACTGGAAAAGTTCTTGAAATACCTGTTTTAGAAATTGATTCTAAATCTTCTAAAATCATATTTGATAATAATGGATCAAAATTGGAAAAAAGTATTTTAGACGGGAACTGCAAATTGCAATGGAAAGTTGATTGGGCAATGAGATGGTACGCTTTAGATGTTGATTTTGAAATGTATGGAAAGGATTTAATTGAGAGTGCAATTCTTTCAACTAAGATTATTAAAACATTAGGTAAATCTAACCCATCTGGTTTTGCGTATGAACTTTTTTTGGACGAAAAAGGTGAAAAAATATCTAAATCAAAAGGTAATGGAGTAACTATAGATGAATGGCTGAATTATGCATCTCCTCAAAGTCTATCTCTTTACATGTATCAAAATCCAAAAAGAGCAAAAAAATTGTACAGAGAAGTTGTTCCAAAAGCTGTTGATGAATATCTAGATTTTATAGAAAAAGGAAAAACTCAAAATGATTTACAGAAGTTAATGAATCCAGTTTGGCATGTACATAATGGATCAATGCCAGAGGAAAATACAATTATGACTTTTTCAATGCTTTTAAATTTAGTTGAAACAAGTAATGCGGACAGCAAACAATTACTTTGGAAATTCGTAAAAAAATACAAGTCAGAAATTAATGAAAATGATCATCCAATTTTTGATAATTTAATTGAATATGCAATAAAATATTTCAATGATGTTATAAAAACAAAAAAAATTTACAAAACTCCAAATGAAAAAGAGAAAGTTGCACTGAAAGCATTAATTAAGTCTTTAGATAATTGTAATGATAAAATGGCTCCTGAAGATATTCAGACAAATATTTTTACCGTAGGAAAAGAAAATGGTTATAAAGAAAATTTAAGAGAATGGTTTAAGCTTATCTATGAGGTTGTATTTGGTGACGAAAATGGACCCAGAATGGGCTTCTTCATTAGTTTTTTTGGAGTAAATGAAACCAAAGAATTGATAAGAAAAAAGGTTGAAAATGTTTAATCTTATAAGACCTTTTATATTTAAATTTAGCCCTGAAGTTGCTCACTCACTAGCAATAAAGGCTTTAAAGTTAAATCAGATACCAGCTATAGATAAAACAACCAGAGTTACTATCCAAACTAAATTTTTAAACAAAACCTTAAATTCTCCTCTAGGTGTAGCTGCTGGATTTGATAAAAATGCAGAAGTTTACAATCCTCTATACAAACTAGGATTTGGTTTTGTTGAGGTAGGTACAATTACACCCAAACCACAAATAGGAAATCCGAAGCCAAGAGTGTTCAGATTGGAGGAAGATGAGGCTTTAATTAATAGACTTGGATTTAACAATATTGGATCAGAAGAAAGTAAAAAAAATATTGAAAATAATTCACCTAATGGATTACTTGGTATTAATATAGGACCTAATAAAGATACTGAAAACAGAGTTGAAGATTATTTAATTTGTTTCAGAAAATTTCACAATTTAGCAGACTATATTACAATTAATATCTCTTCTCCTAACACAGAAAATTTAAGAAACTTTCACAAAAATGAAGAGTTAGATAATCTTTTAAAATGCATAAATGAAGAAAAGAAAAATTTAAATTCAAATGTGCCAATAGCAGTCAAAGTATCTCCTGATATTGATGAAAAAAGTATTGATGAAATCTCAGAACTTTTTTTAAAATATAATGTTAAAATAGTTATAGTTTCAAATACGACAGATAGAAATAGAGAAAATATATCTAATATAAATAAATTAGAGAAAGGCGGTTTGTCTGGAAAACCACTTGAAAATATCTCTAATGAATTGATTAATAAATTTTTTAAATTAGTTGGAAAAAAAATCTTAATAATTGGAGTTGGAGGCGTTGACTCTGCCGATGGCGTTTTTAATAAAATTGTAAGCGGTGCAACTCTTGTGCAATTGTATACAGGTATGGTTTATAAAGGACCAACTATTGCTTCAAAGATTAATAAAGATCTTGACGAAATTGTAAAAAGAGAAGGTTTTAAAAATATTTCTGAAGCTATTGGAACAAAAAATTAATCTTGACTGGTATTCTTTAAGACCATATACATCTTGAAAATTTATGTCTAAAAAATGCGAACTTACTGGTAAAATCCCTCTAAAAGGCCATAATGTTAGTCACGCTAACAATAAAACTAAGAGAAGATTTCTTCCAAATTTAAAGAAAGTAAAATTTAAAAGTGAACTTTTAAAAAAATCTATGAGATTAACAGTTTCAAATGCAGGTGTTAGATCTGTAGATAAAAAAGGTAGCTTTGATAATTTCTTAAAATCTGCAAAATCAAGAGATTTATCGTTAAGATTAAAAAAGCTTAAAAAATCAATAATCGCAAAAACAGCATAATGAATAAAGTTTTCCTTACTCTCTCATTTTTAATGGGATTGGTTGTGCTGGCATCTAATTATTTAGTTCAATTTCCTATAAAATATTACGGTTTAGAGGAAATTTTAACTTACGGTGCTTTTAGTTATCCAATTGCATTTTTAATTACAGATTTAGCCAACAGATCCTTTGGAAAATTAGTAGCTAGAAAAATTGTCTATATAGGCTTCACAATTGGAATTTTGTTTACTTTAATATTTTCAACTAATTTTACTGATCTTATTTCTATAAGAATAGCAATTGGTTCAGGAACAGCTTTTATAATTGCTCAACTTTTAGATGTTCAGATATTTGATCAATTAAGACAAAAAAAGTGGTTTATAGCACCTTTAACATCTTCTTTGATAGGTTCAACTGTTGATACTTTTTTATTTTTCTCAATATCATTCTATGGAACTGGAATTCCTTGGGTAACTTTATCGTTAGGAGATCTTGCGGTAAAAATATTTGTAGCACTTGTAATGTTGATACCTTTTAGATTATTACTCGGCACACTAAAAGCAGCATAACTAAATTTTAGGTTCTTGTTGGGTCATGCAATGTATTGCACCAAATCCCCATATCAATTTGCTACAGTCAACTGTTTCGATTTTTCTATTTCTAAAGTAATTTTTGAAAATTTTAATTACAATATTGTCTTCTTTTACTTTGAATATTGGAAGAATTATTTTTTTATTACAAATATAAAAATTCATATAACTTGCAGGAACTCTAGTATTCTCAATATAAATTGGTGAAGGCATAGGAACTTTTATAATTTTGAATTTCTTTCCTTTCTCACATTTACTTTCTTTCAATATATTTAAATTCTTATTTAAGTTTTTGTAATTTATATCTTTTTTATTATTTTCAACCGCAGTCATAATCGTATTTCTTGAAACAAATCTTGATATGTCATCAACATGTCCATGCGTATCATCGCCAGCAATTCCTTTTTTAAGCCATATAAAGTTTTTTATATTTAAGTATTTATTAAACATTTTTTCGTAGTCTTTTTTTTTAAAATTTTTATTTCTTTCTTGAATTTTGCTTAACAAACATTCTTCAGTTAATAAAATTGTACCTGAGCCATTTACATCAAATGCACCTCCTTCCATGATTATTTTTCTAATTCTGCCTTTTTTTTTGATTATTGGATCAATCTTTTTAAAATTAGTAATTTTACTAATACTATTATTGATTTTATTGTCATTTTTATAATTTTTATACTTTGACCATCCGTTAAAACCAAAATTTAGTATTACTTTTTTCTTTTCGACCTTGTTTGTTATAAATATGGGTCCAGAATCTCTTAACCATATTCTATCAGTTTTAATATAGTGGAAGTTGATATTTTTTATTTTATTAAGTTTTATTAATTTTTTTATATTTTTTATATTTCTGCTAACGATTAAGTTTATTTTTTGATTTTTTGAAATTTTTTTTATAATCTTTAAAATTACTTCAGGAATAAATTGATATAATCCAGGCCAATCATTTTTATTATAAGGCCAAGCAATCCAAACTGAATTTTGAGGCTCCCATTCAGCCGGCATTCCAAATCCATTAAAGTTTTCATTCATCTGCAGGATTTTTTAGTATGCCTTTATAAAAATCGATTCTTCTATCTCTTAAAAAAGGCCAATGCTCTCTGGCTGAATCAATTTTTTTATAGTTTATTTCACGAATTAAAATTTCTTCTTTTTTATTCCCAAGTTTTCCAATTATTTGCCCACTAGGATCTATGATCATTGAGTTTCCCCAGAATTCTATTTTCTTCTTACCTTTTTTTTCTGTTCCAACTCTGTTTATAGCAACCACATAAGTACCATTTGCGATTGCGTGAGATTTTTGCATTGTTATCCAAGAGTCTAGTTGAGATTTTCCAAATTTTTTTTTCTCTTTAGGATGCCATCCAATAGCAGTAGGGTAAAAAATTATTTGTGCACCTTTAAGTGCAGTCAATCTTGCAGCTTCCGGAAACCATTGATCCCAACAAATTAAAGGTCCAATTTTACCAAATTTTGTTTTAACAGATTTAAAACCTAAATCTCCAGGAGTAAAATAAAATTTTTCATAATAACCAGGATCATCTGGTATATGCATTTTTCTATATTTCGATAAAATTTTACCTTTCTCGCTAATAACGATACTAGTATTATGATAGAAGCCATGTGTTTTTTTTTCAAATAATGAAATCATTAATACTATTTGTAAATCTTTGGCTAATTCACAAAATATTTTTGTAGTTCTGCCAGGTATTTTTTCCGCTAGCTTAAAGTTGGAATGACTTTCTGTTTGACAAAAATAATTTGATAAAAATAGTTCTGGTACACAAATTATTTTAGCTTTTTTTGATGCTGCTTTTTTTATATTTTTAATAGCTGAATTTATATTTTTTTGAATATTATCCGAAATTTTACTTTGAATAATTCCAATTTTTACTTTTTTGATCATCAATCAAAATATTTTGGAAAAGTTTTTTCTTTCTCTATTTTTCCACTCTCCAGTATGATAGGCGTCACTTGCTATTAATGGTAAAACACTGGTAGCTTCAGCAAATACCATTTGTTCTTTGGTAGTATCAACCTTACCCCATGAACTTGCTTCTTTTAATGTTGAACTACTGCAAGCTCCATCTCTTGAGTCAGCAACAGTAATTTGTATTGCATATTTGTGCATATCTACATTTTTTCCCAAAAGTTCAGCACAAATTACCGTGTCTTGTATAAAGTTTTTAGGAACTCCACCACCAATCATAAATAATCCTGACCCTTTAGATTTAATTTTAATCTCTGTTAATTCTCTAAATTCTCTAATTGAGTCTATTGTAATGTGATTTTTTGGATTTCTCTCTTGATGCATGACTAATCCAAAACCTGCACTTGAGTCTGTAAATGCAGGACAGAATATAGGTACATCGTTATCAAAAGCTGTTTCAATTAAAGAACCTTTCTTTTTAGAATTAGTTTTTAGATATTTGCCAATCTCTTTAATAAATTCTCTCGATGTGTAAGACTTTGGCTCAAGTTTGTCTGCTATTTCTCCTATTGTTTTATCACAAACCTGGAGCTCCTCTTCATCGATGTAAGTATCATAAATCCTATCTATATAATTGTCTCTAAGTTCATTATCATTTTGATATTGAGATCCTTGGTAATGTTTAAATCCAAGCGCTTCAAAAAAATCCATATCTATTATAGATGCTCCAGTTGCTACAATTGCATCTACCATGTTGTATTTAACCATATCTCTATAAATATGCATACATCCAGCGGCAGAAGTAGACCCTGCAAGAGTTAAGAATATTGTACAATCTTTATCTTTAAGCATTTCATTATATATCTTGGATGCATTAGCAGTTTCTCTTGAAACAAAAGACATTTTTTCCATAGAAGATATAATTTTTCTAGAGTCAAAAGATGTAATATCAATATGTTCAACCTCTTTACTTAAAAAGTCTTTTTTTCTGTTATGATTAAGATTTTTTGTATCTGACATTATGCAACAAGAAACTCTTTATTTGTTTCTTTGTCATACATCGTCATAATTGGATCATCACAAACTTCGTAAATACTATCAGAATAATATCCATTAAATTGAGTTCTAAATGTCAATCCGTATGCTCCTAATTGACCTAATTCAATGTAATCTCCTTCTTTAATATTATTAGGTAGAATAAAAGGTCCCTTCATATAATCCATGCTATCACATGTTGGTCCATAAAAATCAAATGAAGTCAATTTTTTTGATATAATTCTTCCACTTGTAATTATCCTTGATGGATAAACTATATTAGGCACACCTGCATCAAATAAAGTTCCGTATGTTCCATCATTAATATATAGCTTTTGTTTTTTTCTTAAGTTTACTCTCACAATTGTCGAACCACTTTCTGCAACAATTGCTCGACCTGGCTCACATATAATTTCTGGTTTTTTTTCTAATTTTAATTTATTTAATGAATTTTTTATTTCCTCAAAATAAGAGTCTAATGATTGAGGAACTAAGTCAGGATAGATTGTTGGAAATCCTCCACCTATATTTATAACATCTGGAACTATTTTTGTTTTTTTTATTACATATTTAATTTCATTAATCCCTTTTGAATAGGATATTGGATGCATACATTGCGAACCTACATGAAAACTTAATCCTATTTTTTTTGCATACTGTTTTGTTAATCTATAAAGTCCTATTGCTTCAGAAGTTTGTGCGCCAAATTTTTTAGATAAATCTATTTCTGCGTGTTCATTAGAAACTGCAACTCTCACAAATAACTCTAAATCCTTAGCTTGATTAGTACTATTAAGAATTTTTATTAATTCATCTTTTGTATCTATTGAATAAGTCTTAATATTATATTTGAAATATGCTTCGTTTATACTTTCCTTGCTTTTTACAGTATGCATGTAGGAGCATTTTGCATCTGGGCTAACACTTCTAATTGCCTCAACTTCTTTAATTGAAGCGATATCAAAATCATTAATTCCGCTTTCCACTATAGTTTTTAATACTAATGGATGCGGGTTAGTTTTAACTGCATATAGGATTTTACCAGGAAATTTATTCTGAAAAAATTTAGAAGCTATGTTTATAGAATCTCTTCTAATACAATAAACAGGTTCTGTTGGTTTCAGTTGATTTACTAATTTATCAACTGATTTAAATTTTTGCATTTAAAGCTCCAAAAAAAATTTAACAAAAAAAACCGGCATAACTGCTATGCAAGTTTATATAAAACGAGCATTTATGCTGAAAATGAGCCAATGTAAAGTAAAAATGTACCCTTGAAATAATTTAGAATGTTTCCATATAAGGCCCATGCCAGAAGCAGATGTATTAAAAAAAATAACTGAATTTGAGGATAAATCTCTACTTATAGTAGATGATGATAACCCTTTTAGAGAAAGACTAGCTCGAGCAATGGAGAAAAAGGGCTTTTCTGTTTCACAAGCAGAGGGTGTAAAAATTGGAATAGAGTCTGTGAAATCAAAAAAACCTGCTTTTGCAGTTGTTGACTTGAGACTAAACGATGGAAACGGACTAGAGGTTGTAAAAGAAATCCAGAAAAATAACTCAGAGAGCAGAATAGTGATGCTTACTGGTTATGGAAATATACCAACTGCAGTAGCAGCCATTAAAGAAGGTGCAATAGACTATTTAGCTAAACCAGCAGATGCAGATGACGTAGAAAAAGCACTTTTAGCTGATCCAAATAAAAAAGCTGCTCCACCAGAAAATCCAATGTCCGCTGATAGAGTTAAATGGGAACATATTCACAGAGTTTTTGAGTTATGTAACAGAAATGTATCTGAGACTGCAAGAAGACTTAAAATGCATCGAAGAACACTTCAAAGAATTCTATCAAAAAGATCTCCTAGGTAATTCTAAATATATTTTCTAAGTTTAATAATTTTATTAACTAAAGCTGTTAGTAATAATATCTTAAATAATTCAGCATAAAGAAATGGGTAAACACCAAATTCTAATATTGGTTTATCCCAACCGATTAAATTTCCAAGCCACAAAATACCCAAAATATATATTACTGATGTTGCAATTATAATTTTTAAAAAATTTAATATATGGTTTTTATCGTATGTAAATATGCCTGCTATGAGACATGCAAATATAAAACCTATTAAATATCCCATTGTGGGACCAACAAAATAAGCTAATCCTATTCCTTTCTCTGGTGAGTTAGAAAATACCGGTAATCCCACGATTCCTTCTATCAAATAAAAAACTACCGAAAGCACCCCGACTTTATATCCAAAGGAAATTCCTAAAAACAAAACTATAAATGTTTGCATAGTCATAGGAACTGGATAAAAAGGTATTTTAATTTTTGCGGATATTGTCAATAAAATAGAACCTATTAATGCAAATATTATGATTTTAATTATTTTATTATTAGAAATTGAATTTACTAATTCCATTAGCTTTAAATTACTATTTTAATAAAGTTTAATCCACTAATATTTATTAACAGGATGTTTTATTCTTACTATAATACTTCAATTTATTATAAATTAAATTATGGGTAAAATTAAAAAAACAGATCATTTCTATCTTATTGATGGGTCCGGATACATATTTAGAGCCTATTATGCATTACCACCATTAACACGAAAAAGTGATGGTTTGCCAGTAGGAGCAGTAAGTGGATTTTGTAACATGCTGTTTAAATTATTAGAGGACTCTAAATCTAGCGAAAATTTAGAAAAACCAACTCATTTTGCGGTAATCTTTGACTCTGCAAGAAAGAATTTTCGAAACGAAATTTATTCAGATTATAAAGGAAATAGGTCTGATGCTCCCGATGATCTAATTCCACAATTCGATTATATTAGAAAGTCAGTATTAGCATTCAATTTACCCTCTATAGAAATGTTAAATTACGAGGCTGATGATTTGATAGCCACCTATGTAGAGCAAATATTAGATGAAGGTGCAAAGGTTACGATTGTATCATCTGACAAAGATTTAATGCAACTTTTCAAAAAAAAGGTTCGTATATACGATCCAATGAAGAATAAATTTATATCTAATGACGATGTAATCAATAAATTTGGGGTTGGTCCGGATAAAGTAATTGATGTTCAATCACTAGCAGGAGATAGTACAGACAATGTACCTGGCGTTCCAGGTATTGGTGTAAAAACAGCAGCAGAATTAATTAAGGAATATGGAAATTTAGAAAACCTTCTCAAAAATGCAAATAAAATAAAACAGAATAAAAGAAGAGAAACACTTTTAGAAAATAAAGATAAGGCTCTGGTAAGTAAAAAACTGGTCACATTAAAAAATGATGTTCCGGTGAAAGACAAATTAACTGACTTTGTTCTAAAAAAAGTAGACGTAGACAAGTTATACAATTTTTTGAGAGAAATGGAATTTAATAGGTTATTGAGTTCGGCAATTTCGACGTATGGTCAATCCAAATTTAGTGATGAAATAGAAGTCAAAAAAGAAACATCTAAAATATCAAAAGATAAATATGTTTTGATAAAAAATTTATCTGAAATAAAAGATTGGATGCAAGAAGCCGAAGAGGCTGGTGAATTTTCTATTGATACTGAAACAGATTCTCTTGACCCACATCAGGCAAATTTAGTTGGTATCTCAATTTCTAGCAAAATAGGTAAAGCTTGTTACATTCCAACAGGTCATATTGATAAAAATAACCTAAATGAAAAAGATGTTTTGAGAATTTTAAAACCATATTTAGAGGATAAAAGTTTAAAAAAAATTGGGCAAAATATTAAATTTGATTACATAATATTTCGTAAAAGGGATATAGATATTCAAAGCATGGAAGATACAATGTTGATGTCATACGTTTTAGATGCTGGGAAAAATAGACATAATATGGATACCCTTTCAGATATTCATCTTGGTCACAAAACAATTAAATATAAAGATCTTGTTGGATCTGGAAAAAAAGAAATTAAATTCAGTCAAGTAGAGTTAAATATTGCAAAAGATTATGCGGCAGAAGATGCTGATATAACTTACCGTTTATATAAAATATTTTTGAAATCGCTTAAATCTGAAAAATTACTTAATATTTATGAAATTTTCGAAAAACCTTTAATTAAAATTTTAGCATCAATGGAAATCAATGGCATAAAATTGGATAATAATTTTCTTAAAAAATTATCTGTTAAGTTTGAAAAAAAACTTCATGATTTAGAAAAAAAAATTTTTAAAATTTCAAAAAAAAAATTTAATATTGCATCGACTAAACAGTTGGGTGAAATAATGTATAATGACCTCAAAATTGCATCGCTAAAAAAGACAAAAAAAGGGAGTTTTGCAACTGGTGCAGCAGTTCTAGAGGATTTAGCTTACAAAGGGAATGAATTCCCTAAACTGGTTTTAGAATGGAGGCAATCTAGTAAATTGAAAAATACATATTCAGATTCTTTGCCAGAGCATTTAAATCCCAATACAAAAAGAGTGCATACATCTTTTCTGTTAGCAGCTACTACAACAGGTAGACTTGCATCTAGTGATCCAAATTTACAAAATATTCCTATTAAAACTGAGGAGGGCAAAGATATCCGTAAAGCCTTCATATCAGAAAAAAATAAAAAACTTATATCAGCAGACTATAATCAGATCGAAATGAGAATTTTGGCTGATCTAGCTGATGTAAAAGAACTAAAAAAAGCTTTTAAAAATAATGAGGATATTCACTCATTAACCGCTAGCCAGGTTTTCAGTGTAGACATAAAAAAAATTGATGCTGATATGAGGAGAAAAGCGAAAGCTATTAATTTTGGAATAATTTATGGAATATCTCAATATGGTTTGGCCAAACAAATTGGTGTATCAAACAATGAAGCCGAAGAATTTCTAAATTCATATTTTATTAAATTTCCAGAAATTAAAGAATACATGAATAACACAATTAAATTCTGTAGAAAAAGTGGATATGTAAGAAATATTTTTGGTCGAAAAACTCATATTCCAGGAATCAATGACAAAAATTTTAATGTTAGAAATTTTCAAGAAAGGGCAGCTATAAATGCACCTATCCAAGGATCTGCATCAGAAATAATGCGACTTGCTATGATTAGAATCAACGATGAGCTTGATACTAAAAAAGCAAATGAATTTAATATGTTGCTTCAAATTCACGATGAATTGATTTTTGAGGTAATTGATAATGGTACTAAATCTGCTTCTAAAAAGATTAAAGATATTATGACAAGTGTGAAAGATAGTGATTTGCATTCATTTTCAATACCATTATCGGTAGATGTAAACATAGGTGATAACTGGGGAGAGCTTCATTAATAAACATTTAATTGCCCAATTTTAAACATTTTAGTATTTTTATAGTTAAACATGAAACAAACAATTGCCCTTGTTGATGATGATAGAAATATATTAACTAGTTTAAGTATTGCTCTAGAGAAAGAGGGTTTTAATATTCAAACTTATTTGGATGGAGAAAGTGCCTTAATAGGTTTGTCAAGAAATCCCCCAGATCTCGCAGTCATAGATATTAAAATGCCAAGAATGGATGGAGAAGAATTGTTAAAAAAATTGAGAAAAAAAACATCTATGCCTGTTATCTTTTTAACTTCAAAAGATGAAGAGGTGGATGAGCTCTTAGGACTAAAACTAGGGGCTGATGATTTTGTAAAAAAATCAGGTGGCTTTTCAACTAAAGTTCTTATTGAAAGAATTCGTGTCCAACTTAGAAAAAAAGATAATAATTTAGAGGATAATAGAAATATAATTTCACATGGAAAATTAAAACTTGACCCTTCACAGCTAGAGTGTGAATGGGATGGCAAGCAATTACCAGATAAATTAACAACAACAGAATTCTTAATTGTAAAGGAATTAGCAAAAAGACCTGGAATTATTAAAGAAAGATCTCAATTAATGGATGTTGCTTACAGAGAAGATACAGATATTGAAGATAGAACAATAGATAGTCACGTAAAAAGGATTAGAAAAAAGTTTAAAAAAGTAGATAATAACTTTTCAGCGATAGAAACCAGATATGGCAGTGGTTATCGTTGGAATGTTAAATAATGGCTACTTCAAAATATAATAATCAATCTATTTTAAAAAAATTCTTAGTTATCAACTTTATTGTTTTTTTAGTGATAGGTGTATTAACATTATTTTACCTTAACACAGTAAAACCTACGCTCATAAAAAATAAAACTGCCTCGCACATAAAAATTATTGATAATACAACAGAAAATATTGATCGTTTAAAAATAAGTTTTTCATCTGAAGATATTAGAGAGTTTCTGTTTTCCACTAAATTTTTATTTCAAAGTATAGATAGAGTACAGATATTTGATAGTGAATTTAATCTATTAGGAGATACCGACACATTAGACTTAGATCCAAATGCTTTCTCAAGAAGTCTAAACATAATTGAAATGAGTGACTTGAATAATCAAAGTATTCAAAATAAGAATTTGGAAGAGAGCAATAAAAGCTTTGAAAGTAAAGAAATATTTGAAGATTTAAAAAAGTACTCATATTCATCAGATTATGGAAAACCGTTAACTTACTCTAAAGAAAACTATGATCAATTTTTATTAGTAACTGTTAAAAATGTAGTCAGTGAAAACAAAACAATAGGCTATTTAGCTATTACTGAAAATGCCAATGAGATTAAGGTTGCAATAGATGAAAGAAGAAATTTTATAATTAGAACTGCTTTGCTTGTTGCATTAGTAATTTTAATTTTTTCATATGTATTAAATAGATACTTCTTAAAACCAATAAAAAATTTGGTTCAATATACAAATATTATAAAAAACAAAAGTAAGGAAAAGACCAATATTGGAAATATAAAAAAAAGAAATGACGAATTGGGAAAATTATCAAATTCTCTTGATGAAATGACTAATGAATTAAACAAAAGAATTACTACAGCAGAAAATTATTCAACAGATCTTTTGCATGAAATCAGAAATCCATTAGCATCTTTAAAAAGTGCCTCTGAGATAATTTCTGAAACAAATGATAAATCTCAAAGAAACAAATTAATTAAAATAGTATCACATGACGTAGAGAGAATTGAAAGATTAATAACTGATTACTCTCAAATGCTAAGAGACGAGGCTGCAATTTCCTCTGAGAAAATGCAAAAATTAAATTTAAAAGAGATTGCTCAATCTGTTGTTGACGATTTTAACAGTATCTATGAAACAAAAAAATCGATTGGAATTAAATTGAAATCTAACGGAATTAAAAATTATAGTATCTTAGGGATAGAAAATAGAATTGAACAAATCATTGCAAACTTATTAGAAAACTCAATTTCTTTTAGTGAAAATAATCAAGAAATTACCGTTGAAATATCAAAAGATAAAAATGACAAAATTAAATTAGTTGTCGTTGATCAGGGATCTGGATTTAGTGAAAAGGATACAAATAAGATATTTAATAGATTTTATAGTAATAGACCTGAAAACTTTGGAGAACATTCGGGTTTGGGATTAAATATTGTCAAAAATTTAGTCGAAATTCATGGTGGTGAAATCAACGCATCTAATAATAAAGATAAAGGGGCAAGAATTGAAATAATTTTCCCAGAAGCATAAATCTTTGTTGATATATTAAATGAAATTGTTAAAAGCCTCTTTCTATGGAAGATTTTAAAGTAAAAGATATATCCCAAGCGGAATTTGGAAGAAAAGAAATTTCACTGGCTGAAACTGAAATGCCAGGATTAATGGCTCTTAGAGAAGAATATAAGGGTAAAAAACCTTTAAATGGAGCTCGGATTGTTGGTTGTTTACACATGACAATACAAACAGCTGTCTTAATAGAAACTTTAGTTGAGTTAGGAGCCGAAGTAAGATGGTCCTCATGTAATATTTTTTCGACACAAGACCATGCAGCAGCAGCAATTGCAAAAGTTGGCATTCCTGTATTTGCTTGGAAAGGCGAAACAGAAGAAGAATATTGGTGGTGTGTAAAGCAAACTATTGAAGGAAAAGATGGCTGGAAACCAAATATGATACTTGATGATGGTGGCGATCTTACAGCATTGATGCACAAAGATTATAAAGAATTATTAAATGATGTTAAAGGTTTATCAGAAGAGACAACTACAGGAGTTTTAGCATTAAAAAAAATGGAAAGTGAAGGCAATTTACTTGTCCCAGCAATAAATGTTAATGACTCAGTAACAAAATCTAAGTTCGACAATTTATATGGTTGCAGAGAAAGTTTAGTTGATGGAATTAAAAGAGCCACTGACGTCATGATGTCAGGTAAGGTAGCTATTGTAGCTGGATTTGGAGATGTTGGAAAGGGAAGCGCTGCTTCTCTTCGTCAAAGCGGTGCAAGAGTTATGGTTACAGAAACAGATCCAATTTGTGCTCTCCAAGCTGCAATGGAAGGTTATGAAGTAGTCTTAATGGATGAGATGATAAAAGAAGCCGACATTGTTGTTACTGCAACAGGAAATAAAGATATTGTGACAGCTGACCATATGAGAGAAATGAAAGATAGAGCAATCCTATGCAATATTGGTCACTTTGATAATGAAATCCAAGTAGATGCTCTTAAAAATTATAAATGGGATGAAATAAAACCACAAGTTCACGAAATTACATTGCCAGATGGAAAAAGAATTATTTTATTAGCAGAAGGTAGATTGGTTAATCTTGGATGTGCAACAGGACACCCTAGTTTTGTAATGAGTGCTTCTTTTACAAATCAAGTAACAGCTCAGATAGAATTATGGAATAACTCAGATAAATATGAGAAAAAAGTATATGTTTTACCTAAACATTTAGATGAGAAAGTAGCCAGACTTCATTTAGAAAAAGTTGGAGCTAAATTAACCAAATTATCAGATGATCAAGCAAAATATATAAGCGTAACACCAGAAGGACCTTATAAACCAGATGCCTATCGCTACTAAAAGTAGCAAAATAGATATTTCAAAAGAAATTATCACACAAAAAATTGCTGAAAAAATTGCAAGTAAAGTTAGTAAAAATACAACTTTGCTTTTTTATGGAAATATCGGAGTAGGTAAGACTACATTTATCAGGTATCTAATCAATTATCTTCAAACAAAAAATGGTTTAGAAAGAACAGAAATACCTAGTCCAACTTTTAATATTATAAATGAATATGAGATTAATTCCTTGATTGTTAGACATTTTGATCTTTACAGGATTAAAGATAAAAAAGATTTAAATAATTTAGGAATTAATGAAAATCTAGAGGATTATGCTAGACTAATTGAATGGCCTGAAATCTTAGGTAAAAATATAGAAAGTACTTTTACATTAAAGTTTGAATATGATGAAAAGCTTGAAAATAGGTACTTAATTATATCTAATAATATTGATTTTGATTTTAATGAATTTGAAAAAATTTAAAAAGTTATCAGGAGATGCATCTTTTAGACAATTTTATAGAACAAACAATTCAGTATTAGTTTATAGCAAAATTCAAAAGCGATCAAACTTGTTAAATTATGACGCTGTTAACAAAATATTGATTAAAAATAAAATATTAGCACCAGATTTAATTAGTCAAAATTATAAAAAAAATTTTATAGAAATTGAGGATTTTGGCAATAAAAACATGTTGAATAAAATTAAATCTTCAAAAACTAAATTAAATGAATACAAAAAAATACTAAAAATTTTATATCAAATTCAAAAAATTAAAAATTTTAAAACTCAAAATTTTCTTAAAAAAAAATTTAATTTATCAAACTATTCAAAAGCTAAAATACTTAAAGAGTCATACCTTTTTTTGGATTGGTACTTAGCAGCAAATAAATTAATTATTCAAAAAGGACATTTAAAAAAAAATCTCAAAAAAATAATAGATAATTTGTATTTAAATTTAAAAATCAAACAGAAAGTATTTGTACATAGAGATTTTCACGTCTCAAACATGATGTTTTATAAAAATAAAATCGCTTTAATAGATAGTCAAGATGCTGTCTTGGGTAATCCAGCATATGATTTGGCCTCGCTTATAGATGATGTAAGAATTAAAACTTCAAATAGTTTTAAGTCAAATATTTTAAAAATATTTCTTAGTAAATTTAAGTATAAAAATGAATCTCAATTTATTAATGATTTTGAAATTTTATCTGTTTTAAGAAATCTAAAAATAATTGGTATATTCACAAGACTTGCAAAAAGAGATAAAAAAAGAAAATATCTAAAATTAATACCTTACGCTTGGAAATTAATCGATAATCGTATCAAAAATAATACAAATTTTCATGATTTAAAAAATTTTCTACAAAAAAACCCAAGAATAAAAAAAATATGAGAGTTAAAACAGCAATAATTTTATGTGCAGGATTTGGAAAAAGATTAATGCCATTAACTGAGAAAACCCCAAAACCACTCTTAAAAATCAATGATACTAGCTTATTAGAAAATACTATAAATTTGATAAAAGTATTAGAAATAAAATCTTTAAAAATTAATACTTTTTATTTAAGTGAGAAAATTAAAGATTTTATATTTTCAAATAATTTTGGTTTAGAAATTCAAATCATAGAAGATGGTACTGAAATATTAGATACAGGGGGCGGTCTTTTAAATGTTGTAAATAACTCAGTTGAAACAGATTTTATAGTTTTTAATCCTGATACAATTTGGAACACTGAATATGCAAATGAAATTAAGCTAATGGAAAATATATATTTTAAAAATAACTTAGAAAATATTTTAATGGTTGTAAAAAAAGATTTAAGTTTTGATAAAAGACTTAAAGGCAATTTTTCTCTTGCTGGTAATAATTTAAATAAAAATAATGATAAAAATTATATTTATACGGGATGTCAAATTATAAATAAAAATATTTTAAAAAATTTATCAAAAAAAATATTCTCAATGAATGAGATTTGGGACAACCACATTGAAAAGGAAAGTTTGCATGGTTTCGAAAGTAATATTGAATTTCTACATTTGACAGATAAAGAGATTTACGAAAAACTTTTGCAAAAAGGTTAGAATTTAATTAAATCTCTAGATCTACTCTGATCGAGGTATTTAGCTTCTTTTATATTCTTTTTTTCAAATTTCAAAAGCAGAGGATTTCCGGTTGGTATTTCAAGTTTGGAAATTTCATTGTCATCAATTTTAAATAAATATTTTAAAAGCGATCTAATAGAATTTCCATGAGCAGATATAATTGTGTTATCGTGTAAATTTTTCTCTATGTTTTTAACGAAATAGGGCACAACTCTATCATAAGTATCTTTTAAGGACTCTGTATCTGGAATTAAGTTACGAGGTATATCATTATAAATACTTATATTTTTTGGATGATATGGACTATTTGTGTTCAATGGTTTCGGCGGATTATCCCAAGATCTTCTGAATTTGTGAACTTCTTCTTCTCCTAGTTTTTTTCTCATTTCATTTTTATTTAATCCTGTAAGTGACCCGTAGTGCCTTTCATTTAATTGCCAGGCCTTAATTATATTATTTGGTTTTACTCTGATAGTATTTAAAATGAGCTTCAAGGTATCAATCGATCTTAGTTGATATGAAGTATAAAAATGTTTTATTTCTAAATTTAATTTTTTTATAAACTCTCCAGCTTTACAGGCTTCTAATTTACCTTGAGGTGCGAGCTCAACGTCGACCCATCCTGTAAATTTATTTTCTACATTCCATTCGCTTTGACCATGTCTAACAAGTATTAAGTGACTCATTTGTGAAAATTTAATATAGATTAACTATGAATTACTTAAAGCAGTTTTTTTATCTGTCTAACGTAGTTTTATTTATTTTTTACTTATATCCCGGTAGTATTTTTGGATGTTTTATTTATAGTGATTGTAAAATTCAACCACAATTAACAAGAGATTTTTTAGTATCTTCAAATCATGTTTATGTTTTCTTTATTATATCAATTCTAGGATTAATTATTTTTAAACATAAATTAAAAAATATATTTATTTATCTTATTTGTATTTCTATTGTTTTAGAAATTCTGCACTTAATAATTCCAGAAAGAGGATTTGAATTAGGTGATTTGTTTGGTAATATAATAGGTGTATTTATATCGTTTTTAGTTTTTAAAATAATTTATAAAGGTAGATTGCAATGAGTTCATTCGATGAAAGAAAAAAAGGTTTTGAAAAAAAATTTGCTCATGATGAGGAAAAACAATTTAAAATTAATGCAAGAAAAAATAAATATTTAGGAGAGTGGGCCTCACAAATTCTTGGATATGATGAGGAAAAAAAAAATCAATATATTCAAGATGTAATTAAAGCAGATTTTGCTGAGGCAGGCGATGAAGATGTGTATAGAAAGCTTTATGAAGATTTAAAAGATAAAAATATATCCGAAGATCAAATTAGAAAAAAAATGCAAGAATGCAATGAAAAAGCAACTACTGAAGTTAGCTAGTTTTCTATTTTTATTTACATTTGTGGCAACAAATTACTTACTATCAGAAACAATCCTAATTTCAGATAAGATTAAAATAATTGATGGTGATACAATTTTATTAGATAATAAAAAAATTCGTTTTTCAGGTATAGATGCTCCAGAAACTAAATTTAAAGGGAAGCAACAGTTTTGCCTAAAAAATAAAAAAAAAATTAATTGTGGAAAAATTTCAAAAAATTCTCTTACAGAAAAAATTATAAATAAAAAATTAAAATGTCTAATAGAGCCACAAAAGGACTATTTTGGTAGGTATTTAGGTGAGTGTTTTATCAATAATGAAAGTGTTTCAGCTTACATGGTAAGAAATGGATTAGCCTTCGACTATCCAAAATATTCAAAAAAAAAATATTCTAAAGATCAAATTTATGCAAAAAACAATAAGTTAGGTTTATGGAGTATGGAATTTGATTATCCATGGATATGGAGAAAAAATAATAGATAATTTATATTAAACTGTGATTCTTTTTAGAAAGTATTTTTTATTTTTTGGTCTATTATTTTTAACTGCTTGCTCATCGATACCACAAAATACAGCAGATGGCTGTTCAATATTTTCTGAGAGATATCTTTGGTATAAACACGCGAAAAAAACTGAAAAAAAGTGGGGAACACCAATCAACTTACAATTAGCAATAATAAAAATGGAATCTGATTTTGACTGGCTCGCTAAGCCTGCACGTCAAAAATTATTTAAAGTTATACCTTATAAAAGACCTTCTAGTTCATTTGGATACTCACAAGCTATTAAAGGTACTTGGAAACAATATAAAGATGAGACTGGAAATAAATATGCTTTAAGATCTAGATTTAAAGATAGTGTTGATTTTATTGGCTGGTATACAAACAAAACGGAAAAAATTTTAAAGGTTTCAAAAAAAGATGCTTTCAGACAATATATTGCTTATCATGAAGGCTGGGGAAATTATAAAAATTATAAAAACAATCAGAAAGTTATAGTATTGGCAAAAAAAGTAGAGGGTTATTCAAATAAATTCAAGAAGCAGCTTAATAAATGTCGTAAATCTTTGACTACTAGAAAATATATTATTTTTTAATCAGCTGTTTTTCTAGCTCGAGATCTACTGCATCTATTCTCTTTGTATTTTTTGCTAGTGTTAAGTACATAGTTGGCGTCACATATAATGTAAAGAATGTTGAAATAATCATTCCACCAAAGATTGTTGATCCAACTGCTAATCTAGACGCCTCACCTGCGCCTGGACCTATGTTGCCTACTATAAGAGGTAACATTGCAATCATGGTGCTTAATGAAGTCATTATGATTGGTCTTATTCTTAATTTGCAAGCTTCCATCAATGCTTCCTCAATTTTTGCACCTGTTGTTCGAATTTGATTAGTATAGTCGACGATTAAAATACTATTTTTAGTGGATATACCGATTAATATAATCAAGGCGATTTGTGAAAATATATTTATCGAACTATTTAGAAATAAAATGAATACAAGACCTCCAAAAACTGCAAGAGGCACAGTCAATATTATAATAAAAGGATGGACAAACGAGTTAAAAGTAGCAGCCATTACTAAATATGCAGTTATTAATGCTAAAGCGAAAATAAGAAATATTTCGTTACTAGTCTCTTTTAGTTCTTCGGACTTACCTTTCCAAGTTATTTGATTTTGAGGAGCAACTCTCAACATTACATCTTCTAAATATTTTATAGCTTCAGACAATGTGTATTCTTCAGATAAAGCTGCTGATATAGTTACTGCTCTTTGTCTATTATATCTAGGTAATGACTCAGCAGTTCCTTTCTCTTCAAATTCTACCAAACTTGCAACAGACACTAATTTTCCTGTAGTTTCAGATCTTACAAAAATCTTTGATAAGCCATCTTTATCTCTTCTATCTGCTAAATACTGCTGAAGAATAATGGGATATTCTCTTCCTTCTTTATTATATGTTGTAACCCTCTTTCCACCGTATAATGTTTCTAATGTTCTGCCTATATTCTCTATTGAAACTCCTAAATCATTTGCTCTATTTTTGTTAGTAATTAATTTTACTTCAGGTTTATTTTTTGTGTAATCACTTTCAATTCTAAACATATTTCTATTTCTTCTTAGCTCTCTTAAAACTTGGCTTTGAATTTGTTCTAACTCTTCATAACTTGTCCCATAAATCACCATTTGAACTGGTTTATTGTAGCTAGAAACTCTTATAGATTGAGGTGATATAGGAAACGCAAACGTTTCTGGCACACTAACAACTTGACCAATAGCTTCTCTTAAAACAACTTGTGTACTCTTTTCTCTATTTTTCCATTCATCTAAAAGTGCAATTATAATAAAAGTATTATATGAAGTTGCGGACTTACCGAAACCAGGTACCCTCATAATTAATCTTTGATAAGGGCTATCCTCTGCTTGTAACAATTTTAGTATTCTTCCCTCAATTATTTGGGCTTTTTCTTGTGTGTACTCAAATGAACTTCCTTCATCTGTAGAGCCAATTATTAAATAAGCCCCCCTATCTTCTAATGGTATCAATTCTTTTTTAGTGAAGTTAAATAAATAAACTGAGGCTGCAATTAACAGAATTATAAATATCGAAATTGTTTTCTGTTTATTAATCCAATATTTTAAGGTGTCGGTATAAAATTCTGTAAAAGATTTAAATCCATTATTGAATTTTTTTACAAAAAAATTAAGTTTTTCTTTTTTATTTAAAAACTTACTTCCTAACATTGGTGATAGGGTTAAGGCCACAAATGAAGAAACAACAATTGAGAAAGATAGTGCTATTGCAGTTTCCTTAAATAAAGTACCAGCTATACCCTCGATAAAAATTAAAGGTAAAAAAACTGCAACTAAAATTAAAGTTGTAGCTATTATGGCAAATGTTATTTGTCTTGAGCCTTTATAAGCAGCTACAAGTGGCGTTTCTCCTTTTTCAATTCTTGTATAAATCGCATCTGTCATTATTACAGAATCATCAGTTATTATTCCAATTGCTAAAATAAAACTTAGGAGAACAAATATATTTATAGAAAGATCAAATATATATAAACCTAAAAACGAACCAATTAAACTTACTGGCAAAGCTACAGCTGGTACAATTACAGCTTTTAGGTTTCCTAAAAACAAGTAAATTATTACCACAACCAAAATAAAAGCAATAATTAAACTTTTATAAACTTCCTGTATTGCAGTTCCTACATAAGTTGCTCTATTAAATGCTATTTCTAACTTTAAACCATCTGGTAAAGATTGATTTAAAACGTTTATTTTCTCTTTAATTTGATTTGAAAGTTCGACAGTTGATGCTCCACTTTTTGCGTATATTCCAATGCCAACTGTTCTTAAATTAGCTGCATTTTTTCTTTGAGCTTTAAATAAAGTTTTCTCAGAAACTGGACCAAGCTCAACATTTGCAATATCAGAAAGGGTTGTGACTTTATCTTTGTTTTTCTTAAGAGGAAGCTGCTTGATTGTTTCAATGTTAGAGTAAGACTTATCAATATTAAGAGTTAAATCTTTGTTACTAGCTTCTAAAGTTCCAGCGGGGATATTTATATTTTCATTTCTTAATGCTCTCTCGACTTCCTGAATAGTAAGATTATTGGCTGCTAATTTGATAGGATCTACCCAAACTCTAACACTTAGCTCTCTTAATCCACCGACTAAAATTCTACCAACATTTGGTACACTCGAAAAGGCATCTATAAGATATCTTTCTGCATAATCACCCAAATCTAAATCATTCCAAGTTGGTGACGATAGAGCAACCCACATTGTAGTTGTAAAACCTGCTGCTTGTTTCAAAATTTGAGGTGGGTTAGCTTGATCTGGCAAATTGTCCGCAACTCTTGATACTCTTTCTCTTATGTCATTTGCTGCATCATCTAAATCTATATCTGTATTAAAATAAATATTTATTCTACTTCTTCCATTAAGCGAACTAGAATCAATGTTCTTAATTCCTTCTGCTCCTCCTATAACATCTTCTATTTTTTGTGTTATCTCTTCATCAACAATTTCAGCTGAAGCAGATTTATAATCGGTTTGTACCTGTACCACTGGAGGCTGAATGCCATCTGGTAATTCCCTAACAGGTAATTCCCAAAATACAAAAATTCCAAAAATAATTAGTATCATTGACATTACCCATGCAACGACAGGTCTTTTAATACTAACTTCAGTTATATACATGTATTAATTATTTTTTATTTTCTTGTTTTTCGGAGTCAGACTTTTTAAATATATTTAATTTTTGTAACCACGCAAACATACCATTCTTGATTTCTTTAGTATCTTTTTTCTTTTTTCCACCCCAGCCAGATTTGTTTTGATTAGCTACTTTAGCACCCTTTTTTATAGGTCTTATTATTAAATTTGGTCTGACTTTTTTTGTACCCTCAGCAACAACTTTGTCACCAACTTTTAGACCATTTAAAACTTCAACAAAACCCAGGTATCTATCTCCGGTATCAATATTTGTTTTTAATACTTTATTTTTTTCGTCAACTTTATAGATAAATATATTATCACCTTCCACTATTGTGCTGGTATCAGGGATACTTAAGCTTTCTCTTGTGTCATATTTTATTGAAATTTCTAAAAATGAGCCAGGCAAAATTTCACCAGATGTATTATCCATTTTTATCCTTGTTGGTAATGATCTAGTATCCTCACTAATTCGACTAGCTAACGAGTCAACTTCACCTTTATAGGTTTTATCTTTGTATCCAGAAAACTTTATATCAACAGGTAAACCAACTTTAATAAATGGTACAAACATTTCAGGTATATCTACATCACAATAAATAATACTGGTATTTTCGAGATTAACTAAGATTGAAGATTTTGAAACTTCGATGTCTTCTGAAAATTCTCTTTTTCCAATTGTTCCATCAAACTGAGCAGTAATTTTTCTATTTTTAAGTTCTGCAATTACATCCCCCCTTTTTACTTTTTGATTAAAGTTGATAGGTTTAAGTATTTCATACTTCTCAATTTTATAGGATTGTGTTTTAAATGGTCTTGCTGTTCCGTATGTGCTTATTAAATTTTCAAAAACTCTATTTTTAGCTGCAGTAACAATTATTCCTGGAGGTGGTCTTTTACTAAATTTCTTCTTAAAATGATTTCCAATCATTGTTCTACCAACAATCACTGTAGCTATAATTAAAAAGAAAATTATTATTATGCTTGTAATTTTTGTTGATCTTTTCATATTTTATATTTTACCATATTCAGCCCATGAACCATCATAAATGACTGGAAGATACTTATTATTTACTTGAGAATATGCAAGTGCCAAAACACATGCTGTGATCCCAGAACCGCACGAAAACACTACATTTTCTGGGTCATTTAAAGATAAATCTTTAAAATAAGAAGAAATTTCAGATTTACTTTTAAAAGTAAAATCGTCATTGATAAGGGTTTTAAACGGTAAGCAAATTGAATTAGGTATTGAACCACTTCTTACATTTTTTCTTGGGTCTGGAGTTGTGCCATTAAAACGATCTTTGCTTCTCGCATCAACTAAATCAAATTTTTTTTTAATTATATTTTGGTCAATCTGATCTTTGCTCTTTACCATTCCATTATTTTCTTTTGCTTTATAGCTAGTAGTTTGAATAATTATATTATTAGCAGAGGTAATTCTTTTTTCTTTTTTCCATCTATTAAAACCTCCATCTAAAACATGTACTTTCTTTTTATCATGGCCAAAGTAAATTAAATTAAACCATACTCTACAAGCACTTAAAACGTCAGAATTATCATAAATCACAATTTCGTCTTCGTTAGATATGCCCATAGATGATAGTATATTTTCCCACGAACTAATATCCGTTAACATATGTGGTATGTCAGTTGATTTATTAGAATTTTTGTCAATATCAAAAAAAATTGCATTTGGTATATGCTCTTTATTAAATTCTTCTTTACCACTTCTATTTGTTGCAGGCATATGCCAAGACCCATCAATTATTTTTACATTTGAGAGATTTTTTTCTAGCCACTCAGTTGATATAAGTGACATTAGAAACTTTTTTCCAAATATTTCTGATGATAATCTTCGGCTTTGTTATAATTTTTTGATTTTGATATTTTGGTAACGATTTTACCCTTAAATTTTTCATTAATTTCTTTCAATACTTTGTTAGCGATTTTATTTTGATTTTCATCATGAACAAATATTTCACTTCTATACTGAGTACCTACATCTGGACCTTGCCGGTTTAAAGTAGTTGGATCATGAAATTCAAAAAAGTTTCTTATTATTTCCTCATAAGAAATTTTATTATTGTCAAATTCAACTTTAACTACTTCTGCGTGATTGGTGTCACCATAACATACTTCTTTATAAGATGTCTTCTCAGTATTACCTCCACAATATCCAACCTCTGTATTTATTACTCCATCTAACTTGCTAAATTTTATTTCGGGTCCCCAAAAACATCCAAGTGCTAAAGTTGCTATTTCCATTGCTAAAAATTTTAATTAATCTAAAGTTATTATCATGCTTTCCAAAAATCAATTAGGCTTTTTTTACATGTTTTTATCAATATGTGCCTTTTCATTTATGGATGTAATAGTCAAGTGGTCATCAGATTATCCAATTGGACAGGTAATGTTCTTTAGAGGCCTATTTGGTATTTTGCCAATAATTTTTTTAGTTCCTAAGACAAGATTTAGAGATTTTTACAAAACAAATAGACCAGGATTACATTTAATTAGATGTTGTTCAGGACTGATAGCTTTAGCTGCAATATTTTTGGCACTAAGAAACCTACCACTTGCAACAGTGACAAGTATTTCATTTGCTGCACCTATATTTACAACTTTGTTATCAATATTTTTACTAAGTGAGAAAGTAGGAGTATATAGATGGGCTGCAGTATTTGTTGGTTTTATTGGTGTTTTAGTAATTACCCAACCAGGATTTTCTAGCTTAAATATTTATTACATATTTCCAATAATCTTTTGTATTGGAATGTCTTACGTTGCAATTACAATTAGAAAACTTTCATCCACAGAACCAGTCTGGTTGATCTCATTCTTTTTTTCTTTTGCAATTACAATTGTTGGAGTTTTATCAATACCATTTGGGTGGATCATGCCAACTTTCAATGATTTCTTACTATTATGTACAATTGGCTTGTTGGGAGGGACAGCTAATTTATTATTAAGTCAATCATATAAATTATCCGAGGTTTCTCTGGTTACACCTCTTAAATATTTAGGGTTAATATTTGCAATATCTTTTGGATATTTTATTTGGGATGAAATTCCCACAATTAAAACACTGATGGGTGCTTCACTGGTAATAATATCATCAATCATTATATTTCGAAGAGAAATATATTTAAATAAACAAGTAACGGTAAGTAGAAATGAGTAAGGCACCGACATATTGGAAAAAAGCCAGAACATATCTTTCAAAAAAAGATAGTGTTATGAGATCATTGATTAAAAAATATAAAGATAATAATTTAACTACTAGAAAAGATGTCTTTTATTCTTTGTGCAAAAGTATAATAGGACAACAAATAAGTGTTGCTGCTGCAGACTCTGTCTTCAAAAAATTTGAATTGGCATGTAAAAAAAAAATTAATCCAAAAATTGTTTCAAAGCTTAAAACATCACAACTTAAAAAATGCGGTCTTAGTCGTCAAAAAATAAAGGGTATCTTGGAAATGTCTCAAAAATTTAAAGATAAAAGTTTTAATCCAAGATTAATTTCGAAAATGAGCGATGAAGAAGCAATTATATACCTATCAACTTTAAGACAAATTGGAAGATGGTCAGCAGAGATGATTTTGTTATTTACTTATAATAGGTCTAATATCTGGCCAGTTCAGGATATTGGGTTATTAAGAGCAATATCAAACAACTATAAAAAAAAATATTTTCCACCTGAAACTTTTGTGAAAAAGCTTGAAAAAAGATTTTCTCCATACTGCTCTGTTGCCACTTGGTATTTGTGGCGTTCTATTGATGACGATACTATTCAGTATTAGCACCCTCCACAATAAACATATGTCTTTTTGTAGTTTGTTCAGCATAAGACCAAGCTTTTAAATAATCTTCTGAGTCATGACAAGATATGGCCATGTCATAACTGGGAAATTCCCAAATGACGGTCCTTAATATTTTGTCACCACTATAATATTTTAGTTTGCCTCCTCTAACTACAGGAGTACCACCAAATTTTTTTATAACTGGTATTGCATTTTCACCATATTTTTTTAGCTTATCTTGATCTGAAATTTCTGTATACAAACTCACCCAATATGCCTTCATATTTGCCCCTTTTTTAAGTTATTCCATTCCCTCAAATATCATATGTTCTCTAATTACATTATCTTTAAGATATGTTCTTGCCTCAACATATTCTTCAGAATCGTAGCATTTTTTGGCAGTTTCCACGTCTGGGAACTCTGCAAGTGCTATTCTAACCATTTCTCTACCCTCTAGTGCAATGTTATTAGCACTTCGAGCTAAAATTTTTCCAGAATGTTTTAATACAGCTTCCTTTGCTTTATCTGCATATTTTTTCATTCTCTCAGGGTCTTTAATTTCACTGTAAGTTGCAATCCAATAACCTTTCATAATTCTCCTTTTTAATTTTTTTTTTTTATGTTACCAAATTTTATGGCAGAAAAATTAATAATCAATTATGAAGATTATAAATTAGCAGTTGAAAAGTTAGCTCTTACAATTGAAAAAAATTACAAACCATCTGTTTTAGTAGGAATAATGAGGGGTGCAGCACCTATAATTGATATGCTATCAAGAATATTTAAATTGCCCACTGCTTATGTTGTTATTCAAAGTTATTCTGGAGAAACCGTAGAAAATAAACAGGGCGAACTTATTTTTGCAAGAGACATAAGCTCAATAGCTAAAAATGAAGACTTTAAAAATGTTTTATTAGTTGATGACTTATCTGATACTGGACTTACTCTAAATGAAAGTATTAAATGGTTAAAAAATTATGCTCCAGTGAAAAATCATATTCAAGAAATAAAAACAGCTTGTCTTTGGAAAAAAAAATCCTCTTCTTTTACTCCAGATTTTTGTCCAATTTTATTAGATGGAGATCCTTGGATAGTTCAACCTTCAGAATATTATGATGAAATAGATATTAATGGCTTAAAGAAAAAACATTCATAAAAAAAGGCCAACTTATATAGTTGGCCTTTTTAATTTTTTTTTGAAAATTATTTTGGAATATCTCCTTCAACACCTTTTACATAAACACTCATTCCAGCCAACATTCCATCATCAGCAACTTTTCCTTCGGCAACTAATATATTACCTTTTTGGTCATATATAGGACCTGTGAAAGAATGAACTTTTCCAGATGCTAGGTCTTTTTGAAGCTGCTCTACTTCTTTAACTAAGTCAGCACCCATTGCAGAATTATATGGTCCCATAGCTACCATACCTTCCTTTAATCCATGCCATGTATCTTGTTGTTTCCATGTACCGTCCCTTGCGGCAATAGCTCTTTCGACATAATATGGTGCCCAATCATCAATAATTGAAGTCAAAATTGATTTAGGAGCAAATCTCTGCATGTCACTTGCTTGACCAAATGACCATACACCTGCTTTCTCTGCAGTTTGAACTGGTGCCGTACTATCTGTATGTTGCATAATTACATCTGCACCTTGATCGATTAAAGCTTGCGCTGCTTCAGCTTCTTTACCTGGATCGTACCAAGTAAACACCCATACAATTTTAGTTTTAATATTTGGATTGACCTTTTGTGCAGCAAGAGTCATTGCGTTAATTCCTCTTATTACTTCGGGAATTGGAAAAGATGCAATATAGCCAATTGTGTTAGTTTTGGTCATCTTTCCAGCAATATGGCCTAAAAGAGTTCTTCCTTCGTAAAATCTTGCAGAATAAGTAGAAACATTTGAATGCTCTCTTTTATAACCTGTTGCGTGTTCAAATTTTACGTTTGGAAAATCTTTTGCAACTTTGTTAGTTGGATCCATATATCCAAAACTAGTTGTAAAAATTAAGTCGTGGCCAGATTGAGCCAGTTGTCTTATTACTCTTTCTGCGTCAGCACCTTCTGGAACACTTTCAACAAATGTTGTTTTTATTCCAGCTGCCTCTACAGCGTTTCTACCTTCGTGATGTTGAAATGTCCATCCATGGTCACCAGTTGGGCCAACATAGACAAAACCAACTTTAAAATCTGCATTTGAGTTTACACTAAACCCAAGTAGAAAAATTGCAGAAATTAAATATCTAAAAAAGTTTTTATACATTTTGAATTTCCCCTCTAAATTTTTTTTGTGAAGCTTCAAGTTAATCAAAATTCAAAAAAAAAAAATAATTATTTTCGAATAGCTAACATTACTTTTCCTTATAGAATATTCTTCCTAAGGAAGTTGGGGTATTCAGTTTTATTTTTCTACTGTCACGAGAGATTACAACTAAAACTATTATTGTCATCAGATAAGGTAATGCACTTAAAAATTGAACCGGTATTCTAAACCCAATTGCTTGCATATGTAATTGTAGAATTGTAATCCCACCAAAAATTAAAGCACCAATTAAAACTTTTATAGGACTCCAGGTTGCAAATACAACCAAAGCCAAAGCTATCCATCCTCTTCCAGCTGTCATATTTTCAATCCACTGGGGAGTGTATATTAAAGATAGATATGCACCTGCTAAGCCACACATAGCTCCTCCATAAAGAATACAACAGTATCTAACTAGAATAACATTTATACCTTGATTAGATGCCGAAACAGGCGAATCACCAACAGCTCTAACAACTAAACCTAATTTAGTTTTTTTCAAAAAATAATTAGTTAAAAATGGTAAAGCAAAAGCAAAATATAAAACTATAGAGTGTCCAAATAATATTGGACCAAAAAACGGAATACTTTCTCTTAAACTTGAAAATAAAATTGGAAAATCTTTTCCAGGGATACCAACAAAATTTTTTCCTAACATTGCAGATAAACCAATGCCAAAAATAGTTAAAGCCAAACCTGTTGCAACATGGTTTGTAAGAAGAGATTGCGTTAAAAATCCAAAGATTAGTGAGATTATAACTCCTGATAACATAGAGCCTATGATTGCTATAAAAAGGTTATCTGTTATTACCATTAAGGCAAAACCAGATATTGCTCCGATTATCATCATCCCTTCGACACCTAAATTTAAAACACCCGATCTTTCAGTAATCAATTCACCTGACGCAGCAAGTATTAATGGCACTGATGAAGCCATTATTGATCCTATCAGAATTCCTATAAAACTAATGTCTAAGCTCATTTTTTTTTAAATTTAAAATTTTAACTTTGAAAAAAAGCAAATAATCAGATGCGAGTAAAAAAAATAAGATCATACCCTGAAAGACTTGGCCGGTATATTTTGGTATTTGTAAAAAAATTTGAGCCGTTTCAGCACCTAGGTATGTCAATGCAACAACCAAAGATGCAAAAATTATGCCGAAAGGATTAAGACGACCTAAAAAGGCGACAATAATTGCTGTAAAACCGTAATCGGGGGATATCATTCTATGCAGCTGTCCAATAGGTCCAGTAATTTCACCAACTCCAGCTAATCCCGCACAAGCACCACTAATCATAAAAACAACCAAAATCATAGTTTTTCCTTTAAACCCAGCATACTTAGCAGTTTTTAAACTTAGACCAGATACTTTAATCTGAAAGCCTAAATAGGTTTTATAAAGAATAAACCAACTCAGCATAACTGCTGCGAGAGCTAAAAAAATACCAGCATGAATTCTCAAACCCTCAAATAATAATGGCATTCTAGATGAGTCACTAAATTGTCTTGTTTCAGGAAAGTTAAAACCTTCAGGATTACTCCATGGCCCAACTACCAAGTAATCTAGGAGTAGCTTTGAAACGTAAACCAACATAAGACTAACTAAAATCTCGTTTGTATTAAAATATGTTTTAAGGATTGCTGGGATAAGTGCAAAGATCATCCCTCCGATTGCTCCAGCAAGTATAACTAAAGGCAGTATATAAAAACCTTCTTGATTATAAAATAAAAGAGCAACTCCTCCTCCTACAATCGCACCAAACGTTAATTGTCCTTCTGCGCCAATATTCCAATTATTACTTTTAAAACAAAATGATAAACCAATAGCAATTAAGCATAGGGGGGTTGCTTTGAGTAGCAATTCACTGAATCCATATAAATTTGAAATTGGAGTTATAAAGTAAAACTTAAGTGCTTCTATTGGATTAAAACCTAAAATATAAAAAATTATACCACCACCTAAAATTGTAAGTATGATTGCAATAAAAGGAGTAAAAAAATATAATGCCATTGGCACATCATTTCTTTTTTCAATTTTAATCAATGGAACCTCCTCCCATTAGAACCCCTAATTTTTCTGGAGTGACTTCCTCTGAAGGCATTATTTTTGAAAGCTTGCCTTTGTAAATAACTGCAATTCTATCACTGAGTTTTAATAACTCCTCCGTATCTGTAGAAATTAAAATCGTTGATTTTTCTTGATCATTAATTTTTATAAGTGTTTCATGAATATAATTGATTGCACCTACATCGAGCCCCCATGTTGGATTGTAACAAATTAATAATTCTGGAGCTGTAATTAACTCTCTCCCTAAAATAAGTTTTTGTAAATTTCCACCCGATAGAAATTGACTTTTTAATTCAACATTGTCTGTATTTACCGAGAAGTCTGATAATATTTTCTTTGAATGATCCTTAATTTTTCTTTCATTTACCAAACCTTTTTCAAAAAAATTTGATGACTTGAAATTATTTAAAGCTACATTTTCATATATTTTTAATTCAGGTACAGCTGCTTGAGATATTCTATCTTCAGGAGAAAAAGCCATTAAATACTCTCGTCGTTGCTTTGGATTTAGTTTAGCAATTTCCTTATTTCGAAAAATGATTGATGTATTAGGTGTAATTATTTCTCCACTCAAAATTTGAAAGAGTTCGTTTTGACCATTGCCAGAAATACCTGCTATACCCAAACATTCTCCTTTCTTTACAGAAAAATTAAGATTAACTAAATTTGTTTCAAAAGGATCATCGCTATAAAAATTTAAATGTTTTACTTTAAATATCTCGTCTTTATTTTTAGAAATATTAATTTTTTTCTTAATTTTCGCTAGTTTTTGACCAACCATCTTATTTGCGAGAGTTTCAACTCTTTCATTTTGTGTTTGGCTAACAGATACGACCTTACCTTTTCGCATTACTGCAACTTCATCGCATAAAGACAAAACTTCTTTTAGTTTGTGAGTAATGTAAATAATTAATATTCCTTCATCACAGAATTTTTTTAAGGATATAAATAATTCCTCTGTTTCTTGCTCAGTCAAAACAGATGTAGGCTCGTCCATGATTAGAACTTTAGGGCTTCTTAAAAGACATCTTATAATCTCAACTTTTTGCTTTTGTCCTGCTGATAAATTTAATACAGGAACATCAAGGTCAATACTAAAGTTATATTTTTTAAATATTTCGTTTATTCTTACCCTTAAACTTTTGTTATCTTCATTTGCATCTATACTTAAGTTTTCAAATACTGATAAAGTTTCAAATAAATTGAAATGCTGAAAAACCATTCCAATTTTATTTTTTTTGGCATCGAGTGGAGAGCTTAATTTTAAATTTTTTTCATTTAAAAAAACCTCACCATTATCTGGGCTTATTACACCAGACAAAATTTTTACTAATGTAGATTTTCCAGCTCCGTTCTCTCCTAATAGCGCGTATATTTTTCCACTTTTAAATTGAAGAGATACATTATCATTAGCTATACACCCTGGATATATTTTTGATATATTTGATATTCTTAAGTCTGTTGCCATAACATTTCTTTAATATAATAAATCAATAACTTAATAATCTTTAAAATTTCCTATCTTTTCAAATTTGTATTAAATTCAAACAATTTAATGAAAGTTTTGAACAAATTGTTAACATAATTCAACTTTAGGTATGTATTAATGATTATTGCTTTTAAAAATAATACTTTATCAAAAAAATTTATTGCTCTGTTTATCACTTTAACAATAATTTTTTTAACTGGATGCCAGACAATTAAAAAGAAATCTGATGAAGTGGCTGAAAAAGAGAATGAAAAATTTGGTCAATTTGTTGGAAAAGAAGTTAATGAGATGAGATTAGAATTAGGCTCACCTTCAGAAGATTTTGTCAATGAACTCGGAAATGAAATGCTTATCTACAAAACAAAAAAATATGGAATTCCTTGTGAAAGAAAATTTGAGGTGAATGCATCAGGGGTTATTATCGGATTTAGCTCTAGCGGATGCATTTAGTCTTGTGGGGACTAGCCCCACAAGCAAGGTACTTATTTAATTTCAATAAGTTTCTTTTTTTTATGGTCTGGAATAATCCTTTCACATGCAATTGTTAAAAGACCATCTTTTAACTCTGCACCATTCACTTTTACATCATCAGCAATTGTAAATGATCTTGCAAATTGTCTTTGCGATATACCTTTGTGGATTATCTCTCCATCTTGGTTTTTGTTTTCACTTCTATCAACTTGTTTAGTTCTTACAGTTAATAGATTATCTTCAAACTCTACCTCAACATCTTTTTTGCTAAAACCAGCTAAAGCAACTTCAATTGAGTAGTTATCTTTGCCAGTTCTTCTTATGTTGTAAGGCGGGTAGTTTGATTGCATACTTAAACCACCATTGCCCAACATGCTTTCGAATTGGTCAAACATATCGTCAAAACCAATTGAGAAAGGCCGAAGTGAGTTGAAAATTGATAGATCCTTACTTGTCATATTATCCTCCTTTAATTAAGCAAGTTTATTTATTGCTAGCCCCATTAGGCGACTAACAAGGTTCATATGGTAATTAATTTTGATAATTCAAGATCAAGTGTTTAATTTTCCAGCTATTTTCAAAGCGAATGCGTAGTCAATTGCAATCTCTTCAATTGCTCCATCTCTTCCAGATTTCCCTCCATGACCTGCATTCATTTCTGTTTTTAATAAAAGTAAATTATTATCAGTTTTGTAATCCCTTAATTTTGCAGTAAATTTTGCTGGCTCATCAAATAATACCCTGTTATCACTTAGACTTGTTGTTATCAAAATGTTTGGGTAATCCATCTTTTTAATATTGTTATAAGGTGCATATGAAAATATGTAATCAAAGTGTTCTTTTTTATCTTTGGCATTTCCAAATTCATCAAATTCGCCGACTGTTAATGGCAACGAATGGTCTAAGTTCGTGGTCAACGAGTCAACGAAAGGAACAGCCATAACAATACCCAAAAATAAATCAGGCGCTTGGTTAACAACGGCTCCCATTAAAAGACCTCCGGCTGATCCGCCCATTCCAATAATATTACCTTTAGACGTAAACTTTTTTTCAATTAAAAAGTTTGCAGAAGCAATGTAATCTTCAAATGTATTTTTCTTGTTTAATAATTTTCCCTCTTTCCACCATTTCATTCCTTTTTCCATACCACCTCTAATATGAGAAGTTACCCATATAATATCTCGCTCAATTAAACTTATTCTGGTTGAAGAAAAACTTGGTGACATAGAACTACCATAAGATCCATACCCATATAATAATAATTTTGCAGATCCATCTAATTTAGTTTTTTTATGTCTTGTTATAGTTATAGGAACCATTCTTCCGTCATGAGAGGTACACTCTAATCTTTCAACTATGTAGTCATCAGAATTATGGCCACTAGGAATCTCTTGTTCTTTAACTAATTTTTTTTCTTTTGTTTTAAGATTGTATAGGTAAGTCCTTCCAGGAGTTTTTGGTGATGAATATGATAAATAAACGGTATCAGTATTTCTATCTCTTTGGTTTAACGACACACCAGGAACAATAACTTTTTCATCTGAAAAAAATATTTCTTCTTCTTCATCATTTTTTGGATTTCTTAATATTAATTTTGATAATGCATTAGAAGTTTCAGATCTTATAATCCAATCATTTAAAAAAATTAATCCTCCAATTAAAACCTCTTCTCGTGCAGGTATAAATATTTCCCACTCCTTTTTTTCTAGATCATTTGTCTTTTCGATCTTAAAATCTTCTGCATCTTCATTTGTATGTTTGTAAAAATTACCATTCCATGAATTAACAGAATATATTATCCCTCTTTTTCTTTTATCAATTAATTTTGGTTTTGGAATTATTTCATCTGCTTTAAAATAATACTGTTCGGACGTATTATGATCAGATGACGTAATAAAAAAATACTTTTCGTCAGAACTAAGACCTATTCCTACAGTAAATGCTTCACTTTCTTCTTTAAATATAAGAATATCTTTATTAGTAGGAGTTCCAATTTCATGCCTGTAAATTTCTCTTGGTCTGTGATTGTCATCAAGCTTAGAGTAAAAAATATATTTGTCATCTAAGCTAAATGTTATTCCACCACTTGTATTTTCAATTTTTTCACCAACTTGCTCTCGACTTTTAATATCTCTTATATGTATGGTGTAATATTCAGATCCTTTTAAATCTAATGAATAAGCTAGTAATTTATCATTATAGCTAACTTCTAAGTCTCCAAGCCCAAAATATTCTGTTTTAAGCTTTGCTTTTTCTAAATCACCATTCCAAATTTCTTCTATTTCATCAGAATCAATTTTTTTTCTTAACTTTATAGAATAATTTCCTTTTGTTGTTGTTTTTGTCCAGTAACTATATCTTACATCTTTGAATGGAAGAGACTCATCATCAAGTTTAATTCTTCCTTTAATCTCATCGAATAAAACTTTTTGAATTTCTTTTGTATCTGACATTTGATGACTAAAATAATCATTTTCATCTTCAAGATATTTTCTCACCTCTGGCAATAATTTGGAACTATCTTTCAATACTTCAAGTATATTTTCCTGATGTATCCAACTATAATCGTCTTCCCAAGTTACGTTGTGACAAGATTTTAATTCTGGTTTTTTTTTAAGCTGTGGTATTTTCATTTAAATTTAATTAATTTATGAATATTTTTTTTGCAATACTAATAATCTTTATAATTCTTTATATTTTACTCAATTGGTTTGCCAAAACCTCAACAAAAAAAATATCAAAATTTGTAAGAACATTTATTATAATTTCTTCAATATTGTTAGCGGTAATAATGGCATATGCAGGAAGATATATATTTTCCTTACCATTTATGTTGGCTATTTTGCCTTTAATTAAAACGAAAGCAGGTATTTCTTTATTTCAGCTATTTAGATTATGGGGACTTTTTAGAGTTTTAAAAAATTCTGGCAGATTTAATTTTAATCAATTTAATCAAAATATGTCATCTCAGAATATGAGTTTAGATGAAGCATATAGAATTTTAAATTTAGATCCCAAAAAAAAATATACAAAAGATGAAGTGATGAATTCTTATAAAAAAATTATGAAAAAAATTCATCCAGATAGAAGTCCAGAATTAAATAATATTGCTACTTTAGTGAACCAAGCCAAAGACACAGTCTTAAAATCGGTTGTTTAAGTATAACTTAGTATTGATTTGTACACTTGTTCGACCTTAATTAAATTTGGATCAATTTCACTTCCATGTGTAATATTATTAACATTATATCCTTCAGGAATAATTCTAATATGATTAGGAGTATAATCCGTATATGCTTTTGGTGAGTCCAATAAAATCACAAGGCTTGGTTTGCCAGATTGTGATGAAATATGTGAACCAAATGAATCATTCCCCACATACATATCTGCAGAAGCTATAAAAGGTATTACTTCCGAGATATTTTTGTTACTAAGATCTGTAATATTATCTCCTTCAACTTTATCCATTATTTCTTGAGCAATTAATTTTTCATTAGGACCACACAAAATAAAAAAATTAAATTTATTTAGTTTATTTAACTCATTTATTAGATTTGAGTAATTATCAGTGCCCCATTTTGTTGTTGGACCTGAAGATCCAGCCCCTATTACAATGTTAAATTTTGATTTATCAAAATAAGTTGAGACACTTTTAAGTTTATTTTCATTTATGTGAATTTTTGTGTATGTTTGACATTTCTCTATGTTTAATACACTCTCAGTAAACTTTTGTGCTGCGTTGATTAAATGAAGATTTTTCTTTTTAAATAAAGGATAGTGATAAATATCTTTTATTCCAGCTAACTTACACGCGATGAATATTCTAGGACTTGGATAATAAATAAATATTTTATCAAAATTGAATTTTTTTAATTCCGATGAAAAACTAAATATATTTTTAAATTTATTATATTTTTTATCTATTACTATTACTTCTTTAATTTTAGGATCATCCTCCAATGCATCCGACAAATTCTTGCATAACGTAAAAACTGTTATAGGTCCAAACTTTTCAGATAACTGATGTAAATAACTTAGATGTAACAAATTTGCTCCAAGACCTATATAGCTAAGATAAACACAAACTTTCATAAGTATTTAGAATATATTTTTTTATTATTTTTTTCTTAAATCTATTCTATAATTATAGTCATATAATTAAGTTATGATTAATGGAATATATGCAGCTACATTGTCAGTATTAGATAAAAATCTGGCGTTAAATAGTGAAAAAACGATTAAATATGCAGAAAATCTAATCGACAAAGGTTGCCATGGAGTAGTTTTTTTTGGAAGTACTGGACAATCACAACTCATATCTCTTTCGGAAAAAATTCAATTAATCAATTTGTTACCAAAAAGTAATTATAAGGATAAATTTATAATTGGAACCGGTCTTAATTCGCTAGTTGATAATATTAATTTGATAAAAATAGCCAAATCAAATGGGTTTAATAAATTTTTAATTATGCCCCCTGCCTATTATAAGTATAGCGATTACGATGTGATTAATTTTTACTCAAGAATTATAGATGAAATTAATGAATGTAAAATAATTTTATATAATTTCGAAAAACTCTCAGGATATAAATTTAGTATTGATTGTGTTGAAGAGCTAGTAAAAAAATTTCCAAGTCAAATAGTTGGAGTAAAAGACAGTTCTTATAATTTGTATGAAAATTTGAAAATAGATAATTTTTCAGTAATGCCAGGTTCAGAATCAAAATTATTGAAAGGACTCGAATTAGGTTGCTCTGGAATAATTACAGCAACAACAAATGTTACTTCAATTTTGGCAAGAGATGTTTACGATAAATTTCAAAATGGATCAGATCAATCTTCAAATGAAAAGTTGTGTTTAGTAAGAAGCATTTTCGATAAATTTAATTTAATCTCTGGATTACATACTTTTATGGCGCAAATTGATCAGGACTACCAGAATTTAATTCCACCATTGAAGTTATTAAATGAAAACGAAAAAAAAATATTTTTTGATGAACTTCAAAAGCTTGATTTTGACTTTAAGCACTTAAAAGCAGCATAATGAAACTTATAAATTTTTTAAATGATTTATTCAAAGAAGATGGCTTTATCTTAATAGATTATAATTCTAACAGATATGTTATAGGAAAGCCTTTGAAAGAAATTCCTATAGAATTACAATTGTTAGACAAAAGTTTGCATAAAAAATTACTTTTCCATCCTGATTTATATTTTGGTGAAGCGTATACCAATGGCTCTTTAAGATTAAAAAATGGAACCTTGACGGAATTTCTTGATATAGCTTTTAAAAATATTGGAAGAGCAGATATTAATATTTATGGAAAGACATTAAATAAAATAAAGGGAACTTTAAAATATTTAACAAGTTTTAATAAAATTGTTAAATCTAAAAAAAATGTTGCACACCATTATGATATTTCAGAAAAATTATATGATTTGTTTCTTGATAAAAAAAGACAATATTCATGTGCATACTTCAAAAATGAGAATGATACTTTGGAAACTGCCCAAGAAAATAAAATTGATCACATAATAAAAAAACTTCATATACAACCTAACCAAAAAGTTTTAGATATTGGATCTGGTTGGGGAACACTTGCAATTGACATTGCAAAAAAAACAAAAGCTTCGGTTACTGGAATTACACTTTCGGAAAATCAATTAAAATATAGTCAAGAAAAAGCTAAAGAATTAAATTTAGATAATCAAGTTGAATTTAAGTTAATAGATTACAGACAATTGAATGAAAAATTTGATAGGATAGTCAGTGTTGGAATGTTTGAACATGTTGGAAAAAAATTTTATCAAACCTATTTTAATAGAGTGTCTCAAATGTTAAAAAAGGATGGAGTAGCTTTGATACACACAATTGGATCAAATCTACCACCTAGAGACCCACAGCCTTGGATAACAAAATATATATTTCCTGGTGGATATACCCCTAGTTTAAGCGAAATAGCGAGGCCAATAGAGGATTCTGGACTTATAGCTACAGATATAGAGATTTTAAGGATGCACTATGCTCACACTTTAAGAAATTGGAAAGAAAGATTTCTATCAAAAAAAGATCAAGTTTTAGAAATGTTTGATGAAAAATTTTTAAGGATGTGGGAATTTTATCTTACAAGTTGTGAAATGGCTTTTAAATGGGGAGATCAAGTAGTATTTCAACTTCAGCTAACTAAAGATATTAGATCTGTTCCTAATACTAGAGACTATATTTATTAAAAATTAGCTGATAAAGCTGTATTTCTTAAATGAAAAAAAAGAAAAAAAAAACTAAAAAAAAAAGTCTAAAAATAAAAGTTAAAAAATCAAAAAAAAAAATCAAATCAAAATTAAAAAAAAAAATAACAAAAAGATCAAATCGAAGAAAAAAAATAAAAAAAGTTAAGTTAAAGACAAGTACTGAAAAGGGTATTATTTCAAGAACGGTCAGACTTGAGGAAGATTTAAAAAATAAGTTTTCTTTCAAATTTAGTTTTAATTTACTGGCGGTTGATAAATTAATACAAAAATTTTTTCAAAGTATAGAATTTAGATTAATTCGTTTTAAAGAAATAAGAGCTGAGGAAAAAAGGCAAATTAAACTTGAGAAAATTGAGCAAGCAGAAAAGGAAAAAATCGAAATTGAAAAAAAGAAGAAAGCAGATGAGTTAGCCTTTTTAAAAGAAAAAGAAATCCAATTAAAACAAGAACAAAAATTAGAAAGAGAAAGAGCAAAAGATATAAAATTATTCTTAAGAAAAGAACAGGCTATACTAAGAAAAGAGCAGGCGGAGAGACAAAAGAAATTTTTACAAGAATTAAAATTAGAAAAGCAAATAGAAAAGTTTAGAATAAGAGAGGTAAAAGAATTAGAACAACTAGAAAAATTAGCGTTAAGAGAAAAGAGAGAGGATTATTCTGGATTACAAGAGCGTATCGAAAAACTAAAATTAAAATATCAACAAATAAGAGATCAGAAAATAAGAGAACGAGTTGAAGCGTTAGGCGTAGAAACACAAGAAGGAGACGATAGAGCAAAATTACTTCAAAGAGAAAGGGAGTATACTTTAGCTAGGCAAAAAATTGAGTTTGCACTTGAAAGCTTTTACAGAAGTGCGAATAGTTTAGTTTTTCAACTTAATAAAAGATATATAACTAAACATATGTCTATCTTGAGATGCATAGACAGAAGATTCGAAACTGGAGAGATATTTATAAAATGGGATGAGACAATTGATGATGAGTGGTTAATACTAATTTATATTAAAAATAATTCTCCAGATGAAGGTATAGTCATTGAAGATAAAACAAATGAAGAAAAAAATATTTCACATGAATTTAAACCAAAAGAAATTTTTAAAGCCTCAGATTTAATGGTAGATTCATTAACCCAGCTGATTGCAAAAAAAAGATCTAAGGACAATTAAATTTGTTGGTCTTTGATAATTTTTTCTATTAACTTTATATTTTCTCCACTTTTGATTAATGGATAAATAGATTTTGCTTTTCTCAAGTCATCAACTGCTTTTTCATATTCCTTTAAGCTTAAGTATATTTGCGCTCGTCCTGATAATGCTCCAAAATGTCTTGGCTCTAGATTTAAAACTTTTTCAATATCATCTAACGATTTCTCATAATCCCCCAATATAAATAGTAATGTTGCTCTCTTATTCCAACCCTCCGCCCATTTTGGGTCCTCATTAATCACATCTGTAAATAGTTTTAATGCCATTCTATATTGCTGATGGTACATGGAATAAGTTCCGTTCTCTAATTTGTTCGTCAGATAATCATTGTTTGGATGTCTTGTCCATTTATTCCAAATTTGATCCTCTAGCTTTTCTGCTTGTTGTAAATTTTTTGCATTAAGCAATTCTTTAAACAATATATTTAAATTGTCTGAATACACATTATTTGTACTTACAAATAAAAATATAATTATAAAATTTACATATTTTTTAATCACTGACATATACAGATACTCCTCTAGAATTAATGTCTACATCAAATTTTTTATGCAATGGTGGAAAAGCTCTTTGAGAACAATCCAGTCTATCACAAGTTCTACATGAAACCCCTACAGGTATCTCTGATTTTTTATCATTCAAATCTAAGTTTTCCGTATAAACAAAATCTCTTGCATATTTGGCTTCACATCCAAGTCCAATAGATAACATACTTTTTTTTTGTCCATATCTTCCTATACCTTTTTCAACAGTTCTTGCTATACATACATACTTTTCACCATTAGTCATTTTACTTACTGCAGCCTGTATAACACCAGGTCTAGAAAAAGCCGAATATACATTCCATCGAGGACAAGCACCACCATAACGTGGTATTTCTATACCTGACAATGAAAATCTTTTTGAAATATTACCAGCTACATCAACTCTCAAAAAATGAAATGGAACCCCAGGTAATTTTGGATCGTTCAAACATGTTACTCTATGTGTGACTTGTTCGAATGAAGTTGCAAAAGTATTTTGCAATAACTCTAAATCATATTTAAGTTTTTTACATTCATAATGAAATAATTTGTAGGGCATTAAAATTGCTGCACCACAATAATTTAATAAAGCAACTTTTGTTAATTTTTTCGATTCTTCATTTGGATAATTAAAAGTATCAAGATAAGAATTTATTATATCACTAGCCCCCTCTTGTGCAATTTGAGCTGCAGCATTTAATTTCTTTGTTTCCAAAGACAAATAATCAGACAATAGCAACTTTCTATTTTTGTTATCATAAATTTTTGAAAAGGGTTTTCCTTCTTCAGGAATTATATCTTGTACTTCAATTTTATACTCTGATTTTAAATAATCACATAAAGCAATATATCTTGTTCTATTATTTTGTTTTATTTGTTCAAAGATTTGATTTGCAAATTCCTCTAGTTTTGGAAAAAAATTTCTATTTTCTTGCAAAAAATCTGAAATTACTTCTCCAGGAAATGAGTTTTTTCTATTATCAACAATTTTTCCTGAAAGTTTTTCAATTTTGTTAACCAATTCATGATCTTTTTTTTTCAAAATGTCTCCTAATCTTATTAGAGCTTTACCAATTTTTGGATTACTATTTGCTAGATCTTTAACTTCTGGACCAACTATATCCAAATCTTCAAAAAGTTGATCATCAAGCAATTCTGAAATTGTGTTGACCATATTGATATCTGATTTATTTGTTAGATCGCTAATGTTGATGCTTAACTCCTCACAAATTTTTAAAAGTAATTCCCCGTCAATTTTTCTTTTACCACCCTCGATTAAAGCTAAATAACTTGGTGAAATGTTAAGCTGTGAGGCTAGTTTGTTTGCCTGCATACCTAGCTGTCTTCTAAAAGCTTTTATTTTTGGACCAATGTTTAATTCTACTTGACTCATTTACTATTTGTAAACTTTGTAAATTATTATTTACAAAAAATTTATTGTATTTACTAGAATTTTAACATTTTTTGTGGATTTTGTAAATATTGTAAATTATAAAGTTTACATGGACAAAAATACTATAAAAAACAATGAAACTAGTTCTCAAACTACAAATCACCAAGAGCACCAAGAGCATAGAAGCAGAGGGGTTTATTTAAGAGATGACCACTGCGATTGGGGATCAAGTGGAATGAATGAGTTTACAGAAGAATATAACGAAAAGTAAAAAGAATTAGTTTTTATAAAGGGGGAATAATGTCAGCCGAGAAAATCTCGTACGAGTTGAAAAGATTTGCAGGAATACAAAGGGATTATAAGCCAGATGAAGTAGAAAGGCTAAGAGGATCCATTAAAATTGAGTATTCAATGTGTAAACAGCAATCTCAAAAACTCTGGAGATTGTTGAATACAGAGCCATATGTAAACACACTTGGTTCTTTATCAGGAAATCAAGCTGTTCAACATGCAAAAGCAGGTTTAAAAGCGATCTATTTAAGTGGTTGGCAAGTTGCAGCAGACGCAAACAGTGCTGGTGAAATGTATCCTGATCAATCTTTATATCCTTACGACAGCGCACCTAAATTAGTTGAGTCTATGAATAATTCTTTAATTAGAGCTGATCAAATTCAGCATATGGAAATAGCAGATGGAGATATGAATAGCAGCGAAAGAACTGATTACATGTTGCCAATTATTGCAGATGGTGAAGCAGGATTTGGCGGGCCGTTAAATGTATTTGAGCTAACAAAAAAATTTATAAAAGCTGGCGCAGCCGGAGTTCATTTTGAAGACCAATTAGCTAGTGAAAAAAAATGTGGACATATGGGTGGTAAGGTACTTGTTCCTACTGGAACCATGGTCCGAAATCTAAAAGCAGCAAGATTGGCAGCTGATATTGCCGACGTTCCTCTCATTATTCTTGCAAGAACAGATGCCAACGCTGCGAAACTAATAACAAACGATTTTGATGAAAATGACAAACCGTTTTTAACAGGAGAAAGATCACCTGAAGGCTTTTATTATGTAAAAGATGGTATTGATCAAGCAATCTCAAGAGGGTTAGCTTATGCACCTTACGCAGATTTAATATGGTGTGAAACTGCAACACCTAATTTAGAAGAAGCAAAAAAGTTTGCTGATGCAATACATGCAAAATTTCCTGGAAAGATGTTAGCCTATAATTGCTCTCCATCATTTAATTGGAAGAAACATTTATCTGATGATGAGATTGCAACATTTCAAACTAAAATTGGAATGATGGGATATAAATTTCAATTTATAACTTTAGCAGGTTTCCATACGCAAAATATTGCTATTTTCGAGCTTGCAGAAAAGTATAAAAAGGAAGGTATGACTGCTTACTCTAGAATACAACAAAATGAATTTGCTAGAGAAAAAGACGGATATACCAGTGTTAAACATCAACGAGAAGTTGGCACTTCTTATTTTGATGCAGTTTCCAATACAATAAGTTCTGGAAAGAGCTCGACAACAGCAATGGCAGGCTCGACAGAATCTGAGCAATTTTAATTACTCTTTAGCTTTTGGATTTGATCCCAGGCTGAATTTATAGCTCTCATTTTCTTTTTACTTTCCTCAATAACTTCCTGAGGAACTCCTTTACTTAGAAGTAAGTCAGGATGATGTTCTTTACTTAATTTTAAATATCTTTTTCTAATATCTGTAAGATTATCATCAGGTTTGCTCTCTAATACCACATATGGATTGAGTTTATCTGATGATTTTCTACCCTCAACTATTCCATTGAACTGAGCATCACTAAGACCAAATAATTGGGAAACATGTTGTATCATTCTAAATTCTTGATCACTTATATTTCCATCAGCTTCTGCAATATAAAATAATATATTAATGACTTCTTCCAACACATTTATATTTCCTTGATAGATCTGAGCTATTTGTTTTGCATATGGTTCGTAACCAGTGCTTTCTTCTTTAGCTTTATTAAAAATTTTTCCAACTTGATCTAATTCATGTTCTGGAATTTTGAGTTTATCTTTTACCGCTATTAATTCCTCTCTACTAACCTGACCGTCTGCTTTACTCAGTTTAGCTGATAATACTATAAGAGCTAATGCAAAAACTTGTTGAGGTTGTGCAAAAGATTTAAATGTTGATCTTGATCTTGATACTTTTCCACCAATTAAGGAACCCAATAGCATCCCAAACGGTCCTCCTAAAGAAAAACCGATCATCCCACCAATTAAACTTCCCCAGATAGACATATAAAAAAAATTTAATATAATTTAATATATTTATGTTCTCAACTTTTTTAGCTTTAACATTTTTATTTTTAATGTTTATGTGGTCATTGGCCTGGGTAAATTATTACAATAAACTAGATAAAAGATTTGGTTCGTCTTTATGGAGATGGAGTTATGATTATCCAGTGCCAGGTGATAGAGACATTTCTTTTCTTGATGATAAAAAATTTGTTATTTTAAGAAGAAAGAGAAATAGAGCAGTTACAGTTATGTATTTTATTTTATTTTTCTCTTTTTTTATATTTTTATCTTTTGTAACCCAGATTTTATATGCTATTCAACATTAGTTTAGTTGGTGTTTATTTTTTAAATACAAAAAGAACGCTACAATTTCATATCCAACATAAAATAACTGGTAAATGACAGGGAGTTTAAAAAATTTATAAAGAAACTTGTATTTTGGAATACTTTTCCAAATAAGTAAAAAAGCATCAATACCCACATAGATTTTTCCATCTTGTTCTACATGAAGTCTTCTTAGAAGCTCTTTATCAGTTTTTTTTGTTTCTAATTCAGCATTTTTATTTTTAGTTATGTCTATCCAATTAAAATTTTCTATGTTTTCTTTTTTATAAATATTAATTTCTGCCCTGCAGATTTTGCATGAATTGTTGAAAAAAACCTTCATAATTAAACTATATTTGAATATTTTATTTTTACAAATGTGCCAAATAAGCAGTTGATATATTAATAATCACTACTACATTCTTCGAATGTCAAATTTCTTCAAAGAAACAGATATAGATACATCACAAGCTGAAGCAATTGTTACTGAAACCTTAAAAAATTGTGATGACGGCGAATTATATTTAGAAAATCATAAATCTGAGTCTATTGTTTTAGATGATAATAAAATAAAGAGTTCAACTTATAATTCTGATCAAGGATATGGTTTCAGAGCTGTTACAGGCGAAGTTGTTGCATACTCTCATTCTAATGATATTTCAAAAGAGTCACTAAGAAAATCAAGCGATAATTTAAAAGATACATTAAAGTCAAAAAAAGGAACCTACAACCATGAAATTCCTAAAACTAACAGCAAATATTACGAAAATATTAATCCTATTGAAAGCAAGACTTTCGATTCAAAGATAGATTTGCTGAAAAGTGTTAATAACTATTTAAGATCAAAAGGCTCAATTGTAAATCAAGTAACTGCAAATTTTTTAGGTGAACATAAATCAATAGAAATTATTAGGTCTGATAATCAAATTTTGAAAGATGATAGACCATTAGTCAGATTCAACGTTTCAGTTGTTTTAGAAAAAGATGGAAAAAAAGAAACAGGTGTTTATGGAGTTGGAGGAAGACAAAGTTATGATGATTATCTAAAAGATGGAAGCTGGAAAGATGTTTGTGATGAAGCCTTTAGAATCGCAAATGTGAATTTAGAAAGTAAACCAGCACCAGCAGGAGAAATGAAAGTTGTTTTAGGTCCTGGATGGCCAGCAATTTTAATTCACGAAGCAATCGGACATGGTCTTGAAGGAGATTTTAATAGAAAAAAAACTTCAGCATTTCATAGTTTAATGGGGCAGCAAGTAGCTAGCGAAGGAGTTACGATTGTAGATGACGGGACCTTACATCAAAGAAGAGGAAGTTTAACGATAGATGATGAAGGAACGCCTACTGAAAATACAGTTTTAATAGAAAATGGAATTTTAAAAAACTATATGCAAGACCGTTTAAACGCTCGTCTGATGGGAACTAAGTCGACAGGTAGTGGAAGAAGAGAAAGTTATAAACATGTGGTTTTACCAAGAATGAGAAATACAATGATGTTGTCAGGTAAATATTCACAAGATGAAATGATAAGTTCAGTTGATAAAGGTATTTTCGCTGTAAGTTTTGGGGGAGGACAAGTAGACATAACTTCAGGAAAATTTGTTTTTAACTGTACGGAAGCATATGAAATCAATAATGGCAAAATAGGATCACCAATCAAAGGCGCTACATTAATTGGAGATGGACCGTCAATTTTAAAAGAAGTTTCATTAGTTGGCAATGATATGAAATTAGATCCAGGTATTGGGACATGTGGTAAAGCTGGACAAGGTGTTCCAGTAGGAGTAGCTCAGCCATCAATTCTTATAAATAAGATGACTGTTGGTGGAACAAAACTTTAATCTAAATGATAAGGGATCAGGAATTTTTAAAAGATATAGCGTCTTTTTGTATTGAAAACTCTAAAAAACTAGGAGCAACAGATGTGGGTGTAAAAGTAATTCACTCTGTCTCAGAAAATGTTAGTTTTAGAAACAAAAAGTTAGACGAGTCAAATAGAGCAGATAGTTTTGCTGTCAATTTAACTACTTATATAGAGAAAAAAAAATCAAGCATTAATTCATCAGATTTATCTAAATCAAACTTAGAAAAACTAATAGAACGTTGTATTGATGCTACAAAAATTACTCCATCAGATGAAAATAATTCATTACCAGATAAAGATTTAATGTCTAAAGAGATAAGAGACCTTAATCTCTATGATGAAACACATTATCCAAACGATAAAAAGATTGAATTTTTAAAAAAAGTTGAAGAGACAGCATCAACGGACGAAAAAATAGTTAATACTGAAGCTGGTTTTACCGAAAATAAAAATAATTTTATACTCGCAAACAGCAATGGTTTTTTAGGTGGATACAAAACCTCAAATTTTTCATCTTCATGTGTAGCTGTATCAAGAATTAACGGTGCAATGGAAAGAGATTATGAGTTTGGTAGCAAAAGATTCTTGCAAGATATGATGAACCCAGAAGAAATTGGAAAAATAGCTGCCGACAAAGCAATAAAAAAGTTAGGTCCAAAAAAAATAAAGAGTGAAAAAATTGGCGTTATATTCGATAAAAGAATTTCCAAAGGAATATTAAGCACACTAGCAAGTGCAATTAGTGCGAGTGCTATTGCAAGAGGAACTTCTTTTTTAAAAGATCAAATCAATTCTGAAGTTTTTCCAAATTCAATTAATATCATTGATGATCCAAAAATTGAAAAAGGATTAGGTTCCCAAAACTTTGATAGCGAAGGGGTTGAAACTAATTCTTTGAAACTAGTTGAGAATGGTATTTTAAAAAATTATTTAATTGATACTTATTATGGTAAAAAGTTAAATTTAAAATCTAATGGTAGGTCTGGAGGAACAACAAACTTATATTTTGAAAACGGTACCTTAAGTTTTAAGGATTTGCTAAATTCAGAAAAAAAGTTTCTATATATAACAGAGACTATAGGCCATGGAGGCAATATTATTACAGGAGATTACTCAGTTGGAGCGTCAGGATATATGGTTGAGGATGGAGAATTAACTTACCCAGTAAGTGAAATAACTATAGCTGGAAATTTTAAGGAAATGTTTAAGAATATTACTTTGGCAAATGATTTAGAGATGAAGTACTCAACAAATGCTCCTACTTTGTTGATTAATCAAATGACAGTAGCGGGAAAATAATTATTGAATTTTTTTTAGTCTATATTCCCATAGACCCATTCTTTTATAAGCCACTTTAACAATCAATGCTTTTTTTTTATCGTACCATATTTCAAAATTTAATTTTTTATCATCAGATAGATTTGGGTTGGTAGAAAAAAGTCTAAAATGTTCTACATCATATTCTTTATTATAAAGTTTAATTTTTCCTTTTCCTAAAAATTCTATGTTTTGTTTTTTTACACTTCCAGATAATGGACTTATTTGTGTTTCAGTTTGCAAAATTCTATGATTCCACCAATGGCCGATTATATTTTCTCTATCCGCCTCACCCTTATATGATGATCCATCAATTATAAACTTCTCTTTTTTTTCATCAAAAATTAAATTTACATATTTTCTCTTATTGTTTTGAAATGTTTCTGAGTTAAATGAAATTAATTGGTCTCCAATATATTCTTCAGTACCTCTACTATTTATAGAGAATACTGTAACACCCAATAATTTCACTTCAAAATTGGTTGTATTTTTTACAATAAATTTATTTTCTTCTTTTTTAAATGTGAAAATACTTTCTCCAATTTTTTCATCATCTTTAAATATCTCCATTTCTATGTTTGAATAATTTTTATAGTGATCAGTATGTGCTTGTAAAAAAAGAGGAGATAAAACTAATAATATTACTAAGAATTTTCTCATTATTTCATATTATTTTAACTAACTTGTCAGAACTTTATATAGAATTTTTATGTTTAAAAGATAAATAGTCTAAAGAATTATGTTTTTAACCATTAAAAATATTCCCTCAAAATCCTGGAGCTCAGAAAAACCTTTAAATTTAAAACCTAAATTTACAACTTTTTTACTTTTATGTATTGGCTTATCTTTGTTTGGGTTGGGTGAGGGCCTTTTATTAGTTTCTACGACCGGTAATTCTCCATGGTCTGTTCTTGCAGAAGGGTTATCAAACATATTAAATATTTCGATTGGTTTATCTACATTAATAATAAGTATTGTTGTTTTAGGGTTTTGGTTTCCACTAAAACAAAAACCAGGAATTGGTACAATTTTAAATATTTTAATTATAGCAGCCATAATTGATTTGACGCTTTTTCTTTTTGATCCTCCTTTAGCTACTTTTTCAAAATATATTCTTGCTGTATTTTCTGTTTTACTTGTCGGTTTAGGAAGCGGCATATACTTAATTGCAAATTTAGGTCCTGGTCCTAGAGATGGATTGATGACAGGTCTAACAAAAAAAACGCAACTTCCTATTGCTTTAATTCGAGCTACTTTAGAAATTTCAGCTGTTATATCTGGTTGGTATTTGGGAGGAACTGTTGGTTTGGGCACTATAATATTTGCATTTGGGATAGGCCCTGCTGTAGCTTTAGGAATTTATATTGTGGATAAAGTTACGAAGTAAATGTTTTTAGTGGACAATTAGTTGATTGTTAATACTGAATAAAAATTGTAAATATAAATTATGTCTATAAAAAATTGGATGAAAGAATCAGCGAATATACTATTTGACGATAGTAAAAATGATTTAAGAGCTCTTCCCAAAACTGTGAGACTACAAATATTATTAGTTTTAAGTTTTATATGGACAACAGTATTTAGTTTATATGTATTTTCATATGCCACTTTTGCATTTGGTTGGGCAGGGACATATGTCGCTCATATAGGTTTAATATTTGCTGTTTATTATACGTTTAAACAATTTCATAGAGCTGAAGCAAAAGCTGTTAGTGTTTTTAAGACAAAAAATTTTGATCCATTTAAAATCATGACAATTGTTTTTGTTATAGTTTTTATTTTTGTTTTCTCTAAAGGTATTGAAGTATTGACAAGAACAAACTCTTACTCAATTCCATATGACGGACCTAGTAAATCAGCGTTTGAAAAGTGGCTGCCATTTACCAAAAATAAATCTGAATAATAATTTTTTTAAGAAGCTTCTGATAATTTAGAGAGTTTTTTTCTCTCATGAGGATCAAGTACAGCTTTCCTTAATCTGCATGAATTTGGTGTAATTTCTAGTGCTTCATCAGAATTTAACATGCTCAATTGTTCAGCGATAGACATCTTTCTTACAGGAGTTAAAACAACATTTTCGTCTGTTCCTTGCGTCCTCATATTTGTAAGTTTTTTACCCTTCATAACATTTATAATCATATCACCAGGTTTAGGTGACAATCCAACAATCATGCCTGAATAAACTGGATCATTGTGAGTAACAAACATTTCTCCTCTTGCCTGTAGATTGTAAATTGCAAATGCTACTGCTTTTCCTTGTTCCATAGAGATTAATGCACCATTTCTTCTACCTTCCATATCTCCCTCAAATTTACCATATGAATGGAATATTCTGTTTATTACTCCTGTTCCTTTAGTTAGAGTAAGAAATCTGCTAGTGTATCCCATTAAACCTCTAGTTGGTGCATGAAAGATTAATCGTTTTTTATTTTTTCCAGTATCTTTAAGGTCTATTAACTTTCCTTTCCTTTTATTCATCGAGTCAATAACTTTTGAAGAGAACTCTTCGTCAAGATCCATAGTAATTTCTTCAATAGGTTCTAATTTTTCACCATTTTCATTTTTTTGAAATAAAACTCTAGGAGGGCTTACTGTCATTTCAAATCCTTCACGTCTCATTTGTGTTAATAATATTTCTAACATTAATTCACCTCTACCACTTATTTCAAATGAGTCTTTATTGTCATTTTCTGAAAAAGTAATTCCCACATTATTTTGAGCCTCTTGAACTAATCTCTCTCTAATTTGAGTACTTGTAAGTTTCTTACCTTCAGTTCCAGCTAATGGAGAACTATTTACTGTAATCTTAATTGACATCGTTGGAGGATCAATTGGTGTTGCTTGAATTGGTGTATCTACATCTGTATCACATATGGTATCAGCAACGTTTGCTTTTTCTAATCCAGCTATAACTACAATATCTCCAGCTTCACCAACTTCTATTGGCACTTTTTTTGTACCCTCGTATCTAAATATTTTAGTCAACCTTCCTTCATCAACTTTTTCTCCATCAAGATTAATTGCCTTGATTTGTTGGTTTGCTTTTGCAGTACCTTGAGAAATTCTACCAACTAAACTTCTACCCAAAAAACTATCAGCATATAAAAGAGTCGAAAGCATTGCAAAAGGCTTGGACTTATCAAATTCAGCTGGCTTAACATGATCTATTACTAAATCTAATAATGGATTTAAATTCTCTCTTAGACCATCTATTTCATTAGATGCCCAGCCAGATCTTCCACTTGCATAAATAACTGGAAAGTCTAATTGTTCCTCATTAGCGTCTAAACTTACGAATAAATCAAAAGTCTCATTTAAAACTTCATCGGCTCTTTGATCGGCTTTATCTAATTTATTTATTACTACTATTGGTTTAAGGCCCTGTTTAAGTGCTTTTGCTAATACAAATTTAGTTTGAGGCATTACCCCTTCGGCTGAATCTATTAACAATAATGCACCATCAGCCATACTAAGAACTCTCTCAACTTCTGCAGCAAAATCTCTATGTCCAGGTGTATCAATAATATTAATTCTAGAATCTTTCCAATTTATGGAAGCAGGTTTGGCAAGAATTGTAATACCTCTTTCCTTTTCAAGTTCGCCGGAGTCCATTAGTCTTTCATCAACAACTTCATTTTCCCTAAAAGAACCACTCTGTTTCATTAAGTTATCAATTAAAGTAGTCTTTCCATGGTCAACGTGAGCAATTATGGTGATATTACGTATTGATGTTGTCATTTGCGCGTTCTTATATATTCAAAATATTTTTTTTCAATTCAAAAAAAAAGGGCAGTAAAAACTGCCCTTTTTGAATTTTTTCCTGAGTAAAATTGGTGTTACATTCCCATTCCACCCATGCCGCCCATACCACCCATTCCTCCAGGAGGCATACCAGCTCCACCAGCATCTTTTTCATCTGGTTTATCTGCTACCATGGCTTCAGTTGTTACTAATAACCCAGATATAGAAGCAGCATCTTGAAGTGCTGTTCTCACAACTTTAACTGGATCGATGATACCTTCTTTAAACATATCAACGTATTGCTCTGATTGTGCATCGTAACCATTGCTAGGCTTGTTGGTTTCTAATAATTTACCAACAACTACTGATCCATCAACACCTGCATTTGTTGTGATTTGTCTAATAGGCGCTTGCAAAGCACTTTTGACAATTTCTACACCAGCTTTTTGATCATCACCTTTTACTTTTAGACTATCAAGTTCTTTTGAAGCATAAAGCAATGCACATCCACCACCAACAACAATACCTTCTTCAACTGCTGCTCTAGTAGCGTTTAATGCATCCTCAACTCTATCTTTTCTCTCTTTAACTTCAACTTCTGTAGCACCACCAACTTTGATTACTGCCACACCACCTGCTAGTTTCGCAAGTCTCTCTTGTAGTTTTTCTCTATCATAGTCTGATGTTGTTTCTTCGACTTGAGCTTTGATTTGAGCACATCTTGCTTCGATGTCAGATTTTTTGCCTGCTCCGCTTACAATTGTACTATTTTCCTTATCAACTTTTACACGTTTTGCAGACCCAAGGTCATTGAGCTTAACATTTTCAAGTTTAATTCCTAAATCTTCAGAGATTACTTGTCCACCTGTAAGAATTGCTATATCTTCTAACATAGCTTTCCTTCTATCTCCAAAACCTGGAGCTTTGACAGCAACAACTTTTAAACCACCTCTAAGTTTGTTAACAACTAGGGTTGCAAGTGCTTCACCCTCAACATCCTCTGAAATAATCATTAATGGTCTGCCTGCTTGAACAACAGCTTCTAACAATGGAACCATAGGTTGAAGATTTGTTAATTTTTTCTCATGAAGAAGAATTAGAGGATTTTCTAATTCAGTAGTCATTTTATCACCATTTGTTATAAAATAGGGAGATAAATATCCTCTATCGAATTGCATACCTTCAACAACATCAAGTTCAGTTTCAATTCCTTTTGCTTCTTCAACGGTTATTACACCCTCATTACCAACTTTTTGCATAGCTTTTGAAATCATTGCACCAATTTCTTTATCACCATTTGCAGAAATTGTTCCAACTTGTGCAATCTCATCACTATCTTTAACTTTTTTTGCTGATGAAATTAATTTATTTTTTACATGATCAACAGCAGCATCAATCCCTCTTTTTACATCCATAGGGTTCATTCCTGCTGTTACATACTTACAACCTTCTTTAACAATTGCTTGAGCTAAGATTGTTGCAGTTGTTGTTCCATCGCCAGCTTCATCGTTGGTTTTACTAGCAACTTCTTTAACCATTTGTGCACCCATGTTTTCAAACTTATCATCAAGATCAATTTCTTTTGCAACTGAAACACCATCTTTAGTTGTTCTTGGTGCACCATAAGATTTGTCGATAACAACATTTCTTCCTTTTGGTCCAAGAGTAACTTTTACAGTGTTGGCAAGTATGTCAACTCCCTTTAACATTGATGCTCTAGCATCTGAATCAAATTTTACTATTTTAGCCATTCTTAACTCTCCTTATTATTTATTTACCTGTTGCAATACCCATAATGTCTGACTCTTTCATTATGCTGTACTCTTTACCATCAATTTTAACTTCTGTTCCTGACCACTTACCGAATAAAACTTTATCTCCTACTTTAACGTCCATAGGTATTAGTTTTCCATCTTCAGTTTTTGCACCTCCACCAACAGCAACAACTTTGCCTTCTTGAGGTTTTTCTTGAGCTGTATCCGGAATAATTATGCCACCAGCAGTTTTCTCGCTGCTATCTAAAACTTCTATTAAAACACGGTCATGTAACGGTTTAAACTTCATACGAATTCTCCTTTAAATTAGCAGTCATATAGAGACATATTTAATAATTTTCAAGATCTTGAATAAAAATTATGCTCTAAAAAACTCAAGAATTAAGCTTATTTTTAAGCTATACCTCAAGTATGCCCCAAAACTTAGACAAAGATGGATTAAGATCAAAAATAAATAGCTACGAGTTATTTTTTATCGACATATGGGGAGTGATCCACAATGGCTTACAAATTTTTGAGGATTCAATTGAAGTATTGGAAAATTTAAAAAAAAATAATAAAGAGTTCGTACTGCTTACCAATGCACCACGTCCAAATTCTACAGTGATTGATTTTTTAAAAAAATTGGGACTCAAAAAGTTTTATGAAAATGTCTATACTTCTGGAGAAGCATCCTTGAAATATTTGATTGAAAATTTTCATAACTCAAAATTTTATCACATTGGGCCACCTAAAGATTTTGACTTATTTAGAAGATTTGAACAAAATAAAGCAAACAATATTGGTCAAGCAGATTATTTTATTTGTACAGGTTTATTTGAAGATCATGAGACAAAACTTGAATATTATAAAAATTTACTTGAGAAATTTTCAAATAAAAAATTTGTGTGTACCAATCCAGACTTAATTGTTGATAGAGGAGATGTTAGAGAGTTTTGTGCTGGATCAGTTGCAAAAATATTTGAAGAAATTGGTGGAAAGGTAATTTATTTTGGAAAACCTTATCCTCCAGTTTATAATTTGTCTGCTAACATAAATGGTAAAAATGTTTTATGTATTGGAGATAATATGAATACAGATATAAAAGGAGCTAATATTCAAAATTTTGACAATCTGCTAATAACGAGTGGTATACACAAAAAAGAATTAAGTAGTTTTAATATTGATAAATTAGAAAAAAAATATGGAGTGAGTGTGAATTACACTCAAACAAAATTAAAATGGTGAACAAAATTAAAATCTACAAAAATTTCAAAATTTTAAGAAAACATCAAAATGCAATGATATTAATTGGCAATTTTGATGGGTTACATCTGGGCCATCAAAGATTATTCAAAGAAGCAAAAAAATATAAAAATAAATATAATTCAAAAATTGGAGTAGTGACTTTTGATCCAATACCAAAAATGTATTTTAATAAAGGTATTACGAATTATCGACTTTCAAATCTTAATCAAAAAAGTAAATATTTTAGTGATTACAATGTAGATTTTTTAATAAATAAAAAATTTGATAAAAAATTCTCTAAAATATCTTGTCATAACTTTATTAAAAATATTTTATGCAAAAAGTTAAATGCAGATTATATCTTCGTTAGTAATAATTTCAGATTTGGCAACAAAAGAGAGGGAGACGTAAATCTATTAAAAAGATTTCAAAAAAAATATAATTACAAATTAATTAACCCAAAACCGTTATATAAAAAAAATAAAATTATTTCCTCAACATTAATAAGAAAATTAATTGAAAATGGTAATTTAAAAATTGCAAATCAACTTTTATCTAGAAATTGGTCAATAGAAGGTGTTGTTGAAAAAGGTAGAATGATGGGTAGAAAAATCGGCTTCCCTACATGCAACATAAATATAAAAAATTATGTAATACCAAAAGTAGGAGTTTATTCAGTAGATGTTTATATCGAAAAAAACAGAAAAAGGATTAAAGGAATAGCAAATATCGGTTATAGACCTACTTTTAATCAAAAAAAATTATTATTAGAGGTAAATTTATTTAAATTTTCTGGAAATCTTTATAATAAAAATCTAACTATTAATTTTACAAAATTTATTAGGGGAGAAACAAAATTTAAAAATATTGATGCTTTAAAAAAACAGATAAAGAAAGATATTAAAGTTGCTAAAAGATAAAATATCATGAGTAAGGAACATATAAATCTACCTAAAACAAAATTCTCAATGAAGGCAAATTTGCCAAACAAGGAGCCAAATTACATTGAATTTTGGAAGAAGATTGACCTTTACAATTTGTTAAGACAAAAAAGTAAAGGACAAGAAAAATTTGTACTCCATGATGGGCCCCCATATGCCAATGGCAATATTCATATGGGTACCGCTTTGAATAAAATCTTAAAAGACATAATTACAAAATTTCATCAAATGGATGGCAAGGACTCGGTTTATGTTCCTGGATGGGATTGCCATGGGCTACCTATTGAGTGGAAAATTGAAGAACAATACAAAAAGAATAAAAAAAATAAAAATGATGTTCCAATAATTGAATTCAGAAAAGAATGTAGAGAATTTGCAAATAAATGGATAGACGTCCATAAGGGAGAATTTACAAGACTTGGGGTAATCGGTGATTGGGAAAATTACTATTCAACAATGTCATTTGATGCTGAAGCTCAAATAGTTAGAGAACTCGGAAAATTTCTCAAAGAAGGCAGCCTTTATAGAGGTTACAAGCCGGTTCTTTGGTCAACTGTTGAAAAAACAGCTTTAGCAGATGCAGAGGTTGAATACATGGATCATGTTTCAGATACGATTTATGCAGCATTCAAAGTGAAAGTTTCAAATTTAGATATAATTAATGGTGCTGATGTAATAATTTGGACGACAACCCCATGGACTATTCCTGCAAATAAAGCTTTAGCTTACAATGCTGGCCTAAAATATGTTTTGCTTGAAATAAACAATAACAAAAATTTTATTGATAGAAAAATAGTAATTGCAAAAGACCTACTAGAACCTTTTAAAAAAGATACTTCTATTGAAAATATAAAAGTTTTAAACGAATTTTTAGGAAAAGATTTGAAAGGAACAATTTGCAGTCATCCATTTTCTAAAATGGGATATGATTATGATATCCCAATGCTTGAGGCTAATTTTGTTACTACTGAACAAGGCACAGGTATTGTACATTGCGCTCCAAGCCATGGACCAGATGATTTCAATCTTTGTTTAAATAATAATATTAAAGCAATAGAAACGGTTGATGGTGATGGAAAATATACAAATGAAATTAAACACTTTGAAGGTTTACATATTTTTAAGGCCAATAACTTAATTATTGAAAAATTAGATGAGCAAAAAAATTTAGTAACAAACGGAAAACTTACTCACTCTTATCCCCATTCTTGGAGATCAAAAGCTCCACTAGTTCATAGAGCTACTCCACAATGGTTTATTTCTATGGAAAGCCATGGATTAAGAGATAAAGCATTAAAAGCCATCGATAATACAGATTTTTATCCTTCTAAAGGAAAAGAAAGAATAAAATCAATGATTGAAACTAGACCTGATTGGTGTGTATCAAGACAGAGAGTTTGGGGTGTGCCGCTACCGATTTTTATTTCAAAAAAAACAGGCGATGTTTTGGTTGATGATAAAGTTTTTGAAAATATTGCAAAAATTTATGAAAAAGAAGGTTCTGATTGTTGGTTTAATGAAGATTATCAGATCTTTCTTGGAGATAAGTATAAAGCAGAAGATTATGAAAAATTATCAGATATAGTTGAGGTTTGGTTTGATAGTGGATCCACTCATTCTTTTGTCTTAGAAAAAAGAGATGACCTTAAATGGCCTGCATCGATGTATTTAGAGGGTTCAGATCAACATAGAGGATGGTTTCACTCTTCATTACTAGAGTCATGCGGAACAAGAGGTGTTGCTCCATTTGAAAGCATTCTTTCTCATGGTTTTGTCGTAGATGGAAAAGGTCTAAAAATGTCAAAATCAACAGGTAACGTAATTGCTCCACAAGATATACTTAAAAAATATGGAGCTGATATATTAAGAATTTGGGTTGCATCTTCAAATTATGCTGAGGATCTTAGAATAGATTATTCAATTTTAGATCAACATGCAGAATCTTATAGAAAAATTAGAAACACATTCAGATATCTTTTGGGAAATATACAGGATCAATATGAAAATCTTGATTTTGAAAAAGTTGAAATTGAAAATTTTGATTCACTTGAAAAATTTATGCTTCATAGAATTTATACAATAAATGAGAATTTTAAAAATAATTTTAAAGTTTATAACTTTCACAACTTATATAAAGAATTACTAAATTTTTGTACAGTTGAGCTTTCTGCTTTTTATTTTGATATCAGAAAAGATACTTTATATTGTGAAGCATTAAATACTGATAAAAGAAAGAATTGTATAATAGTTTTAAATATTATTTTACAATGTCTCCTAAAATGGTTCGCTCCGATATTATCATTTACAACAGAAGAAATTTATCAATTAGTTAAAAAAGAAGATGACCACCAAAGTATACATTTACAAAATTTTGTTTTAGTACCGGGATCCTGGAAAAATGAAGAGCTTAGTTCAGATTGGGATTATGTTAAAAAAATTAGAGATGAGGCAAATATTTCAATTGAGAATATGAGAGCCGAAAAGTCAATTGGTTCAAGTTTAGAGGCAATGATTGAAATTAAGTTAAATAAAGAATTTTACAATAAAGCAAAAAATATTAATTTCTCGGAAATTTGCATTACTTCGTCTGCCTCAGTAATTAAAGATGAAAATTTAAAAAATAGTATTGATGTGGTTGCAAAAAAAGCTCAAGGAACGAAATGTCCAGTATGTTGGAAAATTTTTGAAGCAGATTGTGAAAGGCATGGACATCTTAATTTAAATGGGTAATGAAAAAATAAATAAACTTATCATTGGCTTTGTATTTCTAGTTATTTGCTTTGCCTTAGATAGACTATCAAAAATTTATATTCTAAATGTTTTAAATAATGAAGGACAAGTTGATTTTTATATAAATCAATTTTTAAATATTTATTTAGTTTGGAATACAGGAATAGGATTTGGTTTATTTTCTTCAGAAGACCAAATTTTCTATAATATCTTTACTACAATTATAGTTATTATAAACTTGGTAATATTATATTTCGCTTTGATAGAATCAAAAATTAAATCATTTTTTTTAATGATAATATTAGGAGGGTCTTTAGGAAACTTATTTGACAGGGTTTATTACAGAGCTGTGCCAGACTTTATAGATTTAAATTATGCAGGATATCATTGGTTTATTTTTAATGTAGCTGATATTTTTATAACAATTGGTATTATATGCCTTATTTTATCTGAATTTATATTCTATAAAAAAAAAGATGAAAAAAATTAAATTAAATTTAATCTTGATAATCGCTTTAGTACCATTATTAACTTTTTGTGGCGGAGTTAGAGATGCTTTAGAGGGTAAAAAAAGATCAGAACAAAATGATGAATTTCTTGTAAAAAAAAAAAATCCTCTCCAAATGCCACCCGACATGAATAAACTTCCTATGCCAGGAGATGATTTAGCTATAGAAAATCAAACAAAAAATGCCGAAATTAAAGATTTACTCAAAATAAAAGAAAAAAATAATACTGAAGACATAAGTAGCGGGTCAGATTTATTGAATAATATGAAAAAGAAAATCCAGTAATTAATGGAGACAAAACATATTATTTTCAAAAATTTCAATAATAAAAATAAACAATTAAATAAAAAAAAACTTAATAATTTCTTAAAATTTAAAAATTTAATAGAAAAATATCCTTTTTTAAAATCTTTAACAAATAATTATAATTATTCTTTTCAGAAAAAAAATTTGCTAAAATTAAAAAAATACGATGAGTTTAATTTAATAGGAATGGGAGGATCTATTTTGGGTGCACAAGCCATTTATGATTTTCTTAGTCACAAAATCAAAAAAAAATTTTTCTTTTATAATAACCTACAGAGCACTAGAATTACAAAATTAAATAAAAAAAGGCTAAATATAATTATATCAAAATCAGGTAATACCCTAGAAACATTATCAAATTTAAACCTGATTTTATCAAAACAGAAAAGAAATAAAAATTTAATAATCACTGAAAATAAAAATAATATCCTAAGAGCTATGGCGAATAAACTGAAATCTGATGTAATAGATCATAAAAATTATATTGGAGGAAGATATTCAGTGCTATCTGAAGTTGGAATGATTCCAGCAGAATTGATGGGTTTAAATGAAAAAAAATTTAAACAATTAAATTATCTAATAAAAAATAAAACATTTATTAATTTTTTAATTGAAAATGTTTCTTCAATTCACTCAAACATTATTAAAGGAAAAAAAAACTGCGTAATTTTAAATTATGATGAAAAATTAAATAACTTTTTGAAATGGTATCAGCAATTATCAGCTGAAAGTTTAGGAAAAAAAGGTAAGGGCTTTTTTCCTATAATCTCTACAATGCCAAAGGACAATCATAGTCTTTTACAACTTTATTTAGATGGTCCAAAAAATAACTTCTTTAGTTTTTTTTCCACTAGAGAGAGAAGTCGACTTAAATTTAATAATGCATATTTAATTGATGGATTGGAGCATTTAAAAAAGAGTAGCTTAAATCAAGTGTTGTATGCTCAAAAAAAAGCTACACAAAATGTATTTAATAAGAAAAAATTATCATTTAGAAGTTTTGAAATTATTAATAAAAACGAGGAAACTTTAGGTGAACTATTTACATTCTTTATTTTAGAAACTCTAATGCTCAGCTCCTTATTAAATGTAAATCCAATTAACCAACCTTCTGTTGAATTGATTAAAATAGAAACAAGAAAAATTCTAAAATAGTAATTTACCAAATACTATTTTTGATAATCCATATTTTTTTTCTCTAAGAACCTTAAAATCTTCTATAAAATTTTCTTTAAATTTCTTATTTCTATGTATTACTATTAATGTATTTTTGTGAGCAATTTTTAAGTCTAAAATTTTCCTTAATAATTTATTTATATTTTTATCTTTAAATGGTGGGTCCAAATAAATTAAATTAATTTTTTCATTATCTATATTTTCTTTAGAAATTTCATATGCGTTTATTTCCTTAATGACTGAATTTTTATCAATTTCTAACTCCTTAATATTTTTTTCTAAAACTTTCAAAGAGGGTTTGTAATTTTCAAAAAAAAAAACTTTTTTTACTCCTCTAGACAAGCACTCAATGCCAAACGAACCAGAACCGGAAAATAAATCCAAAACTACGTCATTTTTGAATTTAATTTTTTCATTCTTAGAATGCTCTAAAATATTAAATATCGACTCTCTAACCATATCCTTTAAAGGTCTTGTTATTTTATCTGTAGGATTATGAATTATCTTCCCTCTTAGTTTTCCACCAATTACTCTCATTTATCTATTATTTTATGACCTATATCTGATCTATAAAAACCATCTTCCCAATTTAATTTCTTAATCTGATTTATGATTTTTTTTCTGCTTGATAAATAGCTATCAGAGATATTCACAAAATTTATTACCCTACCACCAACTGCTAAGATTTTGTTTCCAGAACTTTTTGTTCCAGCATGAAAAATAAAATTATCTTTACTTGATTTGAACTCTTTTAAATTTTTAATTTCAACATTCTTATTATATTTTTCAGGATATCCTTTTGAGCATAAAGCAATGCACATACTTTTTTTATTTTTCCATTTTATTTCTTGTGTTTTTAATTTTGAATTACAACAAGCATTTATTATTTCCAATAAATCACTGTCAATCAAAGGTAATATTGTTTGGCATTCAGGATCACCCATCCTGACATTATATTCAATTAGGTATGGTTCATTACTTTTTATCATTAAGCCTGCATATAAAAAACCGATGTACTTCTCATTCATTTCATTTATAGCTTTTAAAGTTGGCTCAATTATTTTGTTTAAAATTTTATTTTCTAAATCATTGTTAATTAAGCTTGAAGGTGAATAAGCACCCATTCCTCCAGTGTTTTTTCCAGTATCCCCCTCACCAACTCTTTTATGGTCTTGAGCTGTATTAAAAGTTTTATAACTAATTCCATCTGAAATTATAAAAAAACTCATCTCATCACCTTCTAGAAATTCCTCAAATAACACTTGATCTGTTTTCCCAAATTTACCATCAAATATTTCATTAATAGCAGTTTTAGCTTCATCTACATTTTGACAAATATAAACACCTTTACCTGCAGCAAGAACATCCGCCTTTACAACAAGAGGAAAATTTGAAGATGATAGAAATACAAATGCATCTTCTTTTGATTTACAAATTTTAAATTTAGCAGTCGGTATGTTAAATTTTTCACAAATTTCTTTTGTAAATATTTTTGATCCTTCTAATTGAGCAACTTTTTTTCTAGGACCAAAAACTTTAATATTTTTTGATTCTAGGAAATCCACTAATCCTTCGACTAATGGTTTTTCTGGACCAATAATAACTAATTCGATTTGTTCTTTCTTAATAAAATTATACAAATCTTGAAAATTCTCCAAATTTAAATCAATATTTAAAGATATTTCTTCGGTACCAGCATTACCGGGTATTGAATATATTTTTGTTATTTTATTTGAATTACTTAAGTGATGAACTAGAGCATGCTCACGTCCTCCATTACCAATAATTGCAATTTTCATTTAGTAAATATATATCTTAAATATGTTAAATAAGTTAGCTAAATTAAAATACTTAGCAAACAATTTTGAAATAGTTGAAGATGGAGATCATGTGATTTGTGCTATATCACAAAAAAAAATACCACTTGAAAACTTAGCTTATTGGAATGTTGAAGAACAGGAAGCTTATTTTTCATATGTTGAGGCTTCAATGAAAAGAGATTTATTAAATAAAAACTGATTATTTTTTCCACCTATCATGTGTCCAAATCCACTGGTCTATATTTTTTAAAATCATTCTTTCGAGTATCTTATTTAGATGTTCAGTGATCTCTTTGATTGATTTATTGCTCCCAATTTTAATTGGTTCTGAAACGAACATTTTAAAATAATTATTTTTTCTTCTCTCTATATAAATAGGCACTAAATCACATTTATATTTTTTAATTAATTGTGCGGGTATGGTTGTAGTACTAGCTGGTTTACCAAAAAAATTGATTTTTATACCTTCTCTAACTCTTTGGTCTATCATGAGAGCTACTGAGTTACCTTTTTTTATATTTTCAATAATCTGTCTTGTGCCTGATCTTCCTTTTTTAATTTGATTTTTGCATATAAAATTTTCTCTAATTTCTTCCATAGTTTTGTTAAGAAATACGTTATTTAGCGGTCTATAAATAGCACACAAATTTATACCAGCTTTTTCTATTTGTAGCGCCATTAATTCAAAATTATTGAAATGACCAGATATAAATACAGCTCGTTTTTTTTCTCTCTTAATTTTGTTTAGGTTTTCAAGCCCGTCTATTTCAATAAATTTATTTAATTTGTTATTTCTAAATGCTTTAAGAAAAGGATATTCAGCAAGTATTCTTCCATAATTTCCATATATTTTGCTGATAATTTTATTGTAATTTTTTTTGTTTACAATGCCAGATTGGTCCAAATTATTTTCAATTAACTTTTTTGATCTAAATATCGGTCCAAACAGGCGTCCAATAAAATTTCCCAAATTAGATCCATTTTTATAACCAATTATAATCAGTATAAAAAAAAACAATTTTATTAAAATAAATTCAATTAAATAAAAAAACTTTCTCATAATTTCTTTAATAAAAAATTTCTAAATTCTTTTTCTTTTTCAATTTTTAATCCTATTTTTAAAAATTGGATATTTTTTTTTTGCACATTTGACAATCGGTTATAGTCTTTCTCTGTTGTTATAATTTTTAATTTATTACTCTTAGCTATATTTTTTATGTTATTTATATCAGAATTTTTATATTTATAGTGGTCAGGAAAAGTCATTATTTTTTTTATCTTAAAATTATATTTTTTTAATGTTTGTTGAAATTCTAAAGGATTACCTATGCCTGAAAATATTAGAAAGTTACTTTTAAATTTAAAAGACTCAAGATTTTTAGGAGTGTATTTAGCTCTAAATATTTTTAAATTTGGATTTAATCTCTTTAAAGTTGTTTCGAAACTTTTATTATTTTTTTCACCATTAAGAAATGCAAGATCATAATTTAAAATATTTGTAATTCTTTCCCTTAATGGCCCAGCAGGCAAAACTAGCCCATTTCCAACTAGCTCTGAACTGTTAAAACATGCAATAGAAATATCATAATTTAAACTTTTATCTTGTAAACCATCATCTAATATAGCTAACTGGAAATTTTTTTTCTCAGCAATTCTCAATGCGATATCTCTAAAACTTAAACAAATTAGATTTCCATATTTTGATAAAATATTTTGCTCGTCAATTTGATCAATATATTTTTTTTTAATAAATACAGTTTTAAACTTATATTTTAACATATCATTTATTTTTAAAACTAAAGGTGTTTTTCCAGTTCCGCCTAAGTAAATATTTCCAACACAGATTGTTTTTATTTTAAAATTTTTTTTATGACTTAAAGATTTAAAAAAATTATAAATAATAGTTATCAAACTAAATGGTAACAGTAATAATGATATGAAATTGAAACTATCCCAAAAAATGGGTCTTTTTACTTTCATTATAAATAATTTTTAATTTCTTTGACGTTATTTTCAAAAATTTTAGTACCTAAATAATTAATTTTATTAAGTTTACTATTTGATATTTTGTAATTGTGATTTTTTAAAAATACCTTTTCCATTTGATCAATATTTTTAACCTCTGAAGATATTTTTAAACTTCTTAATTCTTTATATATTTCTTTAAAATTATTTACTTTTTTACCATGCATAACGTAATTACGCGTTCTTACAGCTTCTAATGGGTTTTGTCCTCCATGGTTTACTAAAGATCCACCAATAAATGTTACATTTGAAAGTCTTAAAAATTTTGACATTTCTCCGTATGTATTAACAATATATATGTCACAATTATCAGACGGTTTATGTCCGCTTGATCTTTCGGCAACTATCAGTTTTAATTTTCTAAGTTCTTGCTTTATGTCTTCTGATCTATTTATGTGACGTGGAACTAATATTGTAATTAAATTCTTAAACTTTTTCTTCAATTTTAAATGTAATTTTCCAATGATTTTCTCCTCATTATAATGAGTGCTAGCTGCACAGAATACTTTTTTATTTTTAAAATATTTTTGAACATTTTTTTTCAAACTTTGTTTATCATTTTTAAAATACTTTAAATTTCCTACAAATTTAATTTTTTTAACACCCAATCTTTTTAAATAATTTTGGGTTTCTTGATTTTGAGGTAAAGCTATCGTTATTTTATTGAAAACATTCTCTGCAAAAGATGAAAAGATTTGCCATCTTTTGAAACTTTTACTCGTAATTCTAGCATTGATTAAAATAAGAGGTATTTTTTTTGAACTTATTTTTTCATACATATTTGGCCAGATTTCAGAGTCTACAAATATTGCGATTTTTGGTTCCCAATAATTTAAAAAGTTATTGCATATAAATCCAATATCAAATGGATAGTAAATATGAGTTGTTTTTTTTAATGGTTTCTTTGCAATTATTGATGCAGAACTTAAAGTAGATGAAGTAAGTAAAATTTTTTTTATAGATTTGTCTTTTTCAAACTTATTTATCAAAGGGAGAATACTCATGATTTCCCCAACACTTGCACCATGAAACCACACAGTTGTATCAGTCTTTTTTTTATTATAATAAGCGTATTTTTCTAAGATTCTTGTCCAATCTTCCTTTCCATTAATCATTCTAAAAAATAATATAAATGGAGAGATTAAAAAAAAAATAATTCCAAATATATTATACAAAAAATACATTAGTTATTTTTTATTTGTCTCTCGTAGAAGTTTTTATAAAGCAATGAATTTTTGATTAGATCATCATGTTTCCCTGATGACTCTACAGAGCCTTTATCAATAACATAAATTTTTTCTGAATTAAGAATAGTTGATAGTCTATGAGCAATAACTACTGTTGTTTTATTTTTTGTTAATTCCTCAATAGCTTTTTGTATTTTTTCTTCTGTTTCAGAGTCAAGAGATGAAGTTGCCTCGTCTAGAAGAATTATCTTGCTATCCTTTAACAAAGCTCTGGCTATTGAAAGTCTTTGCTTTTCACCACCTGACAATTTTACTCCATTTTCCCCTATAACAGTCTGAAATTTATTTTCTAATTTTTCGATAAAATCTGTACACATTGATATTTTTGCAGCCGTAAAAATTTCTTCGTCACCCGCCTCTGGTTTGGCATATTTGATATTATTAAAAATAGTATCATCAAAAAGTGTTGTATTTTGATCAACAATAGATATTTCTTTTCTTAATGATTTAAGATTAAGATTTTGTACTTTTTGATTATCAATTAGAATTTCCCCAGATTCTGCATCATAAATTCTTGGTATTAAATTTAATATTGTAGATTTACCCGATCCGCTGTGCCCTACTAAAGCTGTCATTTTTCTGCCAGCTATATCAATATTGATATTCTTAAGGACTATATTGTTAAGATTTGATTTGTAACTAAAATTTATATTTTTGAATTTAATTGAGCCATCGCTAATTTTCAAAATTTTTCCCTTTTCATTAACTAAGATTTCATTTTCTTGATCGATAATTGGTAATATTCTTTTGCCAGCTGATAGACCTTGTCCAAATGATACATTAACTGTTGCCAAAGATTTCACTGGTTGATAAGCAAGCATCATTGCAGCTAAAAAAGAAAAAAAATTATTAATACTTAATTGACCATTCATAATCAATTTGCCGGAATAAAAAATTAATATTGCAATCATTATTCCTGTTAATACTTCCATTATTGGAGAAGATCTTATAAACACAGTTGCAATTTTTATAGATTTTTCTTTAAGGTCATCTACGAATTTTTCTGAACGAATACCTTCATAGTCCTCTCTTTGAAATATTTTTATAATCTTATGATTTTTAAATAAATCAATTAAATATTTATTTAAATCTCCAGATTTTTCTTGTGCTTCAGTTACTACCTTTCCTATTCTTTTACCAAGCTGTTTAGCTATTAGAGATGCAATTGGTATCATTATTATAGCAATAAGAGAAAGTCTCCAATTTTGATAAAACATTACAATTAAAAGTCCTATTAATGTTAACCCATCTTTAAATAAACTTAAAACCGCGTTTGTTAACATCCCAGTAATTTGATTTACATCAAAATTAAGATTAGAAATATATTTTCCAGAATGCTTATCCTCAATAGTTTCAGTATCTGCATTTATGAAAGATGACAACATATCAATCTGTATCTTTTTTTTAACCTCTTCAGCTGTCTTTATCATTAAATATCTAGCCAGGTATAATGATATACCTTTGATCGAAAATGCTAAGATAATCAAAATGGGGATAACAAAAATTAAGCTTTGATCTTTTTTAATAAATATTTTTTCAATTGCAGGGTCTAACAGCCATGCCGTCGCAGAAGTACTACCAGCTACCAATATTGAAAAAATTACAGCAAAAATTATTTTGTTCAAATGTTTTTTTGTATAATCAGAATACAATCGTTTAAGTATATCTACATTCTTCATTAAAGTATTTTACCAATTAACAAAATAAATAAAATAATCAGACCTAAAAAGTTATTACTTTTAAATTTATTAAGACAATCTTTACTCGATTTAGTTTCAAGTTTGTAGCTTTGAAAATAAATTAGATGAATAAAAGGAATGATTAAAGAAAAAAAATAATAATAATTAAAATTCATTTTAAATCCCAAAACAATTAAAGATGATAGAAACATAAGATAACAAAACGAAATAAATTTTTTTGGGTTATCTTTAAATTTAATCGATGTTGATTTGACTCCAATTATTTCATCATCATTAATATCTTGATATCCATATATAGTGTCGTAACCTAATGTCCAAAATATGGCTCCAAAATAAAATATAATTGGTATGATCGAAATTTCATTTTGAATTGATATCCAAGCCAAAACTAGGCCATAATTGAAAGTAATTCCAAGAAAGAGTTGGGGCCAGTAAGTAAATCTCTTCATTAATGGATATGTAAATGCTAGTGGCATAGATAGAAGTGCCATATAAATAGTAAGTTTATTAAAATTTAATAAAACTAATAATGCAATTAAACATAAGATTGCAGCATAGATTGCAGCACTAAATACAGAAATTTTTCTTGAAGCTATTGGTCTGTTTTTTGTTCTTTCAACTAAAGAATCAATCTTTCTGTCAGCTATATCATTAACTATACATCCCGCAGATCGCATCAATATTGATCCCGATAAAAATAAAAAAGAAAAAAAAAAATAATTTTTTAAAGATAATGAAAAATCATACGCGATAGTTAAACCCCACATACATGGCCAGAAAAGAAGCATAAAACCTATCGGTTTTTTTAGTCTAGTTAATTCAATAAATATTTTTACCTTTTCAAACATAATTTACTTGTAAATAACAAAGCGTATATTCATAATCAAACTGATTCGCATGAATATAGATTATACTGTTACAGCTTTAATGTTTCCTGCAATTCCTTTAATTATGGCAGTTTATAGCAACAGATTTCATACACTAAGTGGTTTGATTAGAAAAATACATGATGAATATGTTTTTGAAAAACACACACCACCAGAGTGGAAACAGCAGCTAATAAATTTAAATGATAGGGTAAAAAATTTAAGAATTACAATACTTTTTGCTGCCTTTGGTTTTTTATTTAATATGCTTACTGTTTTTGCTCTTTATTTAGAGACATATTTTTTAGCTAGAATAATTTTTGGTTCTTGTTGTTTATCGATGATGGTATCAATAATATTTTTTATAAGAGAAATACAAATATCGACTAGAGCGTTAAGACTTCATCTTTCAGATATGGATGATCAATTTAAGGAATAATAACTGCTGGTCCTGTTAAAACTCTATTCTCTAAATCTATGTGAGCTTGTTTAGCTTCGCTTAATTTATATTTTTTAGAAACTTCAATTTTTATTTTCCCTGAGAGAACTGCATCAAAAACCAATTCGGCAGATTTTTCTAATTCATCTCTCGTAATTGTATAATGCATTATTGACGGTCTTGTAAAAAAAAGACCTTTTGTGTTTATATGTTTTTTCACATCTATAGTATGAACATATCCAGATGCATTTCCAAATGCTACCATCATTCCTCTAATTTTTAAACATTCTATTGATCCCTCAAAAGTCTTTGCTCCCACACCATCATAGACAACATCTATTCCGTTTTTACCTACTATTTTCTCAACTTCTTCCACAAAATTATGATCTGTATAATTGATAACATGATGACACCCGTTCTTTTTTGCTATTTCAACTTTTTCTTTAGATCCAACTGTTCCAATAACTTCACACCCTAAAGCATTAGCCCATTGGCACAATATTTGACCAACACCACCAGCGGCAGCATGAAATAAAACTTTATCTCCTTTTTTTACAGCATATGATCTGTGCAATAAATATTCTGAAGTTATTCCTTTCAATAAAATACAGGAAGCTATTTCATCTGATATACCTTCTGGCACCTTGACTAATTTTTCTTCTGGCATTAACTGTTTTTCTGAGTATCCACTTATTGGAGCGGATGCATGACTTACGCGATCTCCAACTTTAAAAAGACTTACTTCAGAGCCAATTTCCTCTACTACTCCAGATGCTTCTAATCCAAGTCCACTAGGTAATTCAATCGGATACAAACCTGTTCGATGGTAAACATCAATATAATTAAGTCCAACTGACAAATTTTTAACAAGAACTTCCTTTGGACTAGGTTTACCGATTTCAATATCCTTGTATTCCAAGACTTCTGGGCCTCCAAACTTTGCAAATCTTATAGCTTTCATATTTACTTTACAAAATTACCATTGTGATAATCATCAATTGCTTGAAGTATTTCTTGTTTGGTATTCATGACGAATGGGCCACCTCTTGCAATCTGTTCTCCTATCGGTTTTCCAGATATTAGTAAAAATTTAGCGTTTGTTAAAGCAGTTACTTTCAAGTTTTCACCTTTAGATAATAAAATTAATGTAGAGTCTTTAACACTTTCATGTTTATTGTTTCCAATTTCTATCTCACCTTCAATTAAATATATGAATGAATTGTGTGTGGATGGAACTTGATGATTAAAAATTTTACTTTTATTTAATTCTACATCAAAATAAATTGGATCGACATTGTGTTTTTTTATTGGACCTTCTGAATTTTCAAATTTTCCAGCTATTACTTTTATAAATTTATCTTTGTCCTTATGTGTGCTCATTTTATCAGAGTCTATATAATGGTATTCTGGTTTGCTCATCTTTTCGCTAGCAGGCATATTAATCCATAATTGAAAACCATGAAGTTTTCCATCATTCATAGCTGGCATTTCAGAATGAATTATTCCACTACCAGTTTTCATCCATTGCACATCTCCTGCAGTCATTTTTCCTTGACCACCTGTACTATCTTTATGTTCAAAACTCCCAGCTAACATGTATGTAACTGTTTCAATTCCTCTGTGTGGATGAGGAGGAAAGCCTGCAATATAATCATCTTTATTTTCTGAACCAAATTCATCTAACATCAAAAATGGATCATAATAATTTGGTTCAACACCAATACTTCTTTTTAATTTAACTCCAGCACCATCTGATGCTGGTGTTGGATCTATAATTTTTTCTACTTCTATATTTGTCATGTCTTTCATATAGAATATATCTAAATTAAATCAAGCAATTCTAATAAATTGCTTATTTGTTTTTTAGGTTCAAAATCTAATTTATCAAAAATATTATTATTTCTATTCAACCAAACAGTGTTGTATCCATAATTACCTGCGCCAGATACATCCCATGTATTTGCACTTAAGAATAAAACTTCATTCTTTTCAATATTATATTTATTTTTTGGAAGATCATATACTTTTGAATCTGGTTTAAAAATACCAACTTCTTCTACAGAAAAAATATCATCAAAAATATCTTTTAATTGATTGCTAACTACAAGTTCATTTAAAAGATCAGGTGTACCATTTGATAGAATTGCTAATTTATAATTTGATTGTTTTAATTTTTTTAAAGCATCCCTTACTTCTGCAAATGGTGAAAGCACTTTATATAAATTTAATAGTTCTGATCTCATTGAATTATCAATATTGTAAAAATTCATGGATTTATCCAAACTATCCTCAGTGATTTGCCAAAAATCTTTGTGTCTTCTCATTAAACTTCTAAGCCAAGTATATTCAAGCTGTGTAGTTCTCCAATAATTAGCAAATCCTTCCCATTTATCTCCTAATTTTTCCTTACATTTTTCTGCTGCAGAATTAACATCAAATAGGGTGCCGTATGCATCAAATATGATTGCTTTAATATTTTTCATAAATTAATTTAATTATAATGAGCAATATTAGAATATTTTATCCAGAAAAATTATCAATTAATTTAGAAACTAATTTAACTAAGTCTCAATCACATTATTTATTGAAAGTAATGAGGATTAAACAAGGAGAGACTTTTTCTGTTTTTAATAAATCTGGAGAATGGAAGTCAATTGTAACTGAAATTTCAAAAAGCAGCTTATATTTCAAGGTTGTTGAACAATTAAGACAAAAGGATAAAGAGCAAGATATTTGGTTAGCCTTCTCACCAATTAAATCAAATTATTTTAACTTCATGATACAAAAAGCAACTGAGCTTGGAGTAACAAAATTTGTACCAATTATTTCTGAAAGGACAATTGTTAGAAAAATAAATAATGAGAGACTAAATAAAATAGTTATAGAGTCGTGTGAACAAAGTAATAGAATAAATATTCCTTCAATTGAAAAACCTCAATCATTAGATAAATTCCTGTCTAACAATTTGGATATCAATTTAATTTTTGCAGATTTAAATACAAATAATAAAAAAATTAAGATTTCTAATTCAAAACCAAATTGTCTTTTAATTGGTCCTGAAGGGGATTATTCAGCTGATGAAATTAAAAAGATTCTAAACTTTAAAGGGTCTCAATCGATAAAACTAAGCGATAACATTTTAAGGTCTGAAACTGCGGTTATATCCGCGTTATCTGTGTTCAATTATTTGCAAAATTGATAAATTGTCGCGAATTCTCTAGTATTTTTTATAATATTTTCGATCTATATAGAAAACAAATGAAGAAACTATTTTTTGTTTTTATAGCATTAATTTACTCAGTTGAGGCGTTTGCAAACCAACCAAAAAATTGGCAATTAGGTTTCCAAGAGCCTGCATCTCAAACTATGAGAGATATAGTTTGGTTTCATGACTATATGCTAGTACCAATCATAGTTGCTATAAGTGCGTTTGTTTTATTTTTAATGCTTTATGTGATGGTAAGATTTAGAGCATCGAGAAATCCTAATCCATCTAAAAGAACACATAATGTTTTAGTTGAAATTGTTTGGACATTAGTTCCTTGTTTAATCTTGATCGTGATGGCAGTTCCGTCATTTAAAGTTTTATATTCACAAGATGCAATTCCTAAAGCTGATGTAACTATAAAAGCAATTGGATATCAATGGTATTGGGGATATGAGTACCCAGATGAAAATATAATTTTTGATGCTTATATGATCGAAGAGAAGGATTTAAAAGAAGGTCAGCCAAGATTGTTAGCAACAGATAATGTAGTCGTTGTTCCAGTAAATAAAGTAGTAAAAGTTTTAATTACAGCAAATGATGTGCTTCATGCATGGGCATTACCAGCATTTGGAGTTAAAAGGGATGCAATGCCAGGAAGAGTAAATGAAACTTGGTTCAAAGCTGAAAAAGTTGGGACTTATTACGGTCAATGTTCTGAGTTATGTGGAATTAAACATGCTTTTATGCCAATTGAAGTTAAAGTAGTTTCAGAAGAAGATTACCAAATTTGGCTTTCAGAAGCGAAGATAAAATTTGCAAAAGATGAAAATTTAATTAATAAAAAACTAGTAGCGAGTAAATAAAAATGAGTTCAGAAGCAGCACATATTCACGATCATCATACTCCAACAGGTTGGAAGAGATGGGCATATTCTACAAATCATAAAGATATTGGAACAATGTATTTAATTTTTGCAATTATTGCAGGAGTTATAGGTACAGCTTTTTCAGTTTTGATGAGAATGGAATTAATGCACCCTGGTGATGATGTTTTAGGTGGTAACTACCATCTTTATAATGTTTTGGTTACAGGTCATGGATTAATAATGATTTTCTTTATGGTCATGCCAGCGATGATTGGTGGTTTTGGAAACTGGTTCGTTCCGATAATGATTGGAGCACCAGATATGGCATTTCCTAGAATGAATAATATTTCTTTTTGGTTATTGCCTGTCGCATTTATTTTATTACTTTCATCAATTTTTGTAGATGGACCTCCAGGTGCACAAGGTGTTGGTGGTGGTTGGACGATTTACCCACCTTTATCTTCTACTGCAGGTCAACCAGGTCCAGCAATGGATTTAGCAATCTTAAGTTTACATGTTGCAGGAGCTTCTTCAATTTTAGGTGCAGTTAATTTTATTACAACAATATTGAATATGAGAACGCCTGGAATGACTTTGCATAAGATGCCACTATTTGCATGGTCAATATTAGTTACAGCATTTTTATTATTACTTTCGTTACCGGTATTAGCAGGAGCAATTACTATGCTTCTAACAGATAGAAATTTCGGCACAGCATTTTTTGATGCACAAACAGGTGGAGACCCAACATTATTCCAGCATTTATTTTGGTTTTTTGGTCATCCAGAAGTTTATATTCTAATCTTACCAGGATTTGGAATGATCAGTCATATCGTATCAACGTTTTCAAAGAAGCCAGTTTTTGGATATTTGGGAATGGCTTACGCGATGGTAGCAATTGGAATAGTTGGTTTTGTTGTTTGGGCTCACCATATGTACACAGTTGGTTTAGACACTGACACTAAAGCATATTTCTTAGCAGCAACAATGATCATCGCTGTTCCAACAGGAATTAAAATATTTTCATGGATTGCTACAATGTGGGGAGGATCTATATCATTCAAAACCCCAATGGTTTGGGCTTTAGGATTTATATTTTTATTTACAGTTGGAGGAGTGACTGGCGTTGTTCTAGCAAACGCTGGAGTAGATACTGCATTGCATGATACTTATTATGTTGTAGCTCACTTCCATTATGTACTATCTTTAGGGGCTGTTTTTGCAATTTTTGCAGGCTTCTATTATTGGTTTGGGAAAATGTCAGGGTATGAATATTCTGAGTGGATGGGTCAACTTCATTTTTGGTTAACTTTCATTGGTGTAAATTTAGTTTTCTTTCCACAACACTTCTTAGGATTAGCTGGAATGCCAAGAAGATACGCTGATTATCCAGATGCATTTGCTGATTGGAATTATATTTCTTCAATTGGTTCATATATTTCTGTAGTTGGCTTAGTGGTATTTTTCGCTAATCTAATCTACGCATTTGCAAAAAAGAAAAAAGCAGCACAAAACCCATGGGGAGAAGGGGCCACAACATTAGAGTGGACAGTTCCATCACCACCAAATTTTCATACTTTTGATGAATTACCGAAGTTTGAAGATTATGAAGGTACTGAAAAATCTAGTAGTTAGTAACGTCTTAAGATATAAAAATTAAAATGGCTACGACGTATTCTAAAGTAAAAAAATCAAATTACGAACTAGGTATTATTCCTGAATTATTAAAGTTAATGAAACCAAGAGTAATGTCTCTTGTTATTTTCACATGTGCAGTTGGTCTGTTAACAGCTCCAAATTCAGTATCATTTCAACAATCTGTGATTGGGATATTAATTGTAGCCTTTGGTGCTGGAGCAGCAGGAGCGCTTAACATGTGGTATGAAGCTGACTTAGATAAATTAATGTCTAGAACTTGCCTGCGTCCAATTCCAAGAGGGAGGCTGAACAGAAACCAAGCATTATATTTTGGAACATCTCTGTCAGTTATTTCAGTTGTAAGCTTATACTTTGTTACAAATGCTTTATCAGCATTTCTATTATTGTTTACGATATTATTTTACGTATTTGTTTATACAATCTGGTTAAAAAGAAAAACTCCACAAAATATTGTTATAGGTGGAGCATCAGGAGCTTTGCCACCAGTAATTGGGTGGGCAATAGCAACAAATTCTATTTCATTGGAGTCGATTGCTTTTTTCTTAATAATTTTCTTTTGGACACCATCACACTTTTGGGCATTAAGCTTGTACAAAGCTGATGATTATAAAAAAGCAGGTATTCCAATGCTCCCAGTAACTAATGGAATTCAGGATACTAAAAAGAACATTCTAATTTATTCTTTGCTAATGATACCAACAATTGTTTTCCCATATTACATTGGATTTGTCGGTGAAGTATTCTTAACACTTAGCTTGCTACTTACATTTTATTATAATTTAATTTGTTTCCAGCTTTACAACTATAAAGTTGGAAAATTTAATATAAAGAAAGCTAGACATATTTTCAGCTATTCAATTATTTACTTATTTTTAATATTTGTTTTTTTCTTAGTGGATAAAGTTTTATGATAGTCAAAGATCAAAAATTAAAAAAGAAAAATTTATGGACAGCAATTGGTTTGGTTGCATTTATAGTTTTCTTATTCATTTTCACACTATTTAATATTGGAGTATTTGAAAGACCTCTATGATTAAAAAAAATACTTTAACTCCACTAATTCTAGCAGGAATTTTTGTCTTTATGTTGGGATTATCTTTTGCAGCTGTGCCTTTGTATGATTTATTTTGCAGAGTAACTGGCTTTGGTGGAACAACACAAATATCCAAAGAGGCTCCTAATATAGTTTTAGATAAAAAAATAAATGTAAGATTAGATACCAACGTTAACAGTGCTCTTGATTGGAATTTTGATGTTGATCAAAAAACAATGGATGTTCAGCCAGGCAAGGTATACAGAATTAAATTTGAAGTGGAAAACACGGGAGATGAAATTTCATCTGCTGTGGCTACATATAATGTTTCTCCATCATCATTTGGAGCATATTTTAATAAATTAGGCTGTTTTTGCTTTGAAAAACAAACATTAGATCCGGGGGAAAAGGCAAGTTACACCCTAGTTTTTTACCTAGATCCAGAATTAGTAAATGATCCAAAAACATCTAGAGTTGAAGATGTTACTATGTCATATACTTTTTTCTCATCTGAATATTATAAAAACGAAAAAAAAGAGAGTTAAAATAAATGTCTGCATCAGGTCAAAAACATGATTATCATTTAGTTGACCCTAGTCCTTGGCCTTTAGCTACATCTATAGCAACACTAGTTACAGCTGTTGGATCTGTTTATTATTTTCACAGTAAAGTTATGTGGGCAATGGTTTTAGGTTTTTTACTTATAATTTATTGTGCCTTTATGTGGTTCAGAGATGTTGTAATCGAAGCTGAGCACAAAGGTCATCATACACCTGTTGTTCAAATTCATCATAGATATGGAATGACATTATTTATCGCTTCTGAAGTAATGTTTTTTGTTGCATGGTTTTGGGCATACTTTGATGCAAGTTTGTTTCCAAATGAATTCATGGGAAATGTATGGCCACCAAAAGATATTGAAACTTTTGATCCATGGGACATCCCACTTATAAATACTCTTGTCCTACTTTTATCTGGTACAACAGTAACTTGGGCACACCATTCTTTATTAGAGGATGATAGAAAAGGATTTATAAATGGTCTAATCTGTACAGTAATTTTAGGAGCATTTTTTACGTTATTGCAAATATACGAATACCAACACGCTACATTTAGTTTTTCAGGTCACATCTATGGAGCTACATTCTATATGGCCACAGGGTTTCATGGTTTCCACGTTTTAGTTGGGACTATTTTTTTAGCGGTTTGCTTATGGAGAGGTAAATTAGGACATTTTACTAAAGAACATCACTTTGGTTTCGAGGCTGCTGCTTGGTACTGGCACTTTGTTGACGTTGTCTGGTTGTTCTTATTTGCAGCTATTTACATTTGGGGAAGTTAATAGTTCTTGAAAAATAAGCTATCTTTTTCAATCTTTGTATACTTTTTTATTTTAGTTTTTTTGGCATTGGGTACTTGGCAAATTATAAGACTAAACTGGAAGCTTGATTTAATAAATTCAATCGACCAATCTTTAAAAAGTGATCCAGTAGAATTTAATGGAAGTAATCCAATTAACTTTAAAAAAATCAAATTTGAGGGAATATTAGATAATTCAAAAATAATTTATTTATATTCCTTAAATGAAGAAGGAGAGCCAGGATTTGATATTGTAAATCCAGTTAGTATTAACAATAAAAGCTATTTAATAAATCGGGGTTGGGTTCCAAGAGATTTTAAATCTAAAAAGTATGTTTCAAATGAAAGTAAATTTGAGGGAGTTTTAAAATTAAAAAGCAAATTTAATTATTTCAAGCCAGATAATGACGTAAATAAGAATTATTGGTTCACGCTTAAAGATGAAGATTTATTGACCTATACAGGTAAAGAATTTTCTCCATTCATTATCAACAATATTAGCAAGCAGGAAGAAATTTATCCTCAGTCAAAACAAATTGGAGCCAATATTTCAAACAACCACTTAAAGTATGCTCTTACATGGTTTTCATTAGCTGTTTCCATTTTTTTAATATATTTATACTTTAGAAAAAAAAATTACTGATGGAATATATAAGCACTAGAAATAATTCAGATCATTTTTCATTTAAAAACGTATTTCTGAAAGGCTTAGCTGATGATGGAGGCCTTTTTGTGCCAAAGTCAATCAAACCATTTAGTAAAGATGAACTAAACAAACTAAGTAGTTTTAATTACAAAGAATTAGCAGCTGAAGTAATTTTACCATTTATTGGTGATTTTATGACCAAAGAAGAGTTAATTTCAATAGTATCAAAATCTTACTCAAATTTTAGAGCAGAGGATGTTGTAAAAATCTCTGATTTAGGAAAATTAAAAGTCTTAGAACTTTATCATGGCCCAACACTTGCTTTTAAAGATATTGCAATGCAATTAATAGGAAATTTCTATGAATATCATTTAGGAAATGAGCAAAAAAAAATTAATATTATTGTAGCAACTTCAGGAGATACAGGTGCAGCTGCTATTGATGCTTTAAAAGGGAAAAAGAATTTAAATGTTTTTGTATTACATCCAAATAACAGAATTTCACCAGTGCAAAGAAGACTGATGACAATCCATGAGGAAAAAAATGTATTCAATATTGCCATTGAGGGAAACTTTGATGACTGTCAAAATCTAGTTAAAGCAATGTTTAATGATGAAAATTTCTCTAGCTCAATAAATATGTCAGGTGTTAATTCGATTAATTGGGCAAGAATTGTTGCTCAAGCTGTTTATTATTTTTATGCTTATTTTAAGATAGGAAATGGAAAGCCTTTGTCTTTTTCTGTCCCGACTGGAAATTTTGGAGATATTTATGCTGGTTATTTAGCAAAGAAACTTGGACTTCCAGTTAATAAACTTATTGTAGCTACTAACAAAAATGACATCCTTCATAGAGCAATTTCTGGTGGGGATTATTCTCAAAAGAAAGTTGAGGAAACAAATACTCCTAGCATGGATATTCAGATAGCAAGTAACTTTGAAAGACTTTTATATGATGTAAAAGACTGTAATTCAGATGTTACGAAAGATGTAATGAGTAGAATAAAAAACAATACTTATCAAATCGACAATAGTGACTTAAATGAAATAAAAAAGAATTTTACATCTGAAATGTTAGATGAAAACGAAACTATCCAAATGATAAAAGATATAAGTAAAGAATATAAAGTTGTAGTTGATCCACATACTGCAGTTGGAATTGGTGCTGCAAAAAAACTTGGATTAGAACAAAATTGTGTTGTTTTATCTACAGCACACCCATGTAAGTTTCCAAATGCAATAGAAGATGCAATTTCAAAAACTGAAGAATTACCAGATAGTCTTCAATATGTTTATGATAGAGAAGAAAAATTTGAGGTTATTTCAAATGATTTAAATAAAGTTAAAGATTACGTAATTAACTCAATATGAAATTAAAAATAAAAGATCAAATCCCTGATATAGAAATTTTTCATCTAATAGATGGTGAACCACAAACTAGCAAAATTAGAGATATTTTAGGAAATGGTAAAGTTATTTTATTTGGATTACCAGGCGCCTTTACCTCAACTTGTTCAAAACTCCATCTTCCTGGATATGTAGGTAATGCAGATAAAATTAAATCAAAAGGAATAGAAAAAATATTTTGTTTATCTGTAAATGATCCATTTGTTATGAATGCTTGGGGAGAAGCGAATAATGCTGGAGACAAAATTACAATGTTATCAGATCCTTATCTATTATTTACAAAAGCAATTGGTGCAGAAGTGGATAGAAATTCAAAAGGAATGGGTATTAGATCAAATCGTTACGCAATGGTTATTGAAAATCTAGAAGTCATTAATATTCAAGTTGAGAAAGAGACTAAACAATGCGGTTTATCTTCAGCAGAGGGTGTTTTAGATTTATTATAATTAGTAGGGCAATTCTGTTGCCAGGTGTACCTAAATTATTGCAGAGGACCTTGCCAATAAATCCACTTCATTATTAAGTTTATCTGTTGAATGTGCCTTTACCCAGCTCCATTTAATTTCAAAAGTATTTGATAAATTATCTAATTCAGTCCAAAGTTCTTTATTTTTAACTTCTTTTTTATTTGCTGTTTTCCAACCATTTTTTTTCCAATTATGTATCCATTCAGTTATTCCAGATTTTACATATTTAGAATCTGTAAATATTTGAACCTTGCTTCCTTTTGGAATTTTTTTTAAAGCTTTAATTGGCGCAAGTAATTCCATTTGATTGTTTGTTGTTTCTTTTTTGCTTCCTTTAATTTGAGTTTTCTTTCCATTGTCAATAATGATTGCTGCCCAACCACCATTTCCTGGATTTCCAATGCAAGAACCATCTGTGTAGATTTTAATCATTAAGAATAATCCTTAAATGTGCTCAGATTTCTGTGAAAATTTAACTTATCTATATACTCCTTTGGATCTTTGATTTTAATGACAGCATTTTTAGGAGTATTTAAATAGTCATAAGATCTAGTCAAAAGATATCTTAAAGCCGATCCTCTACATAATGTATTTAAATTTCTTTTTTCAATTTCACTTAATTTTCTAACAGATTGGTAGCCTTTTAATAAATTTGAAGATCTTTTTTTATCTAATACAAATTTTCTATTTTTCTTTTTAAAGCATAAAGCATTAATGCAGGTTGCTAATTCATAAGATAGAAAATCATTAGCCGAAAAATAAAAATCTATAAATCCATGAAATTTGTCTTTATTGAAAAAAATATTATCAATAAATAGATCGCTATGAATTATTCCGTTTGGCATTTTTTTAGGCCATTTTCTTTTGATATCTTTCAGATCATCTCTCATTAAATCTTTTAAGTTTTTAGACAATTTATTAATTTTATTGTCTATTTTATTTAGAATTGATCCCCATGAATTTATCGATAGAGAATTTTTTCTATATAATTTCAATTTCTTTGAAGCTTTATGAAGAAGTGCAGCATTTTTTCCAACTATAAAACAATCCTTATTATTTAGTTGATCTTTATCTTTTCCTTCTAAGAAACTGACAATACAAGCTTTTTTACTTTTTAAATTAAATAAATATTTACCTTTTTTGTCTTTTATAGGAACTGGACATTTTACATTTAATCTAGATAGACCAGACATAAGATTAACAAAAAATGGGAGATCTTTTTCTGAACTCTTTTTTCGTAAATAGTTAAAATATATTTTTTTTTTTTTGTCTTTAAAAGGAAGTTGGTATTTTCAATACCTTTTTTTATACCTGAATAATTTTCTATTTTTCCAATATTATATTTCTTCTCAATAAATTTTATCTGCTTATTATTAATTTTAGTATAAACAGCCATTAATTTAATTTTCCAGGAATTTTAAAAGTAATATTTTCTTTTACGATTTCAACTTCTTCTATGTTGACTGTAAATTGATCTTTTAACTCTGCTATAAACTTTTCAACAAGTATTTCTGGCGCAGAAGCACCTGAGGAGATTCCAATTGTATTACATCCTTTAATTTTATCTATAGGCACTGGGCTTTCTGAGTGTATTAACTCAGCAGAGCTACAACCAGAGTTTTTAGCAACCTCAACTAATCTTACCGAGTTAGATGAATTCCTACTTCCAATTACAAAAAACATATCACATTTATCTGCTATTTCTTTAACTGCTGATTGCCTATTTGTTGTTGCGTAACATATGTCATCTTTTTTAGGCTCTTTAATATCTGGGAATTTAGATTTTAGAGCTGCAATTATATCTTTGGTATCATCTACAGAGAGTGTTGTTTGAGTTATGAAAGATAGATGTTTATTTGAAATATTTTCATACTTATTTGCATCCTCGATATTTTCAATCAAATCTATCGAACCTTTTGGCAATTGACCCATAGTTCCTATGACTTCTGGATGGTTTTTGTGACCTATTAATAATATATGATGTCCTTGTTTATTTAAGTTTTCTGCTTCTCTATGAACTTTAGATACTAGAGGACACGTTGCATCTACAAACATCATATTTAAATTAGACGCTTCCTCTGGAACAGATTTTGGAACCCCATGTGCAGAGAATATAACTGGTCTCGATTTATCTTTAATCTCATCTAATTCTTCAACAAATATTGCTCCAATCTTTTTTAAACTTTCTACAACATGTTTATTATGTACAATTTCGTGTCTTACATAAACTGGAGCACCAAATTTATCTATACTCTTTTTTACAATTTCAATTGCTCTATCAACTCCTGCACAAAATCCTCTTGGTGCAGCTAAATAAATTTTTAAATTTTTGTTACTCATTTTTTTTCTACCATGAATTCAAGTAAAATATGAGGGAAGGTCAATGAAGCCAATCCAACAAATATTATTTTAATAATACTTTCATCTATAGCAAATTTTTCTGAAATAAAATAAAAAACCATTAAATAAATTATTGCTGTGATTACTGTAAGTGGAATAATTTTTCGTAAAAAAATAGGAAATCCTTTCATCAAATTTTTATTTATTTCACTAATTAAACTGAGTGAGTGTCTTATAGAATGAAGAAAGCAGAAATAAATTGTGAAAGCCAATATAGGGTTAAAAAAATAGTTCAAAATAATTATTGAAAAACTATCTAAAAAAAGAATTGATCTTAAATCATTATTATTACCTCTATATATAAGAAAATTACTTAGCACTGAAAATATAACTAAAGAAATTAAAAAATTATTAGCCACAATATTTTCGTCTATTGAAAAGTTTAACATTTTAAAAATTTCGATTGTCTCAGCTTTATGAAACAGTAGGGGTGCTGAAATAACTAATGATCCTTTAATGAAATAAAAAATTTCTAAAAAATTAGCATTTTTTGTTTCGATAAAGTCACTATCCTCTTTGCCAAAATGATATGCTGCAACTATTAAAAAAAGCGAAAGCAACAATATTGGACTTAAAATCCAAATTAAAATAACAAAAATAGCAATACCTATATAAGTTATATAGAACACTTCTGTATTTTTAATTTTATAAATTTTTAAAAGTTTTTTACCTTTTTCATGATCCAGCGCACCGTGAGAGATACCAATTGTAAGAATTAAAAAAAAACTAAAAAGTATAAACGAATTATCTCTCAATACCTCAAAGGCAGAAAAAAAAATACAGATATTAAAAAAAATAATAGAATGAAAAAAATTTATTTTGTTGATCATGATTTAAATACAGCTTTAATAAAAATCCATTTTGGCATCTTTAATATAATGGATAAGTCCTCAAAAATATTACTTTTATTGGAGAGGAAATTTATTACTGTTTTTGACTTGCTTTTAAACATTTTGAAGAAAATATTTGGCATGATCTCTGGCTTTTCAGCTAGGACTTTCAAAAAAACATTATCTAAAAACTTATACTTACTTTTTATATTGAAAGCTCTAGTTTGGGTTATTTTATCAATGTTTTGGGTAATATATTCTGCTTGTTCTTGAATATTTAGGAAAGTATAGCCAGTACTTAAACGCGTCATACCTCCAGCAGTTCCAATATTAATCGTATTTTTATCGTTTTTAAATTTTGGATAAAATAATGGTATGGCCCCAACTTCTTTATAATTAATTTTATATTTTTTTAATTTTAAAGTGTTTTCGATGTAATCAGTAATTTGTTTATCATAATCTTTTTCACTATCATCTTCCATTTTTGAAAGCCACGTAGTTTCGATTAAAGCTGATTTTTTTGAATAGGGTAGTGTATAGAAAAAATGAACACTTTTTTTTTGATCACAATCAAAGTCCATTAAATTCATTATTTGATCATCAAAAAAATCTTTTTCGGTTTCAATCTCAACACCTTGAAAGTGTTGCCATAAATTAGAATCTTTATTCTCAAGATTTGGCAGACTGTTAAATAAAATTGCGTTTTCTGTATTTACTTCACTAATATCTTTAAAGAATTGAATATTAGGATTTTTATTGATTTTATTTAAAATTTTTTTGTAGAATAGTCCACTATCAATACTTTCGTAAGGAGTTTCTTTACAATCTTTATATTCAACATTTCCTTTAAAATTGATTGTATAATTCTTCCATCTTTTTTTTACACAGTCATCAAACTTGTGAGGTACAGTTTTCCAATATGACCAAGTTTTATCTCTTTTATATTCATCTCTTTTTTCAATAATTGCTAAAGTCTTATTTTTAAGTTTATCGTGATACTCTAACTCATAAGCCAATGTTAAACCTGCACAGCCACCTCCAATAATTATGTAATCAAAATCTTTCATTATACTCGATATCTTGCATTATTATCTCATGCTCTTTTATTGTAAGTTTTTTATCTTCTTTTACAAAATATAATTTAATTAAATCACCAATAGATAGCACTGTATGTAAGACTTTTCCCAAATTGTTTACATAAATTTTTCCTGATTTATTATAATTTTCTAAGTTTCCTTTTTTTAAGATTTCATTTCCAATTTGTCTGTATACTCGTCTTGCAACCAAAATCGAAAATCTTAAAAAAAATGGAATTTTTTTAATTGATATAAAAGAATTATTATAAAATTTGTCAGCGATTTTTAGAATTCTTTTAATTTCATCAAAATTCTTTTTTATATAAAACCTATTATTGCTTTCATCTTCAATAACATCTCTTGAAATATTAGTTAATTGCATTGCAATACCTAAGTCAATCGCTCCTAAAAGTGCTGATCTTTCTTTGACATTTAAAATTTTTGCCATCATTAATCCAACTGTTCCAGCCACTCTATATGAATAAACATATAGATCTTTGTCAGTGTTGATTTCTACTTTTGATTTTATATCGGCCTCGACGCCATCGAATAAATCATCAATTATTTTTTGTGATATTCCAAATTTATCTATTAAAGCCCACATATTTTTAATTATTTGGTTATTTTCATTTTTTAATTTGAAATCTTCTTTGAAAGTATTGAAATTTTTTAATTTCGTATCAAGATCACCTTTTTCATCTGCTATATTGTCTATGTATCTGCAAAAATCGTACAAATTAGAGCAATCAGAGTAGACTTTTTTTTGGTAAAAAGAAACCTGCCCAATTGAAAGATTTAGCGTATATCGACAAATAATTTTGTTCATTCATTACAAAATTTTATCTAAGACCTTTGCGGATGATAGGACCCCTGGAACACCAGCTCCAGGATGAGTGCCTGCTCCAACAAAATATAAACCATCATAAACCTCAGATTTGTTATGAAATCTAAAGTATGCTGATTGAGAAAATTTGGGCTGAATTGAAAAACCCGAGCCATATTTTGTATTTAATTCATTTTCAAAATAATCAGGGGTTAAATAAAAATCATCTACAATATTTTCTCTTAAATTTGGTAATAAACTTTTTTCCATTTTATCTATTACAAGTTTTTTTAGATTCTCACCTTCGACTGACCAGTCTATTCCTGATTTATTATTAGGTACAGGCACTAATACATAAAAGCAATCGTGGTCTTTTGGTGCCATACTCGAGTCAGTCGCGGTAGGCCTATGTAGATAATAGCTTATATCGCTATTTAATTTTTTGTTTACAAATATATCATCCAAGTGTTCTTTGTACTTATCGCCAAACTTTATAGTATGATGTTCAACATTTTCGTATTTTTTCTTTGTTCCAAAATAATAAACAAACAATCCCATTGAATATTCCATTCTATTTATCTTCCAATTAAATAAGGTGTTATATTTTTGATTATTTAGCATTTTTGAATAAACACCGGGAGGATCTGCATTACAAACCACGTTATCTGCTTTAATTTCCTCATCTTCACTTGTCACAACACCGACAACTCTTTTATTTTCTGTAAGCAAGTTTTTAACTTCTTTACCTTTAATAATTGTAACATCTTCTTCTAACATCAATTTCTCAAAACCTTTTATGATTTGTCCCGTTCCACCCATAGAATAATGAATTCCCCATTTTTTTTCTAAATACAAAATTAATCCATATATAGAGGTTGTAGTAAAAGGGTTCCCACCCACCAATAATGGGTGCATACTAAATAGCCTTCTTAGTTTTTCATTTTCAATAAAACCACTAACCAAAGAATAAACAGATTTATAACTTTTTAAACTTAGCAATGCAGGAATTTGCTTAAACATAAATGAAGGTTTATCAAATGGCACATCTGATAATTCTGAATAACCCTTATCAAATATTTTTTTTGTAAATTTAAGTAAATTTCTGTAACCCACAACATCTTTATGATTAATTGTTGCAATCTGTTCTTCCATTTTCTTTTCATCAGCTGAATAATCAAAATGGCTTCCATCTTCAAAAACAAATCTGTACCAAGTATCCAAATCTTTTATTTTTATGTAATCATCTGGATTTTTATTAAAAAGTTTAAAAATTTCATAAATTAAATATGGAGCGGTTATTACAGTTGGTCCACCATCATAAGTGAACCCATTACTTTTAAATACTCTCGCTCTTCCACCTAAATCTTTTTGTTTTTCAATTAAAGTGACTTTATGGCCTTTTGCCCGAAGTCTAAGAGCTGCTGCTATGCCACCAAAACCTGATCCAATTACAATTGAATTCATAATCCTTAATTTACATTATTTTTATAAAATTTGATAAACTATCTTAGTTTAAGAACTGATTTTCTTTAATTCTGTCTTCGTTTCTTCAAGATTTTTATTAAACAAATTGTCAAGTTTAGACTTATCAACAGATGTTGTAATAATTTTTTTCACAGATTCTACGGCAATGTTAATTGATGTATCTTTAATTTCTTTAATGGCATTATCCTTCATTTGAGAGATTTTAGTTTCTGCTAGACTTTTCTTTAGTTCAGCTGATTTATGGAATTTGTCATTCATTTCAATTACAAATCTTTCAGTTTCATCTTTTGACTGCTGCATAATCTTTTCACTCTCAATTTTTGCAGTATCTAGCTTCTTTTGCGCCTCATCCAATAGTCTTTTAGATTCAGCTCGGAGTTTTTCACTTTCATCAATTTCATTTTTGATATCAGTAATCATTTTGCTCAATAAATTATTAACATTTTGCGGAACTTTTAAATAAATTAGCGCTCCAAAAAATATTACAAAAGAAACTGCTACCCAAAATGTTGCATCAAATGCCATTATGTTTTTCCATTTCTTTTTTAGAAAGATCTTCAACTATGGCTGAAAGACTACTTTTATTTATATCTTCACCAATTAATTGTTTAATTAGATCGGAGGATGTCTCAATTGCAATTTTAGTAACTTTCTCTTGAGAAGTTTTTTTTAATTGGTCTATTTCTTCTTCAGCTTTTATTATTTCTTTTTCGATATCCTTTTCTAAAGATAATCTTTTATTGTTTATATCGTCCAAAACTTTTTGTCTTTCACTATTAAAGAAGTTTTTTGCTTCGACTTTTGTATCATTGATAATTTTATCAAATTCTTTAACTTTTTTTTCAGTTTCTTCCCGTTGCTTGTCTGCAGTTTCGATATTCTCTAAGATTTGTGATTTTCTGGTTTCAAGATTATTACTAATTTTTGGTAGTATGAACTTAGATAAAATTATAAACAATAATCCAAAAGTAAGTACTAACCAAAAAATTTGAGATATCCAAAACTCGGGATTAAGCTGGGGCATACCTCCACTCTCAGCGCTTTGAGCGCTATAAGTAAAGATAAGACTTGAAGCTAGAAATTGAAAAATTATCTTTTTCAACATTAATTAAAACGCGAAAAGAATAATTAATGCAACAACTAATCCAAATAAACCAGTCGCTTCCGCTAATGCAAAGCCTAATAGCAAGTTTGGAAACTGCTTTTGAGCTGCAGATGGATTTCTCATTGCACCTGAAAGATAATTTCCAAAAATTATCCCAATTCCAACTCCTGCACCTGCGAGTGCAATCGCTGCTAGTCCTGCTCCTATCATTTTTGCTGCTTCTAATTCCATTATATCCTCCTTATGTTAATTAATGGTGTAAATTTAATGCATCATTCAAATAGATACATGTTAAAATTGCAAATACATATGCTTGAAGAAAAGCAACTAATATCTCCAAACCTGTTAATGCAACTGAAAAACCTAGTGGTAGCCAGCCCCCAACAATTCCTAAGCTAACTACGAAACCTCCAAAAACTTTCATCATCGTATGGCCTGCCATCATATTTGCAAACAATCTAACTGATAAACTAATTGGTCTACTTAAGTATGAAATTATTTCTATAACAACTATTAATGGTAATAAAACCATTGGAACTCCACTTGGTACAAAAAGTTTTAGATATCCAAGTCCATGTTTAATAAATCCAATTATTGTTACTCCTACAAATATAAATGCTGCTAATACAAAAGTTACAATAATGTGGCTAGTGACAGTAAAAGAGTATGGTATCATCCCAAACATGTTACAAAATAAAACAAACATGAATAAAGAAAATATGAAAGAAAAGTAAGGCTTAGCTTTTGATCCAGCTGTATCACTTATCATTTTTGAAATAAAAGAGTAACTGAGTTCCGCAAGTAATTGAATTTTATTTGGTATGATAGATCTCTTCGTGCCTAAATTAAAAATAATTAATATTGCTAGTGAACTTATGACCATAAACAAACTCGCGTTTGTGAATGAAATGTCTATGTTATTTATTTTAATTTCTGGACCAATTCGGTAAACGTTGAATTGGTACATTGGATTTGCTGCCATTTGCCTACTATTTTTGCATTTTTTTTGCTGATCTAATAACGTTCATAATTCCAGCTACTACACCAATAAAAAAAAATATTAAAATTAACCAGGGTTTAGTACCAAACCAATTGTCTAAAATAAACCCAATAATTGTCCCAACAGCCACTGCAGATACCAATTCCGTGCTCATTTTGAAGGCTGATCCCATGCTTGAGCCTTTATTTCCCTCTTCAGATTTTTTGTCTTTATCGGTTTTATTTTTTGCAATTTTTAGGCGAGTTTTAAACTGGTCTTCATCCATTATTAAGCAACCATACTCTCTGCTTTTTGAAGATCTACAGCAACTAGTTGGCTAATTCCTTTTTCTGGCATTGTTACACCATATAGTCTGTCCATTTTAGACATGGTTAAAGCGTGGTGAGTTACAATAATAAATCTTGTAGATGTGATTTTAGTTAGTTCCGTCAAAAGATTGCAGAATCTTGTTACATTCGCATCATCTAGAGGTGCGTCTACTTCATCGAGAACACATATCGGAGCCGGATTGGTAAGAAACACTGCAAAGATTAAAGATAAAGCAGTCAGGGCTTGTTCACCTCCAGATAATAAAGTTATTGATTGTAATCTTTTTCCTGGTGGACTTACCAACATTTCTAATCCTGCATCTAAAGGATCATCAGAGTCTACTAATTCTAGTTTTGCACTACCTCCATTAAATAGTTTGGTATAAACTTCATTGAACTTTCTATTCACTTTTTCAAAAGCATCTAGAAGTCTTTCCCTACCTTTCTGATTGAGTTCAGTAATACTTTCTTTTAACTTTATAATTGCAGTTACTAAATCTTGTCTATCTTTTTCCATTTTCTTAATTTCATCTTCATATTTTGAAGTCTCTTCGTCTGCTCTTAAGTTGACTGAGCCTAATTTTTCTCTTTCCCTTTTTCTTTCATCAAGCAATTCCTCTTGTGTTACTGTATCTGGATATTCAGATACATCTTTTAAGTTTGAAAAATTCAGTATCTCTTCTTCTTTTAAATTAAGTTCTGTTGATACTCTTTCTAGCAAATCATTTCTTCTTTTATTCAAACCATCGATTGTTGCTCCAGAGCTTGCTTTTCGCTCTCTTATTTCAATAGACTCTTCCTTCGTTGTATTAAGATTGCTTCTTAATTCGTTAATCTCTTTATCTAGTTCATCTATTAATATTTCATTATCACTTTTTTCTTTTTCAGAAATTCTTAAACTTTCCGATATTTGCCCTTTTCTTTCAGCTTGTGTTTGAGGTTGTTTTTCTAGGCTATCTAATTTTTTTTGTTGAGTATCTTTTCTACTATTTAATTCATTAATCATTTTTTCAGAATTTACCAATAAGTTTTTCCAACTTTCTATTTCTTGATCAATTATTTTAATTCTTTCACTTCTCTTAATTGATTCTTTTTTGATATTTTGATTTGTACTAAATGCTTCAGCGTATTCTTCTTGTAGACTTTTGATTTCTTCGTTTTTCTTAGTTACTGTTATCGCTAAATCATCATCATGCATTTCATTAATTTTCATTTTTAAAAATGAAAGATTTATTTTGCATTCATCTATTAAATTAGTTGCACCATTGATATTGTTCTCTGAGAGCATTTCTTTTGCTTTATCTAACTGCTCACTTGCTAAATCAATAGTTTCTGAATTCTTTTTTAAAGTATCAAGGTTTAGATTTTCTAGTATTCTCTCTAATTTATCTTGCTCATCTTTTAATTTTCCTTTTGCATTTACCAAATCTAAACCTGACAATTTTTCAGTTTCATAATATTTTGAATCGACTGTAATTAAATTTTCTTTTTCTTCTCTAAGTCTTTTTTCATTAGAGTTGGCATCAATAATTATGCTTTTTTCTCTAACAATATCTTCATCTATTACATTTAAAGCCTTTCTAATTGATTGAATTTCATCATTAACCCTGTCTTTTTCTTCATCTAAGCTCTTTAACTCTAAATTTAACCTTTGTATTTTTGACAAGTTTTCTTGATTTTTTTCTCTTATAGGATTTACATTCTTATTCTTTTCAATAATCTTCATGCTTAAATTCTCTAATTTATCATTGAAGGACTTAACTTGATCATCAGCCTCATTATTGATCTCGTTTTCTACTTTAATTTCATTATCAATTTCTAAAAGACGTAAATAATATAAACCTGCCTCAACTTTTTTTATTTCTTCTGAAATAGATTTGTATTTTGCAGCCTCTTCAGCTTGCTTTTGCAAATTTGCTAATTGTCTTTCCTGTTGTCTTCTTAATTCATCTGCCCTTTTTAAATTATTTTCTGCCGCGCCTAATCGTAATTCTGCTTCGTGTCTTCTAACATGTAAACCTGCTATACCAGCTGCTTCTTCTAAAATAGCTCTTCGATCTGAAGGTTTTGCCGTAACCAATGCTCCAATTCTACCTTGACTAATAATCGAAGGTGAATGAGCACCTGTTGACAAATCTGCAAAAAACATTTGAGCATCTTTAGCTCTAACTTCTTTCCCATTTATATAAAATTTTGAGCCTTTATCTTTTTCTATTTTTCTTCTTATTTCAATTTCATCGAGCTCATTATATTGTAGAGGACCATCCTTGTTGTCATTTGATAAGCTCACTAAAACTTCTGCAATATTTTTTGATGGTTTGTTTGAAGTTCCAGAAAATATAACATCTTCCATTCCTGAACCTCTCATACTTTTTGCCGATGTCTCACCCATACACCATCGCAACGACTCCACTATATTTGATTTGCCACAACCGTTTGGGCCAACTATCCCAGTTAAACCTTCTTCAATCAGGAAATTTGTTTTTTCAGCAAAAGACTTAAATCCATTTAGTTGGATTTTTTTAAATTCCATTCACTGACTTATATCAGTTTTTCAATGTATTTTTTTAATTTTTTGTAGTTTGAGTGATTTTCAAACTTTTTTCCGTTAATTATGACTGTAGGAGTAGAATTCACTTTATACTTTTTAACACCTTCGATTCGGTCTTCTAAAATATGATCCTCTATCTTCTTATCAGCCAAGCACTTATCAAAATCAAGATTATATTCAGTATTATCAATAAATTTTTTCATTGCTTGATTTGCTTCTAATTCATTTTTTCCCTTGATCCACTTATCTTGATTTAAATAAAGGTGATGCAAAATTTCGTGCTCACCATCATTTCTACAATGCGCTAATTTAGTTGCATTAAATGCAATGATATCTAATGGGAAGCTTTTAAATTCTATTGAGATCAATCCTTTATCAATAAAATCCTCTTTTAGTTTAGGATAAATATTTTTATGAAAATTTGCACAAAAACTGCAAGTTAAAGATTCAAAAACCATCAACTTAACTTTAGAGTCTGCACTTCCAACTAAAATTGGCTTAACTTCAGAATTAGCATTAATGAAATTAAAAAAAATTAAAATTGAGACAAGAATTATTTTTTTCATTTTATTTTAAAATGTTTACTTAGCTCTAAAAGTGAGTTTTTTATTTTGTCATTTTTAATATTATTTATGCTCTTTATATGTTTATTTTTTGTCGCATTAATAGCGGTATTTTTATGGCTTTCTTCAATTTTTCCATCAAATGTATTCAATTTAATGTCATCTAAAACATGATAGCCAAAAAAAACATTAATTTTTTTTATTATTTCTTTTTTAGAATACTCAACGTCAACTTCGTTTCCCCTCTTTACTAAAATATTTAAACGACTGCCCGATAACTTGTTTGAACTTTTATATGACTTAGGAAAGCTTACTTTAAATAAATCTTTACCTACTAAATATTTCCAATTATCTAAAGTCTCATTATAAATTTTACCTTTTTTGCTAATTATTCTTTTTGCTTCTGTGGGTAAAGTATCTTTAAAAGATCTTAAACCTTGAATGGAATTATATCTCTGCTTAGTATTATATTTTTGACTCATATGAATAATAAAAACATATCAAATAAAATTCTACTTTGGTACGATAATAATAAAAGAATTTTACCTTGGAGAAAAAAAGTTTCTCAGAAGCAAAAAGAATATTTTACGTTTGTTAGTGAATTTATGTTGCAGCAAACTCAAGTAAAAACTGTTATTCCTTATTTTAAAAAATTTGTAAAACAAATTCCAACCTTTCAATCATTGGCAAATGTCGACGAAAAGATCTTAATGAAAAATTGGGAAGGTCTTGGTTATTATTCAAGAGCAAGAAATTTAAAAAAAAGTGCAATTATAATTGTTAGAGATTTCCATGGTAAGTTGCCAAAATCTCATGAAAAGTTAATACAATTACCAGGAGTAGGTGAATATACATCTAAAGCAATAATGTCTATAGCATTTAACGTTAAAACTATTCCTTTAGATGGAAATGTAGAGAGAATTCTTAAAAGAACTTTATATTTAAAAAAGCAGAACGAAATATCTAAAGATTTTTTAATAACAAAAATTAATTTTTTTGGACTGTCCGATCGTGCCAGCGATTACTCACAAGCAATTATGGAAATAGGTGCTTTAATTTGCAAACCAAAAAATCCAAGTTGTAAAGAATGTCCATTAAATAAAAATTGTATATCTTTTAAAAAAAATGATTTTGAGTTAACTAAAATTAATAAAGAAATAAAAACTAAATATTTCGAAGCGACTATTTACAAAAAACATAATAACTACTTATTAGTCAAAAATGATAAATTTAAATTTTTAAAAAATATGCCAATTTTTCCTATGACTGAAGTTCGAGAAAGTGAGTATAATTATTCAAATAATAAAAAAATTAATATAAAATTATCTAATATGGAAATGAAAATTTTGCTAAATAATGCAAAGAGACCTCCAAAGATTAAAAATAAAATATTAATTAAAAAAGACAAATTAAGCTCAGAAATAATTCCATCATTTACCAAAAAAATATTTTATACCATCGCAAAATCTGAATGAAAAAAGTTGCAATTGTTGGAGCTGGCATATCTGGTTTGTATCTTGCAAATGAATTAAACAAAAATACTGAAATAGACTATAAAATCTTTGAAAAAAAAGATTACCTCAATTTAAATGAAGGTTATGGCATTCAACTTTCAGTTAATAGTATTAATTTGTTGAATAAAATAGGATTTAAAAATATTTCAGCATCAGATGTTTATTATCCAACAAAAGTTAATTTTTTCCAGGCTAATAATATTAAAAAGATTTGTGAAATTGATTTAAAGCAATTCAATAATGTAAACGACCGTTACACAACACTTAAAAGATCAACATTAATAAAGTTTTTAATTGGCAATATTCCTGAGGAAAAAATTCAATTTAAAGCCAATATTCAAAATATCGAATATAATGAAAAAATAAAGATTTCTTGGAATAATAAGAATGAAAGTTTCGATTATATAGTAATTGCAGACGGTGTTTTTTCAAAATTAAAATCCCAAATATCCAATAATGATTTAAACCCAATTTTTAATGGGAACATTGCTTTAAGGGCGAATTTAAAACAACATGAAAAAGATAATATTTCTGTATATATGGGGTCAAATTTTCACTATGTAACTTATCCTGTAAATCAAAAACTCGAATACAATTTCGTTGCTATAATCAAAAAGAAGTTAACTACTAAAGAAATTGAAGATAAAAATATTCTTAATTCTGAAACATTTATAAAATCTTTAAAAGACCTTATTTCAAAAAATTCTATTATAAATTTGGAAAATTTAGTAAATTTAAAGTGTTTTCCTGTATTTGTGAGCACTGAATTACCCTCATTAAAATACCAAAATACTTTTTTGAGTGGAGATGCTTTATTTGCTTTTCCACCTTCTTTTGCACAAGGTGCTTCTCAAAGTATTGAAACAGCAAATGGTATTTTTGAAAATATTACAAGTTCAAATAGTATTTATAAAGATAAGGTAAGTAAAATATTACTAGTAAATAAAAGATCAAAATTAAACCATTTTGCCTTCCATTTAACTAATCCAATAATAATATTAATTAGAAATATTGTTTTGAAATTTTTATCAAAAAATAAAAAATTTCTAGAGAGTTATCTTGGAAAAATTTATAGAAATTAAGTAGTTGGCCTTAGTCTTTGCCTCAAATCATCAATTGGTTTGAGTGAATTACCTGATTTATAATACCAAAAAGTCCAACCGTTACAGCTCTCAGCACCTAATATTTGTGCAGCAACTTTATGAATTGATCCTTCTGATTTCCGATATTTTATACTACCATCAATCATAATTTTCGCATTGATTTGTTTTTTTTGATCAAAAATTTCAGTACCAGGTTTAATAATTCCTAATTCAACCAAAGATCCAAATGGCACTCTTGGTTTGGATCTATTATTTTTTATAGTATCTAAATATTCATCTTCTATAATTTTTGTATTTTTAATTCTTTTACTTGCAGCTTCAAAATAGTTTTTTTCTTTTTCTATCCCAAAATAATTTCTACCTAACTTTTTTGAAACTACAGCAGTTGTTCCCGTACCGAGAAACGGGTCCAATATTAAATCGCCTTTATTAGACGATGCTAATATAATTCTGTGCAATAAAGACTCTGGCTTTTGCGTTGAGTGAACTTTATTACCATTATTTTTAAGTCTTTCTTTTCCATTACATATAGGTAAATTCCATAAAGATCTCATCTGTAGATCATCGTTTAAACATTTAAGTGATTGATAATTAAAAGTATATTTTGAGCCTTCACTTTTTGATGCCCATATAAGTGTTTCGTGCGCATTCGTAAAACGTGTTCCTCTAAAATTTGGCATAGGGTTATTTTTATTCCAAATCACATCATTTAGTATCCAAAAACCTAAATCTTGCATTTTTGAACCAACTCTAAAAATATTATGATAACTTCCTATGACCCATATAGATCCATTTTTTTTTAAAATTCTTTTACATTCTTTAAGCCATTGAACTGAAAACTCATCATAACTTTTAAAACTATCAAATTTATCCCACGCATCGTCTACAGCATCGACTTTAGATCTATCAGGTCGACTTAATTCTTTTTTCAGTTGAAGGTTGTAAGGTGGATCTGCAAATATCAGATCAAAACTTTCAGCCGGAATTTTTTTTAATTCCTTAATACTATCTCCATTAATAATTTTATTTTTTATGTCTGAAATGATCATTTTATATTTTTGAATTAGACTCCAGTCAGGAGTCTACGTCAACCTGTGATTGAATTTATTGATTGATAATTGTTATGATTATTATTTAAGACTCAATATCTTGTGTATTGGTTGGAAGGTTTTTCTATGAAATCTAGTCACTCCAAATTTTTTAATAGCTTTAATATGATCCTTAGTTCCATAACCTGCATTATTATCCCAGCCGTATTTTTTAAAAGAAAAAGACATCTTTTTCATTAGCTTATCTCTTTCAACTTTAGCAATAATCGATGCGGCTGAAATTTCAGGAATTTTTTCATCACCTTTTACAATAGTTTTAATTACATAATTTTTTAAGTCTGGTGGTTTATTACCATCTATTAAAACTTTTTTAGGTTTCAATTTGAGTTTCTTAATTGCTCTTTTCATTGAAAGTAGGCTAGCATTTAAAATATTAATTTTTTCAATTTCCTTTATTGATGCAGATCCTAACGCCCAAACTGAATTTTTTTTTATATATTTAGCTAAAGTTTCCCTCTGAATTTTGTTAAGTTTTTTTGAATCTTTAAGAATTTTTCTATTAATTTCTTTATTTAATATAACAGCAGCTGCATAAACTGGTCCTACAAGGCTTCCTCTTCCAACTTCATCAACCCCAGCAATAATTTTTTTCATATAAAATATTATTAAAAATTTAAATCTCTAAACCAGTTTCATCTATTTTTTTTCTAATTTCTTTAAGATCGGCCCAAGAATATTTTTTTTGCTCTGCTTGTCTTAGTAGATATGCTGGGTGAAAAGTTATCATTGTTAAATATGTTTTATTATTAATTATTACTTCCTTCCATTTTCCTCTTTCTTTAGAAATTTTAATTTTATTCCCGAAGAGCGCTTCCATTGCTGTGCTTCCCATTAAAATAAGTATTTCTGGATTTATAATCGCAATATGTTTTCTTAAATATTCAGAGTATCTATTTATTTCTGATATTTCAGGCTTTCGATTATTTGGAGGTCTATAATTTACAACATTAGTTATATACACATTAGTTCTATCTAAATTAATAGCTTTTAACATTTTATTTAAAAGCAATCCTGCATCACCAACAAAAGGTTTTCCTAATTCATCTTCTTTTTGTCCAGGTCCTTCACCTACTATCATTATTTTTGAAGTTGAATTTCCATCACTAAAAACAAGATTTTTCGCACTATTTTTTAGTTCACAATCCTCAATTTTTTCGATTTCAACTCTAAGTTTTGCTAATTCTTCAGATTTATCCTCATTAGAAACATTATTTTTAAATCTATTTATTGGCTCATCACTAAATTCATATTCAATACCTAGCTCGTTTATTAAATCATTATCAAATATGTCATTTTGATTTTTTTCATTTAAAGTCATAAAGTAAAAAATGTTCTTAAAAATTTTTTGTTTTATAATATTAATTCTATACCAAACAAATCTCTATTCAAAAGCAGCGAATGAAAAAGAATTCAACCAGAAGTATCTATCAAATTATCTTTCAGCATTATTATCATTTGATAACCAGAAAAATAACGATGCTCTTAAGTTTTTTGAAAATTCAAAAATATTAATTCAATCACATGATAGTTTTTTGCAAGAATATGTATTTTCTTTACTTTTGGATGGACAGGTTAAAAAAGCAATTAAACAAGTAAAATATTCTAATACCTCAATAGGAGGAGATTTTTTTGAAGGAAATTTATTATTAATTTTAGATAGCATTAACAAGAAAAAGTTTAAACAAGCAGCTTTGAAGTTAAAAAAATTGGAAAAGTTCAAAGAGGACGACTCATACAAATTTATAATTTATTCTAGCTTAAAAAGTTACATTGATCTTTTTATATATAAAAAATCTGACATTGTTGAGCAATTTGGAAAATTAGATTTGATAAACATGGCTTTTCAAAATTGTTATTTAAATTCCAAAAAAACTGAGTCTTATTTTCTAAATTTAATTAACGATCCTCAAAGTGATTACTCTAGATATACTTTTTTTTATTTGAGTAACGAAGTGTCTAATAATGACTTTGAAACAGTTGATAATTTTGCTAATACAATAGATCCTTTAAGAAGTAGTTTGCTTATTTCTCAAGTTAAAAAATGGATAGATGAAAAAAAATATACAAAATTAACACAGCATTTTTCATGCAAAAATGAGAATGATATTTTGGCAGAATTCTTTTTCCTTATATCTAATTTTTATTCATCTCAAAGTAGATTTGATTACTCAAACATATATTTAAATATTTCAAATTATTTAAATCCAAAATTTTATTTTAATTTATCATTAATAGCTGAAAACTATCAGTCTAATAATAATTATGACCTGGCAAAAAAAACTTTCGAAAAATTTGATGATAAGGATGAAATATTTTTTTGGTACAAAACAAAGAAGATTGCTAGAATTATAGCAGAGGAAGAAAATTATGATGCAAGTTTGAATTATATATTAAAAAATCTTGAAAAATTTAATAATAAATCGACAAAGATGATTTATGATTTGGCAAATATTTACAAAAACTTTAAAAAATATGATGAGGCTATAAATTATTATACTTTGGCCTTAAAAAATTTAGATAAAAATTCTATGGCTTATGCAGATGTTCTTTATCGCAGAGGTGGAGCATATGAAAGATTAAAAAATTATGATTTGGCGGATAAGGATTTGCTAAATTCAATTAAAATTAGACCTGACGAACCCTATACACTTAACTATCTCGCTTACAGTTGGTTAGAAAGAGGATATAAAATTGAAGAAGCAATAGAAATGTTAAATCAAGCTTACAAAGGGAAAGAAGAAGACCCCTACATAACAGACTCAGTTGGTTGGGGTTATTATTTGACAGGAAATTATATTGAGGCAGAAAAATTTTTAAGAAAAGCTGTTGAATTGTTACCAAGTGATCCTGTTGCAAGTGATCATTATGGAGATGTTCTTTGGCAATTAAATAGAAAAATCCAAGCTAATTATTTTTGGAAAAGTGCTTTAAATAGCGATGAAGCAGACGAAGAATTAAAAATTAAAGTTAAGGAAAAATTATATAATGGCTTAAATAATAATTCTTAAATGAAGTTTCATAAAATAAAATCTTTTGCAAAAGTTAACTTAACTTTAAAAATTCTAAATAAATACTCAAATGGTTATCATAAAATTGAAAGTTTAATATCTAAGATCAATTTGGCTGATGAGATTTTAATAAAAGAGATACAAGGTTCAAAAAATAGAATATCGTTTAGTGGGAAATTTTCCTCAAATATTTCAAATACAAATACAATTTCAAAACTACTAAAAATCTTAAATAATCATAATTATATTAAAAATAAAAAATTCAATATAAAAGTAAAAAAAAATATACCCCAATCCTCTGGTATGGGAGGAGGATCAATGAATGCAGCATCCATTTTGAACTATTTATTTAAAAAAAGAATAATTAAAACTACAAAAAATAATTTAATAAAAATTGCAAATAAAGTTGGTTCAGATGTAATTTTGGGTCTTTATGAGAGTCCAATGATCCTACAAGGGCAAAATATAAGTAAAATGAATAAAAAATTCAATTTTCATTTGTTAATAATAAAGCCTAATTTTGGATGTTCTACTAAGATGATTTATGCAAAACACAAAGGATTTTCAAAGAGCCTATTCAATAAATCAAACAAGATTGACAGACAAGATCTATTAAAAGTTTCAAATAACGATTTAGAGAGAGCAGCTTTTAATAAATATCCAATTTTAAGAAAGATCAAAAGTTACTTGCAAAATTTAGATAATATTTACTTTGCAAATATGACAGGATCGGGTTCTACTATAATTGGTTATTTTTTAACCAAAAATGCGGCAATAAAAGCTCAAAAAAAATTAAAAAATAAATATAAAAACTATTGGTGTATTTACTCTAAAACTATATAAAGCTTTTTTTTTGTGTTATACGAAAAACATCTTGGGGTGTAGCCAAGTGGTAAGGCAGCGGTTTTTGGTACCGCCATTCCTAGGTTCGAATCCTAGCACCCCAGCCATTTATGAAAGCTTTACTTAAAAAAATTTTTAAAAACAAAAAAATTTCAAGCGATAAAGATCTCAAATTTCTAGATTTAAAAAATAATAAGAGAGTAAATAAAATATTTGGTGCAATAAATAACTACAATGAAACCAGCGAGATTAGATATGTTGGTGGTTGTGTAAGAAAAATTTTAAATGATGAAAAAACAGATGATATCGACCTTGCAACTAATTTAACTCCTAATCAGGTTAAGCAATGTTTATATAAAAACCAAATAAAGTTTTTTGAAACAGGAATTGAACATGGCACAATCACAGCAGTGATTGATGATCAAAATTTTGAAATTACAACATTAAGAAAAGATGTAAAAACAGATGGAAGGCATGCTGTCGTAGAATATACAACTAATTGGAAGGAAGATTCATTAAGGAGAGATTTTTCAATAAATTCAATATATTCAGATTTAGACGGGAATTTATATGATCCAAATTCTGGTCATAAAGATTTAAATGTTGGAATAATTAAATTTATAGGTGATCCAGAAACTAGAATAAAAGAAGATTATTTAAGAATTATTAGATATTTAAGATTTTATACTGAATATAGCAAAATCGATCATGAAATTAATATAATAAAAATCATTAAAAAAAATATAGAGGGTTTAGGGAAAATATCAAAAGAAAGACAATTCAATGAATTAAAAAAAATTCTCAAATTGGATAATTTTTTAAAGTTATTTAAAAATAAAACTTCTTGTGAATTATTTTCATTAATTTTCCCTCAACTAAAAAATTTTGAAAAATTGAGCAAGTTATCAAAACCACAAGAAAAGATATTAAAAAATAAAAATTTAAATTTTGTCATTTCTTTTCTTGTAATCGATGAAACTGACAATTCTGATTATTTTGTATATAAATATAATTTACCCAATGAGTTAAAAGATAAAATTAATTTTCTAAAAAATAATTCGCTCAATAAAGATAGTACTAAAATTTTTAACAAGAAAGATTTACAAAAAATATTTTATTATGAGGGCAAATCTAGCACAATCGATTTAATTGATTTCAATTTGTTATATTTTAAACAAAGTAAAAAACTTTCAGAATATAAAACTTACTTTGAAAAATTAGATAAACCAGAATTTCCAATAAAAGCTCAGTTATTAATAAATGATTATGGATTAAAGGAGGGAAGGGAGTTGGGTCAAAAATTAAAAAATTTAGAAATGAAATGGATTGAAAATAATTTTAATTTATCAAAAAAAGATATGGAAAAAGTTTTATCAAATTAAACGTATTTTACGTCTACAATCTCAAAATTTTTTGTCCCTGCTGGTGTATTTATCTCTACAAGATCCCCTTTATTTTTACCTATAAGACCTTTTCCTATTGGTGATTGAAAATAAAGAAGCTTTTGTTTTAGATCTGCCTCGTCTTTACCAACAATTTTGTAATTTATTTTTTCATTTGTATCTAAATTTTGAAGGTAGACTGTAGATCCAAATATCACTTTTCCATCATTACTAATCTTGGTGATATCAATTACATTTGCTCTTGCAATTAAATCCTCAACTTCTTGAATTCTACCCTCATTATGTGATTGCTGTTCTTTTGCAGCATGATATTCAGCATTTTCTTTCAAATCTCCATGTGATCTTGCTTCAGCAATGGCTGCAACAATTTCGGGTCTCTTTTTTTCCTTTAAAAAAATTAATTCACTTTTTAATTTTTCTAATCCTTCAGTAGTAATTGGTTCTTTATCCATAATTTACCATTTAGCTGTTGGTGGTAATGACATAAGTATAGCTTCAACATTTCCACCAGTTTGTAAACCAAATTTTGTCCCCCTATCATGTAATAAATTAAATTCAACGTATCTACCTCTTTTTTTGTATTGGATTTCTTTATCTTTAATTGTCCATTTTAATTTATTTTTTTTCTCAATAATTTCATTGGAAATATTTTTAAAACTAATTCCCACTTCTCTTACAAAAGAAAAATCTTTTTCCCAATTATTTTTTTTATAATCAAAAAAAATTCCGCCAATACCTCTTGGCTCTTTCCTATGCGGCAAATAAAAATATTCATCACACCACTTTTTATATTTTTTATAATAATTTTTGTTGTGTTTATCGCATGATTTTTTTATTTCTGAATGAAACCAATTTTCTAATTTCTTATCTATCATACAAGGTGTAACATCCATCCCACCTCCAAACCAACCAAATGAAGTAACTATATACCTCGTGTTAAAATGCATTGCAGGCACATGAGGATTTTTCATATGCATAACAACAGATATTCCAGATGCCCAAAATTTAGAACTCTTTTTAGTGCCTGGAACTTTATTTTTAAATTCATTTGAAAATTTTCCATAAACTTCTGAAAAATTAACTCCTACTTTGTCAAAAATTTTACCATTTTCTAAAATTCTGTATTGTCCGCCACCTTCATCATTACTTTTACTTCTATTCCAATTTGTAATTTTAAATTTGGTTTTATTGCCTTCTTTTTCCTCTATTTCTCTACAAAGTACTTCTTGCAAAGTTTTAAACCAATTTTTTGCTAATTTCTTTTTTATATATTGATCCATTCAACCTATCTGTCTTATAAATTCTGAAGCTCCTATTGCCACTGATATTGCAATGTTTAACGATCTTTTATTTTTTAGCATTGGAATCTTAATTCTTTCATTAACCTTAGAATGTACATCTTCTGGAACACCTGCACTTTCTCTGCCAAAGAGTAATATATCATTTCGCTTAAATTTAAACTTTGTATAAACTTTGCTAGCTTTTGTCGTCATTAAAACTACTCTATTTTTACTATTTTCATCAAAGAATTCTTTAGGGCTCTTGTAAAATTTAATTTCACTGTAATCTAAATAATCCATAGCAACTCTCTTGAACCTTTTATCGCTAAATAAAAACCCACAAGGTTCAATGATTTCTAAACTAGCCCCTAAACAAGAACAAGTTCGAATAATTGAAGCTGTATTTTGAGGAATATCCGGCTGATATAGAGCTACTTTTGGACCGTGTTTTAAAGGTTTCTGTGTCATTGTTACCATAGAAATATCTCTTTTTTATTATATGAAATCATATATTACCAAAGATATAAAATATTAAAGATGTCAGACCAAAAAGACGAAAAAAAGACCAACAGAAGAGATTTCTTATTTACTGCTACAGCCGCTGCTGGTGCAGTTGGAGTAGGTGCTGCTGTTTGGCCATTAGTTGATCAAATGAACCCGGACGCCTCTGTAAAAGCATTAGCAAGTACAGAAGTAGATGTGAGCTCAATGCAACCTGGACAGTCTTTAACAGTTCTTTGGAGAGGTAAACCTGTTTTTATAAAGAGAAGAACTGATGATGAAATTACAAAGGCAAGAGCAGTTGATATTAATGATCTTAAGCATCCAGAAAAAGATGAAGATAGAGCAAAAAATCCTGAATGGTTAGTGATGCTTGGAATTTGTACTCATCTGGGATGTGTACCATTAACAGACAAAGGTGATTATGATGGTTGGTTTTGTCCTTGCCATGGTTCTCATTATGATACATCTGGTAGAATTAGAAAAGGACCAGCTCCAACTAATATGGAGATACCTAAATACGAATTTGTAAATACTAACACGATTAAGATTGGATAAATATGAGTGATCACGAATACACACCTAGTTCAAAATTTGGTAAATGGTTTAATGACAGACTACCTTTGCTTACATTGGCAAATCACTTAACAGATTACCCGACACCAAAAAATTTAAATTACTGGTGGACTTTTGGTGGGATATTAACTTTTTGCTTAATTACCCAAATAGTTACAGGATTAGTTTTGGCTATGCACTACATTGCTCATGCAGATATGGCATTCAGCAGTGTCGAACATATAATGAGAGATGTGAATTACGGATGGTTGTTGAGATATGTTCATGCAAATGGTGCTTCTATGTTTTTCCTAGCAGTTTATATTCATATTTTTAGATCATTATTTTATGGATCTTATAAATCGCCTAGAGAGATAATTTGGATACTTGGAATTATAATTTATCTGCTCATGATGGCAGCTGCTTTTATGGGATATGTTCTTCCTTGGGGACAAATGAGTTTTTGGGGGGCAACAGTAATCACAAATTTATTTAGCGCAATCCCACTTGTGGGTGAGAGCATAACAACTTGGTTATGGGGTGGCTACTCAGTTGACAATCCAACTCTTACAAGATTTTTTACTCTTCATTACTTAATACCGTTTTTAATATTAGGGCTTGTAGTACTTCACATATGGGCATTACATGTTCCTGGAAACAATAATCCAGTTGGTATTGATATTAAAAAACCTTCTAAAGATACGGTTCCGTTTCATCCATACATTGTAATTAAAGATGCTTTTGCGCTTTTAATGTTTTGTATTGTATTTGCATTGTTTGTATTTTATCAACCAAACATTTTAGGACATGCTGATAATTATATTGAGGCCGATCCACTTGTTACTCCTGCTCATATAGTTCCTGAGTGGTACTTATTACCTTTTTATGCGATCTTAAGATCTGTTCCTGATAAACTTATGGGTGTTGTTGCTATGCTATCAGCTATTTTAATTTTAGCTGCTTTACCATGGTTGGATACGTCGAAAGTTAGATCAGCAGTTTTCAGACCACTATTTAGACAGTTCTACTGGATCTTGGTAGCTGATGTTTTAATTTTAGGATACGTAGGAGCGATGCCAGCTGAAGGACTATACTTGTTAATTGCAAGAGTTGCTACGGCATATTACTTTGCGCATTTTTTAATTATTCTCCCAGTTTTAGGTTGGAAAGAGAAAACCACACCGTTGCCTTTGAGTATCACTGAGCCAGTTTTAGGAGGCTCACCGAATTTTGCTGCAGCAAGGAGTGATGAAAAAATAGAAAAAACAATAAAGTGAGAGAGTTAAAAAATATTTTTTTTGCAATAATATTCTCAGCTATTTTACTAAACTCATCATATTCTGCTGAAAAATCACCGCCTTTTTTAGAAACTAAATGGACTTTTAAAGGTCTCTTTGGAAAATTCGATCGAGCATCATTGCAAAGAGGTTATCAAGTATATACTGAAGTGTGTGCATCTTGCCATTCTATGAAATATTTAACCTATAGAAATTTAGCGGAAAAGGGTGGACCAGAATTTTCTGAAGCAGAGGCCAAGGCAATAGCTGCAAGTTTTGAGGTAACAGATGGCCCAGACAGTACGGGAGAAATGTTTGTAAGACCAGCTAAATTATCTGATAAATTCGTGATGCCTTATGCTAATGAGCAGGAGGCTAAAGCTGCTAATGGTGGTGCCTATCCACCAGATATGTCTGTTCTAGTTAAAGCAAGAAAAGGTGGAGCAGATTATATTTATTCTTTATTGTTAGGATATTCTGAACCTCCAGAGGGTGTAGAACTTGATGATGGTGTTTATTACAACAAGTATATGTATGGTAATAAAATTAAAATGCCAGCTCCTTTATCTGATGACTTAATTGAGTATACAGATGGAACAAAAGCTACAGCTGAACAAATGTCTAAAGATGTTACAAATTTTCTGATGTGGTCAGCAGAACCACACTTAGAGCAAAGACATAAAACAGGATTTAGAGTTATAGCTTATTTGATAATATTGACTGTATTGGTTTACTTTACAATGAAGAAGATATGGTCACGTGTTGAACCTAAAATTTAGAACATCCCCATCTTTAACGATATAATCTTTACCTTCTAATCTCATTTTGCCGTTTTCTCTTGATTTTAACCAACCACCACTACCAACAAAATCTTGATAAGATACAGTTTCTGCTCTTATGAAACCTTTTTCAAAATCTGTATGGATTATACCTGCCGCTTGAGGCGCCATGCAATTTTTATTAATTGTCCAAGCCCTTGTCTCCTCAACTCCTGAAGTAAAAAACGTCTCTAAAGATAAAAGCTCATATCCTTTTTTGATTAATAAATTTAATCCAGTATCATCGATATTGATCATTTTCATATAGTTTTTTCTTTCTTCATTTTCTAGTTCATTTAATTGATTTTCTATTTCAGCTGAAATAGTTAGAGTGTTTTTAGAACCATATTTTTCAATAAAACTTTTTGTATAATCGTTGCCTTTATCAATACTATTTTCATCAACATTACAAACATACAGTTTAGGCTTTATTGACAATAATCCTGACAATTTAACATCTTTTTTATCAAACTCATCGTATAATTTATTTATATCATTGTTATCATTAATTAAATTCTGCGCTCTTTCTAGAATTTTGTTTTGATTTTCATCATTATTTTTTTTATTTTTCTTATCTAGTCTTTTTTGAATAGATTCCAAATCTGCTAAAGACATTTCCGTTTCAATTATTTCTAAATCTCTAATTGGATCAACTGTTGGATTTACATTTTGAATATCATCTGAGTCAAAACATCTAATTAAATGAATAACAGCATCTACTTCTCTTATATGGGATAAGAATTTATTACCTAATCCTTCACCTTTAGAGGCACCTTCTACTAATCCTGCTATATCAACAAAAGATATTGTAGTATTTATTTTTTTTTTTGAATTTGAAATTTTAACCAATTCATCTAACCTATAATCTGGTACTGGAACTACACCTATATTAGGATCTATCGTGCAAAAAGGAAAATTTGCTGCTTGGGCTTTACTCGAATTTGTAAGTGCATTAAATAAAGTAGATTTACCAACGTTTGGTAAACCAACTATACCACACTTAAAACCCATTTAATTATTGTTAACTTTGCTTGAGAATAAATCTAATTTTTTATCTATCAAAATAGCAATAGAGGCTATTATATTGTGAGTAATTTTTTCTAAGTGTTCTTGTTCATCATCAGAAAAATCATTTAAAACAAAATCTGATACAGACATTTTATTCTCCGGCTTTCCAATCCCGATCCTTACTCTTGAATAGTCTTTTCCAATAAATTTATCAATTGAAGCAACTCCATTGTGACCTGCACTAGACCCACCAAATTTTGCCTTTATTTTTCCAAACTCTACATCTAGATCATCATGAAAAACAATGACATCTTCAGCATCTATTTTGAAATATTCAAGCAACTCTCTGATACAAATTCCTGAGTTGTTCATGAAAGTCAGAGGTTTGATTGCATAAATTTTCTTTTCGCCAATATTTCCTGTTGTAAGCAACCCTTTAAATTTTGGCTTTTGTTTTGAAAGACCAAATTTTTGATTTATGGCATCTACAACTTTGAAACCTATATTATGTCTATTATTATGACTGTTTGGAGTTGGATTGCCCAAACCTACGAGTAACAACATTTTATTTTATTATTATTTTCACAGATTATTATTTTTTCTCTGCTGGAGCTTTTCCTTCTTCTTTTCCTTTATCACCATCTGCAGCTTTTTCTGTACCTTCTTCGGGTTTAGCGTCTCCATCCGCAGCAGCCTCCGCGGATTCTCCACCTTCTCCTTCTGCATCTGCTGGTTTTTCAGGCTCTTTAACAACTGTTGGTGCTGCTACAGTCGCGATTACAAAGTCTCTTCCTTGAATTGTAGGTGTTACATTTTCAGGTAAATTTATAAAAGATATTTTAATACTTGCTCCAATATCTAAGTTATTTAGATCTACAACTAATTCTGTTGGTATGTTTTCTGTAGGACATCTTAATTCGACTTTTCGTCTTACTATATTCAAAACTCCACCTCTTTTTAATCCTGGTGATAATTCATGGTTTATAAATTTAACTGGAATTTCTAAAATTACTTTTGCACCTTTAACAATTCTTAAAAAATCTAAGTGTATAGGCTCATCTGTAACCGTATTAAAATCAATAACTCTTGGTAAAACTTTTTGTTCTTTACCATCAATATTAATTGAAATTATATTTGATAAAATATTTTCTTTATTTAATAAATTTTTTACTTCTTTAACAGAAATAGAGATTTTTTGATTTGGTTCTTCTCCTCCATAAATTATTCCTGGAACCATACCTTTACTTCTTAGTGATTTAACTTCACCTTTAGTTTTTGTCTCTCTTATTGTTGCTGCTAATAAACTCATAAAGTGTCGGGTTTTTAACTTATGAAACAAAATTTTACAAGTAAATTATTTAAATAGATCTGATACTGAAGTAGAATTTGATATTCTTTTTATAGCTTCTCCGACTAAATTAGAGATTGTTAATACCTCAATATTATTGGCTTTTTTAACTTTTGTCGAATTATCTATTGTGTCAGTTACAACTAAATTTTTTATTGAAGATTTCTTAATTTTTTCAACAGCATTACCACTTAATACACCATGTGTTACATAAACATGAACATCTTTGGCTCCTCTTTTTTTTAATTCAGAAGCTGCGTTTACAATTGTTCCGCCAGAGTCAATTATATCATCAACTAATATGCAAGTTTTATTTTTCACATTTCCAATTACATTCATTACTTCTGATTTTCCAGGAGCAGGTCTTCTTTTATCCACTATTGCTAAATCTACATTTAACAATTTTCCTAAAGCTCTTGCTCTTGCGGTACCACCGACATCTGGAGCAACACATATAATATTATTATTTTTTAATTTCTTTTTTATATGCCTAGCAAATATTGGAGTAGCAAATAAGTTATCTACTGGAATATCAAAAAATCCTTGAATTTGTCCAGAGTGCAAATCTACTGTAACGACTCTATCTGCCCCTGCTTTTGCAATAAGATTAGATACAAGTTTTGCAGATATAGATGTTCTAGGCACCACCTTTCTATCTTGTCTTGCATATCCAAAATATGGGATCACGGCAGTTATGTTTTTAGCCGAAGATCTTTTTAAAGCATCAATCGATAATAGCAATTCCATTAAATTGTCATTCGCAGGAGATGAAACGGATTGAATTAAAAAAATGCTATTGCCTCTAATATTTTCATTAATTTCAATATAGATTTCGCCGTCTGCAAATTTTCTTATGTTTGAATTCACTAGTCTATTTTTCAAAAATTTAGATATTTTTTGACTAAGATGTTTATTGCTGTTTCCTGTGAGAATTTTCATCCGTGATAACCTATTTAATCATAATTGCAGAAATATTTCTACCATAATCGTTATGCTTATTTTTTTTTGATCTCCTAGAACTAAAAAAGTTATTTTCTAGACTGTAGGTATCTTTTCTTATTATATCTATTTTTTTAACTCCATTTTCGTAAAATTGAAATTTTATATATTCGCTTAAATCAAAATAAATTTTTTTCCTTTTAAATGTGAAGAAATTCACATTTTTTTTATTTTTGTCCTTAAACAATTTAAAAAAATCATTTTTTACTTCATAACTATTTTTTTTTATACATGGTCCAATGCAAGCAATCATATCTTTCTCTGAGCATCCATTTTTTTTTAAAAGCTGAATTGTTTTTTTTACTATTCCCTTAAAAGCACCTTTCCACCCAGCATGTATTGCACCTATAAATTTTTGCTTTTTTTCTATAATTAGAATTGGCGCACAATCTGCAGTAAGTATACTAATCGCAATATTTTGCTTATTTGTAATCATCGCGTCTCCAGTCAATTTTTTTTTTGGAACATTATTAATTTTAAGAACTTTATTGCTGTGAATTTGATTAAGAGAAACTAGATTCCCACTTGAGCAACCTATTTTTTTTGAAACTATTTTTAAATTTTTACTTATATTAGCAATTTTATCTTTTGAACCTTTTCCACAATTTAAACTTTTGTAGATTCCTTTTGAGGTACCTCCTAATCTATTGAAAAAATAATGTGAAATGGATTTTTGATCTCTAAAAATTTTTGATTTAATCACTTAAAACCCAAATTAAAATTATTTTTAGATTTGCTTACAAATAAAACTTTAAACAAAGAGCCCATATATTTTTCATCGATTAATCTTTTTATTCTATAAAATATGTCCGCTTTCTTACTAAATTGTAAATTTTTACTTATTATCTCAGCTCTTTTTAATATTCCTAATTTAGTTAAGAAATTACCTTGGGTAGTTATTAATGATTTCAAATTAGAAGTTGCAAACTCTTTCTTGTACATTTTAAAATTTATCAAATGAGTAATATCCGAGTTATAGGGATTTTCTAAAAAACTAATTTTTCTGTGCTTCTCAACACTTTGTAAAGTATTTTTCATTTTTCCACTTGTAAAGCCATAGTCTATCATTAATAAACCACCATTATTTTTAAAAATAAAATTTGCTATTTCGTTAACAAATTTCATTGCTGAAGGTGAATATTCAACAAATTTTTCTTTTTCTATATTTTTACCTAAATATTTCTCAATTATTTTTGACGACACCTTTTGATCACAAACTTCAAACTTATTTTTTTTGTATGCTACATATTTTTCATACCAATTATCACTTTTTTTTAAAAACTGTTTGATAGGAAAAGCATCAAAAAACTCATTAGCCAAGAATATAGTTGGAGCCTTTGGAATTTCTTTTAAATTTCTTATCCAACTTGCTTTTTTCTTATCTATTTTACTCTTCTGAATTTTTATCAGTAATGGACTTTTTTCTAAAATTAAGAAATTAGCAGATAAACTAATTTCACTAAAATTATTTAAAGTTTTTATAATTTGTGACATCATCTCACCATTACCTGCACCCAGCTCTACAATATTTATTTTTTTTGGTTTTTTTAAATTCTCCCAAAATGAAAATAACCAAATAGATATCATTTCTGAAAAAAGAACAGAAATATTAGGAGATGTTATGAAGTCACCTTTTTTTCCGAAAGGATTTTTTTTAATATAATAACCATTATCTTTGTCATACAAAGATTTGTAAATAAATCTATCCAATGAGATTTTTTTATTGTGTCCTATTAGCATTTTTATAATAGACGATAATTAATCCGCAGGTTAGTGCTATACAACTTATTATTTGCCCCATACTTAAATTGAAAAATAAATAACCTAGTTGTTGATCAGGTTCTCTGAAAAACTCGATAACAAATCTAAAAAAAGAGTATAAAATTAAAAAATACCCCGAAATAATCCCAGGTATGTTCTTTAATCTATTAAACAACATTCTTAAAATAATAAATAGAACAACCCCCTCAAATATTGCCTCATAAATTTGTGAAGGATGTCGATTTAAATCATCAATTTTTACAAACTTTACTGACCATGGTACATTTGTTTCTATGCCATAAAGTTCTGAGTTTATAAAATTTGATATTCTTCCTAAAAAAATTCCTATAGGAGAACAAACAGCAACCAGATCTAAATAACTAAAAATATTTTGATTTTTATTTTTGCAGAAAAAATAAGTTCCTATAATAATTCCAATTAGTGCACCGTGAAAAGACATGCCACCTTGCCAAATTTTTATAATCTCAATTGGATTGCTAATAAAATAAATAGGGTCATAAATAATTACATATCCAAGTCTTCCACCAAGGATGATACTTATGATCAAATAAGTTATATAATCATCAAAATATTCTCTCTGAGCATTACCTTTGATTAGTTTATTTTTTGCAAAATACCAACCAAATAGTAAGCCAAATATATAAGACAAGGAATACCATCTAATTTCTAATGAAAAGATCTCAAAAGCAACTGGGTCAAAATTATTAATAAACATTTAATTGTAATATTATAAATATTACTTAAACTTTGATAAGAAATTATTATGTCAAAATCAAGATTCGTATTTGATAAATTTGCAAAATTTTTGGAAGAAGGACTGGTCAACTACAAAGATTTTAGTGATGAAGTTGTAAATATTTTACGCTCAAAAAAAGAGGAAATTATCCTTAAAATGAATTTAGTAAGTAAAGATGAAATTGATATATTAAGTAAAAGAATTGAAAAATTAGAAAAAAAAATTGCTGAAAAAAAAATAAAAAAAAAAACTAAACGGGCAAAGAAATAATAACTTTTAATCCACCTAAACTAGACTTATCGAATTTAAGATCTCCACCATGTGATTTTACTACATCAGATGATATAGCTAAGCCAAGGCCAACACTCGACTTTGTTTCCGATCTACTTTTATCAATTTTATAAAATGGCTTCAAAACATTTTGATGTTCTTTTTGCGGTATGCCTGGACCATCATCTTCTATTGAAATATTAATAGTTGATCTTCCTTTTTTTAGATACAATTCAACATTATCAGCAAATTTTAAAGAATTATCTATAAGGTTATTGATACATCTACTGATTAAATTTTTTCTTCCATCAAAATAAACCTTTTCTTTGAAAAAATATTTTATATTAGGTTTCTCATATTTTTTGCATATATCTTCAATGAGGACAGATATATCAAACGTTTCAGTTTTATCTTTTGCTCCAGATCTTGCGAATTGAAGATATTCATTTAACATTTTTTCCATTTCATCAACATCTCTTGATAATTTTTCAACAACACTTTTGTCTTCAATCATCGCTATTTGAAGTTTTATCCTTGTCAAAGGTGTTCTTAAATCGTGGCTTATACCTGATAGCATCTCAGATCTTTGATTAAGATGTCTAATTATTCTTTTTCTCATTTTGTCAAACTCTAAACCAGCTTTTCGGATTTCGAGTGCTCCAGAAGGTCTAAATTCGTCAATATCTTCTCCTCGACCAAATCTTTCAGATGCCTCTGCAAGTTTAGTTATGGGTCTAGTTTGATTTTTTAAAAAAATTATTGCTACTGCTATCATTAACAATGCTGGCAATGTTATCCAAAGACCAAATAATCTAGCCGAACTCGTAGTAAGTCTTTCCCTTGGAATATAAAATTGAAAATATCCTTTTGAATATCCTATTTTCAAGTCAACAACTTCTTTGAAGTTTGTTGTATTAAACCAGTAAGTTAAATTTTTTTTCTTTAACTCTCTTCTTAGTGATCGATCCACTGGACTGAACCATCTTTCTGGTATTTTATCTGGTAAGATTTTATCTTTTTCATATTTGATATTAAAACCCAAGTGTTCTTTGAATAAAATTATTATAAAATCTTTGTTAGTTTCATCGTTATCATAAGCATCTACAAAAGTTTTGACTTCAGAGACTAATGCTCTTGTCATTCCAGAATTAGTTTTGATCCAAAGACTATCAAAAAAAACTAAAGAGATGGTTACTTGCATAACTACTATTGGAACAGCGACTATGAGTAAACCTCTATAAAAAAGTCTTTTAGGCAAGATATTTTTTATATATTTATTCAATCCATAAAACATAACCTTCACCTCTTATTGTTTGTAAATAATTTGGGCTTTTGGGGTTTTCTTCAATTTTCTTCCTAAGTCTTGTAATGATTACGTCAACTGATCTTTCTTTATCAATTTTTATAAGATTTCCAATCTCCTCTCTTTTAAAAATTTTTCCTGGGGAATTAACCATTTTATCTAAAATTATTTTTTCTGTATTATTGATTTTTATTGTTTTATCATTTTTCAAAATAAACTGCTTATTAAGATCTATTTCAATTTTACCAAATTTAAATTTTCTCTTTATATTTTTATGTTTTGTTTTATTTAAGATATTATTAATTCTAAGTATTAATTCTTTAGGCTCAAAAGGTTTTGGAAGGTAATCGTCTGCACCAATATCCAAACCCTCTATTCTCTCTGAAGCTTCGCCCTTCGCAGTTAAAAGAATTATAGGGGTCGAAATTTTATCTTTATTTTCTTTTGTAAATTCTAAACCACTCTTTCCTGGCATCATTATATCAAGCACTATTAAGTCAAATTTTATAATTTTAACTTTCTCAAGAGCATCTTCGGCACTATTCGAACTAGTTACAAGATATTCATTTTGGGAAAGGTATTCTTTAACTAATTCTCTTATGCCATCATCGTCATCTACAACTAAAATATGTGCTTTAAATTTTTCCATTAATTATTTTTTTTAAAACATTATCAAAACTAACAACCTCATTTGCTTTTGATGCGGAGAATGCTTGGTAAATTCTTTTTTTTTGAGCTGAGAAAATTTCGTTAAATAACTTTTCTCCTTCCTCTGTTAAGAAGACATGTTTTATTCTCGTATCTACTTGATCCTTTTCATATTTTATAGCTTTTAAATTTATTAAATCTTTCAAAACTCTATTCAAACTTTGTTTTGTAACTTTCAATTTTCTTAAAAGTTCTGATATTGTGATGCCCTCATATAATGAAATTAGATGAATAACCTTGTTATGTGCGACGCCTATGGAGTATTTATTCAACACATTTCTAGCATCTGAGACCGTCTCTCTGTAGCCAAGAAATATTTTTTCAATATATTGTTTGAGATCCTCATCTTTTAAATATAAAAGTTTTTTCATATTGGTAAGTTATATTGACATATTATATATACAAATATATTTTTTTATAAAATTAAATAATGATACCTTTCGATAAACGATCAGGAAAAATTTGGTACAATAGTGAGCTTGTTGAATGGCAAGATGCAAAATGCCATGTAATCAGTCACGGGCTTCATTATGCAAGTTTAGTTTTCGAAGGTGAAAGAGTATACGATGGAGAAATATTTAAGCTAGAAGAGCACACAGATAGATTATTTTATTCTGCAAAAAGATTAGACATCAATATTCCTTATACAAAAGACGAAATAAATGAAGCTTCTAAAAAAATTGTAGCGGTTCAAAATATTCAAAATGGATATGTAAGACCATTTGCGTGGAGAGGAAGCGAGATGATGGGTGTGTCTGCACAGAAAACTTCGATTAATGTAGCAATAGCAACATGGGAATGGCCTGCATATTTTGATCCAAAGTTAAAAGCTGAAGGAATAAGATTAAATATTTCTAAATGGCGAAGACCAGCTCCAAATACTATTCCTTGGGATGCAAAAGCAGCTGGATTGTATATGATTTGTACTCTTTCAAAACACGAAGCTGAACAACAAGGGTATTCTGAATCATTAATGTTAGATTTTGAAGGTAATGTTGCAGAAGGAACAAGTGCAAACATTTTTTTTAAAGATAAAAATAATGAATTACATACACCAACACCAGATTCCTTTTTAAATGGTATTACAAGACAAGCTGTAATTGAATTGGCCAAATCAAAAAATATTAAAGTTCATGAAAGAAAAATTTCTCCAGATGAACTAGGTAATTTTCATGGATGTTTCTTAACTGGTACTGCAGCTGAAATAACACCTGTTGCAAGTATAGCAGATCATAAATACAAAATTTGTGATGTTATATTAGGATTATCAAAAAGCTTTGACCAGTTAGTTAGACAAAAAAAAGCTGCCTAATCCTTATTATCTTCAGATATTGCATGGTCTATTCCTTTTCTAAGATAATCATATCCAGTATAAAGTGTTAAAAACGCAGATAGCCATAAAATAATAATGCCAATTGTTTGAGCATTATAATCTTGAAAATTTATTAATTTATTTCCTGTTTCCCCTGTTAGAAGTATTGCTATCGAAAACATCTGCAAGAATGTTTTAAGTTTTGCTAAATTAGAAACTGGAAGCTTTATTTTTCCTTTCGCTAGAAATTCTCTTAAACCTGAAATTAGTATTTCTCTTGTAAGAATTATAATAGCTGCAATAACTTCATAATTTTTTATTGTTTGGTCCATAACTAACAAAATTAACGCAGTTGCAACAATTATTTTATCTGCAATAGGATCTAAAAGTTCACCAAGTTTAGACTCTTCTTTAAACATCCTCGCCAAAAGGCCGTCTAAAAAATCTGTAAATGAGGCAATTAAAAAAAGAGCAAATGGTATAACGTCTCCATAAAATCCAGGAAGGTAGAATGTAAAAACAAATATTGGAACAATTATTATTCGTCCAATTGTTAAATAATTAGGTATTTTAAATTTCATTCGTGAAAGAAGTTATATATTTTTTTTGCAACTTTTTCCTCAACTCCATCAACTGATTTTATTTCATCTAAACTAGCCGATTCCACGGCTCTAGCAGAACCAAAATGATTTAATAATGCCCTTTTTCTGATAGATCCAATACCATCAATTTGATCTAATAATGATTTGCTTATACCTTTTTTTCTCTTTGCTCTGTGAGCACTTATAGCAAATCTATGAGACTCATCTCTTAATCGTTGTAAAAAGAATAATGTTGGATCATTTTTCTCAAATTTGAACTCTTTTCCATTATGAAAAAATGTTTCATTTCCACTATTTCTCATCTTACCCTTTGCTATAGCTACAATAGGTATTTCATGTAAACCGAGTTCATTCATCGCTTCTCTAGCAACAGAATATTGACCTTTCCCTCCATCAATTAAAACTAAATCGGGGAAAGTTAAATAATTTTCTTTCTCTTGAACTGCTCTTTTAAATCTTCTGTTAAGAACTTCTTTCATCATTCCATAATCATCTTGAGCATTTTTTTGAATTTTTATATTAAATTTTCTATACCTTTTTTTAACAAACCCTTCATCACCATAAGTAATTAAAGCGCCCACACTATTTGTGCCTTGAATATGGCTATTATCGTAAACCTCGACTAAATTAATATTAGTTTCAAGATTGAATTTTTTTGATACTGCATCAAAAAGATCTCTATTATTCTGACTCTCGTAAAGTTTTCTATTCAAACTATCTTTTGCATTATTTATTGCTTGATTAATAACTTTTAGTTTTGTCCCTTTTTTTGCAACAGTAATTGTGATTTGTTTACCTTCTTTTTGTGTAAGTGTTTTTTCAATTAATTCTTTCTCTTTAATTTCATTTGATAAAATTATTGAAGAAGGCACACTTTTATTTTCGTAAAATTGAGAGACAAAAGAATTAATAATATCACTTAGATTTTCTTCTGGATCATGCTTTGGAAAAAAAGCTTGATTACCCCAATTTTGTTTTGACCTATAGAAAAAAACCTGAATACAGGTTTTTCCAGACTCTTTGTATCCTGCAATAACATCTGCTTCGACTAAATTTGCTTCATTAATTCTTTGAGAAGATTGGATAATATTTAACGATTTAATTCGATCTCTTAATATTGCTGCTTTTTCAAAGTCTAAATCTTCACTAGCCTTTTCCATTTGATTAGATAAGCTTTTCTGAATTTTTCTTGATTTACCTGACACAAACTCAATTGCATCATCAACAGTTTGTTTATAATCACTCTCAGTTACGTAACCAACGCAAGGTCCTGAGCACCTTTTAATTTGATAAAGTATGCAGGGTCTTTCTCTATTTTTGAAAACAGTATCATCACAAATTCTGAGATGAAATATTTTTTGGATCATTTTTATAGTCCAATTTGCAGATCCAGCTGATGCGAATGGTCCAAAATAAAATCCTTCTTTGCCTTTTTTTCCTCTGTGCCTTTTGATTTGTGGCCATTTATCTTTGTCGCCTATAAAAATAAAAGGAAAGGATTTGTCATCTCTTAGTAAAATATTAAATTTTGGTTTAAACTTTTTAATTAAATTCGCTTCTAAAAGTAAAGCCTCACTTTCATTTGAAGTAGTAGTAATTTCGAGTCTTTTTGTTTGAGAGAGCATTCTCTCAGTCCTAATAATATGACTTTTCTCTGATACATAACTTTTAAGTCTGTTTGGAAGGTTTTTTGCTTTACCCACATAAAGAATTTCTCCTTTTGAATTTAGCATCCTATAAACACCTGGCAACTTAGGAACCAAGGGCAATTCTTTTTTAATTACTTCTTTACCTATATCAGAGCTGATCATGGCTTCTTTTTTTAGAAATTTGGATCCCAACCGAGCTGCAATCCTTCATTATTTCTAATTTTTCGATTTGAAGAGTAATTTTATCTATTCTTTTATCTTTGAATAGCTCATCAAAAACATCTTCTGCCAATGTTTCAAGAAAATTGTAATGTTTGTTTTTTACTAGTTTTTTTATTAATTTTACTATTTTAGCATAATTCACTATTGATTTAATATCCTTATCATTCGATGGCTGTTTATCTTGATAATTTACTTCTAAATTAAATTTTACTTTTTGAGGTTTTTCTTTTTCAAAATCAAAATAACCAAGTTTTAATCCCAGTATTAATTCTTTTATTAAAACTTTTTTTTCATAATTAAATAAGCTCTTTGTTTTATTTATTTTAACAATCTTTAAGTTATTCTTTTTCATTCCTTACCACCCATTATGTCTGGAGTTTGCCAGTTTAAGTTTTGGCCACTATCAATTGCTAAAACTTGACCGGTAATAGATCTATTTTTAATAAAAAAGTCAACAGCATTACAGATTTCTTGTACATTTGTCTGTCTTTTAAGAGGTGTTGCCATGTATTGTTTTTTAAAGTGTTTGTCAGACTGTCTTTTATTTTTAATAGTTGGACCTGGAGCAATTCCATTTACTCTAATATTTGGGGCAAGACTCATAGCGCTGGTTTTGGTTAAAGTGTAAAGACCAGATTTACTTAATGTATATGAAAAAAAATATGGTGTTAATTTAAATATTCTTTGATCAATTATATTAATAATATTATTGTTTTTGCCTTTAATATTTTTAGCAAAACCCTTTGATAATAATGCTGGCGCTTTTAAATTCGCTTTTAAATGGCTTTCCCAACTTTTTGTTGTGAAATTTTCAAGTTTATCGTTCTCAAATAATGAAGCATTATTAATTAAACAATCAAAATACTTCAATTTTGATTTTGAAAATTTAAGCATTCTTTCTATTTCTTTTTCTTTAGTTAAATCTGCTTTTATCAAATAAATTTTTGTACCACTTTTATTTAAATCTTTTTTAAGACTTTCTGCTTTGGACTTAGATTTGTAATAATGGATAACAATTTCAATATTAGGCCCAGATAATTTTTTAGCTATCGCAGCCCCCATTCGAGTTGCTGCTCCAGTAATTATTATCTTCCGTGCTTCCATTTTTTATCTCTTTTTTTTGTGACCCTTGTGCCAGGCATACCTAGTGTTGATCTACCTTTAGGATAAATTTTATTTTTAACATCGTACTGTCTAATTTTGGGGTTTAAAGTAATTTCTAATTCAGTACTTTGAAGTTTTCTCATCTCATCTCTAATTTTAGCGGCTTCCTCAAATTCCAAATTAGATGCAGCTTCTTTCATCTTTTTGTCTAATCCTTTTAAATGTTTTTTAAGGTTGCCACCAATATTGGAACCCTCACTTATTTTGACGTAATCTTTCTCGTAGACACTTTCTAAAATGTCACTTATTTCTTTTTTTACAGATTTAGCGTCGATTTTATTTTTCTTATTGTACTCTAATTGAATCTTTCTTCTTCTCTCAGTTTCTTTAATTGCTTTCTTTATACTTTTTGTTTCCTTATCGGCATAAAGAATAACTTTTCCATCCACGTTTCTTGCAGCTCTTCCTATTGTTTGAATTAGTGAAGTTTCTGATCGCAAAAATCCTTCCTTATCAGCATCTAGTATTCCAACTAATGCACATTCTGGAATATCTAAACCTTCTCTTAATAAATTTATTCCAACTAGAACATCAAATACACCCATTCTAAGATCTCTCATAATCTCTATTCTCTCAAGTGTATCTATATCAGAATGAAGGTATCTTACTTTTATCCCATTTTCATGAAGATACTCGGTTAAATCCTCTGCCATTTTTTTTGTAAGTGTTGTAACCAAAACTCTATAATTATTTTCAACTACTTTTTTACATTCATGCATAAGGTCATCTACTTGATTTTTAGCTGGTCTAATCTCAACTGGTGGATCAATTAAGCCTGTAGGTCTTATGACTTGATCGATAAACTTACCTTTAGTCTGTTCCAATTCCCACGGGCCAGGAGTTGCTGAAACAAATACAGTTTGTGTTCTCATCAAATCCCACTCTTCAAATTTTAAAGGTCTGTTATCCATGCAAGATGGCAATCTAAAACCATACTCAGCCAACGTGCTTTTTCTAGATCTATCTCCCTTAAACATCCCATTAAGTTGGGGAACTGTAACATGAGATTCATCTACAAAAACTAATGTGTTATCAGGAAAATATTCAAAAAGAGTAGGTGGTGGCTCTCCTGGTTTTCTACCAGACAAAAATCTTGAATAATTTTCAATTCCCGCACAAGATCCAGTTGCCTCAATCATTTCTAAATCAAATTTAGTTCTCTCCTCTAATCGTTGCGCTTCTAATAATTTATTTTCTGCTTTGTGTTTTTTTAAAGTCTCTTCTAATTCTCTTCTTATTTTTATAATTGCTTGTTCTACAGTTGGTTTGGGAGTGATGTAATGAGAGTTAGCATAAACTTTTACAAGGCTAAGGTCTCTAACCTGGTCTCCTGTCAAAGGATCAAATTCTTCAATCTTTTCTAGTTTATCACCAAATAAACTTAGTCTCCATGCTCTATCCTCTAGATGAGATGGAAATATTTCTAAATATTCTCCTCTTGCTCTAAATGTTCCTCTAAAAAAATTTTGATCATTTCTCTTATACTGAAGAGCAACAAGAGATTTTATTATTTGCTCTCTATTATATTCATAGTTTTTCTGTAGGGTTAAAGTCATTTTGCTGTAAGCTTCAACTGATCCCAAACCATAAATACAGGAAACACTTGCAACAATTAAAACATCGTCTCTTTCAAGAAGAGATCTTGTTGCAGAGTGTCTCATTCTATCAATCTGCTCGTTTATTGATGCTTCTTTTTCTATATACGTATCTGATCTTGGCACGTAGGCTTCTGGAGTGTAATAATCATAGTAGGATACAAAATACTCAACTGCATTATCTGGAAAAAAAGTTTTCATCTCACCGTAAAGTTGAGCTGCCAAAGTTTTATTTGGTGCCAATATTAACGCTGGTCTATTCGTAGCTTCTATAACTTTTGCCATTGTAAAAGTTTTTCCAGATCCAGTTACACCTAATAATACTTGATTAAACTCATTTTTTTTAGCTCCTTGGACAAGCTTTTTAATTGCTTCTGGCTGGTCACCAGCTGGGGTAAAATCTGACTTTATTTTGAATTTTTTTCCACCTTCGAGTTTTCCACCGATTTTTGGGTTTTTACTTTGAATGTCTGTAATTAGGTCTTGATATGTATTCTCCATATATTAAACAACGTAATTGAATAATTTCATAATTCAATGAGCATAATATCTAATAATTTAAAAAGAATTAAACCATCCCCAACTATTGCAGTTACTCAAAAGGCAAGAGAATTAAGAGCTGCAGGAAAAGATGTAGTTGGACTTGGGGCAGGGGAACCAGATTTTGATACTCCTATCAATGTTAAAAATGCAGCTATTAAAGCAATAAGAGACGGAGATACAAAGTATACTGCAGTTGATGGAACTCCAGCATTAAAAAAAGCAATTTTAAAAAAATTTAAAAGAGAAAATAAACTAAATTATAAACTAGATGAAATCACAGTTGGAACTGGAGGGAAACAAGTTCTCTATAACACTTTTATGGCAACTTTAAATAAAGGAGATGAAGTCATTATTCCTGCTCCATTCTGGGTTTCATATCCAGATATGGTTCTCTTAGCAGGAGGAAAACCAAAAATAGTAAAATGTGATGAAAAAGATGGATTTAAAATTACACCTGCAAAATTAAAAGCTGCAATTACAAAAAGAACGAAATGGATAATCCTTAACTCACCATCTAATCCAACTGGATCTGGATACAGCAAATCAGAAATTCAAAAATTAGCTAAGGTTTTAATCAAAAACAAAAAAGTTCATATTTTGAGCGATGATATTTATGAGCATGTTAAATATGATAATTTTAAATTTTTTACTATTGCTCAAATTTCAAAATTAAAATCTCGAACACTAACAATGAATGGAGTGAGCAAATCTTATGCAATGACTGGTTGGAGAATTGGTTATGCAGCTGGACCAAAAGAAATAATTTCAGCAATTAGAAAAATTCAATCTCAGTCAACTTCGAATCCCTCGTCAATTAGTCAAGCAGCAGCTGTTGAAGCTCTGAATGGAAAACAAGACTTTATTAAGAAAAGAGCAAAATCATTTAAAGAAAGAAGAGATTTTGTTGTAAAAAGTTTAAACAATATTGATGGTATTAGCTGTTTAAAACCTAATGGTGCATTTTACGTATTTCCGAATTGTAAAAAACTTTTAAATAAAAGAACTAAACTTAAAAAAGATACTGATTTTGTCCAAAAGCTATTAGAAAAACAAAATGTTGCTGCTGTCCAAGGCTCAGCATTTGGTTTAGATGGATATTTTAGAATTTCATATGCAACTTCAATGGCAAAACTTAAAATAGCAATGTCTAGAATTAAAAAGTTTTGTGAGGATTTAGGATAAACCTATTTTTTTTTATTAAGTCCAATTAGTGAAGAATTTCTAAATCTTAAAATTACAATTGCTAAAGCAATTAAAACAATCGCACCTGCTTCATATAGTAATATCTCTGGATTTAGAGATTTTCCTTGTAAAATAATAAATCTAGCAAGTGCAGTTATAGCAATAAATAACGGCAGTGTAATTTGAATTGATTGGCTTTCCCAAAATACTCTAACCATTGCAAGCACTTCAAGATATAAAAAAAGTAAAAGCAGATCGGCTAAAGTAACTCTTTGCACGAGTATCATCTGGTACATTTCTTGCCCAAAAGCAATAACTGTACTAACCAAAATGATTACCAATGCTACAAGCTGGATTTGCTTAACAATGTTTTCCATTTACATTCTTTTATAATTTAAAATAACTTTTTATTCTATACTGAAATAGCTTGTAAATTATTGAAATTATACTAATCCAAGTCTAACTACTGATTTTGCTGCATCCTCAATACATCCTTTAGCCGGCTGAAATTTAAATCCCAATAAATCTTCAGCATACGAAGCATCGGTTTGCATTTGTATCCCTAAATCTGGAACCATCATTTTTGCACTCGTATCCAGATGACTAATTATTCTCACTAAAAAGTTTGGTAACACTCTTTTTGGAAGTTTTTTTGAATATTCAGGTAATGCTTGAGCCATAATATTAGAAAAATCTATCATTCTTTTGACCTCAGAGCCAATTATTAGTCGTCTTCCACCAACATCTGGTTTTGTTAAAGAATTGATGTGAGCTTTCACTACATCTTTCATATCTGAAACTAAAATACTAAAATCCGGAGCACCTGGATATTTACCTTCTAGAAATAATTTAACATAACTTATCGAAGTTTTTTCTTTAGTATCTAAAGCGTCTCCAAAGACACCTCCAGGACATATACATACCAACTTATTCTTTAAACCTTTATTCTCCATAAATTCCCAAGCTGCTTTTTCAGCCTTGATTTTTGAAACAAAGTAGTCATTACAACCTTTCCAATTAGCATCACTCCAATCATTTTCACCAAATGTATATGGATTTGTCCTATTAGGTTTTCTAAACATTGTTGCAATTGAAGAAGTTTTAATAATACGTTCAACTCCCGCATTAACAGCAGCTTTTAAAACTCTTATAGTTCCATCTTTAGCTGTTGGAACAAGACTTTCACGATCTCTAGAAGTCTTTAAAGGGAAAGGAGAAGCCACATGCATTACATACTTGCAGCCTTTTAATGCCTCATCCCAACCTTCGTCTTTTAAAAGATCTAATTCGACAAATGATAATTTATCAATTGATGCATATTCATTTATGGTTTTTTTTGTTTGCTCTATTAAACTAGAATCTCTAACAGTGCCTAAAACCTTATATCCCGATTTTAATAATTCAATTGCAGTGTGTTTAGCGATCCATCCACTTATACCCGTTAACAATACTGTTTCATTCATTTATTCGGATAAATGTTTTTCAGCTTCTAATGCTGCCATACATCCCATACCAGCTGCTGTAACTGCCTGTCTAAATACTTTATCTTTCACATCACCAGCAGCAAAAACTCCTGGTATATTTGTTTCCGTAGACTCTGGTTTTGTTATTAAATAACCCTCATTATCCATTTCTAGTTGGTCTTTAAATAATGAGGTTGCTGGATCATGCCCTATGGCAATGAACAAGCCATCAATTTTTAGTTCATCTATTTTATTTGTTTTAACATTTTTAATTTTTAATCCAGTTACATTTTTAGGGTCATTATCCCCAATAACTTCGTCAACAACAGAGTCCCAAATTATTTCAATTTTTTTATTTTCCATTAATTTCTTTTGAAGTAATTTTTCTGCTCTCAAACTATCTCTTCTGTGTATAAGTTGAACTTTTGAAGCAAATTTTGTCAAAAACATAGCTTCTTCAACTGCAGCATTTCCACCCCCAACAACTGCTACAGTTTTGTCTTTAAAGAAAAATCCATCACATGTTGCACATGCAGATACACCAAAACCTCTAAAGCTTTGTTCTGAATCAATATTTAACCATCTTGCTTGAGCTCCAGTTGAAATAATAATTGAGTCTGCCTCATAAATTTGACCACTATCTCCAACAGCTTTAAATGGCTTAGATTTTAAGTCTACAGATGCAATATGATCTTGAATCATTTCAGTTCCAACTACTTCTGCCTGACCTTTCATTTGATCCATAAGCCATGGCCCTTGTATTACATCTTTAAATCCAGGGAAATTTTCAACATCGGTTGTTGTTGTTAATTGGCCACCAGGTTCCATACCATGAACCAATATTGGTTTTAACATTGCTCTTGCAGCATAAATTGCTGCTGTATATCCAGCGGGACCTGACCCAATTATTAACACTTTTGTGTGTTTAGTTGGATTTTCACTCATATGAAAGCTATATAATCATTAATGACTAAATTGAAAGGTATATTATTAACAGAAGGTATGCATGGAATGATTAGCCAAGTAGAAGGTTTGGCTAAAGCTTTAGATATAAATTATTCTCACCACACAGTTGAAACAAAAGGTTTCTGGAAAGTTATACCACCAAAATTCACTCCAATATCCGACTCAGTTTTTAAAAAAATTGAATGCGAAGATGTTGATTTAATAATTTCATGCGGGAGAAAAAGTATTATTCCATCATTATTCTTAAAAAAAAATTCAAAGAAAAAAGTATTTAATATTCATATTCAAAACCCAAAGATAAAACTAGATAATTTTGATTTAGTTGTAGTACCCGAGCACGATAATCTTGATGGAGATAATGTTTTAAAAACAAAAGGAGCTATTCATTATTTAACGAGTGAAGAAATTGAAAAAGACAAAGAATATTTGTTTAATATTTCAAGCAAATTGAGGGATAAAAATATAATTTCATTAATAATTGGTGGTCCTACCCAGTATTATGATTATTCAGATAGAAACATCCAAGAAATTTTTTCAAAAGTAAATTATTTGGTTAAAGAAAATAATCTTAATTTAGTAGTCATACCCTCTATGAGAACTCCAAAGGGAACCATAGAACATGCAAAAATATATTTTGGAAATGATCATCTGGTTTTAGATGGTGTTGACAAAAAGGCTTATTTAAGTGCGCTTGCATTATCAAAACACATAGTTATTACTTGCGATTCAAGCTCTATGGTTTCAGAGGCTGCTTTAACAGGAAAACCAATTTATATTGCCACTATTCCACCTAGAAAAAGCGATAAAAGATTTAAAACTTTTAGAAAATTATTTCAAGAAATGAAAATTGTTAGAGAATTAGGAGAAAAATTAGAAAATTGGAACTATGAAAAATTAGATGAAACGAATAGAGTAGCAAATATCATTAAAGATAAAATTCAAAAACAATGACATTTTTAAATTCAATATTAAAAAATTCTTCAAATCATAAATCCCCTTTTGAACATTGGGAATTAAATCAACCACTAACGGAACCACAAGTTCAGGAAATTATAAACGCCGATATAGCTAATCCGATAGAACACAATTTAAACTATGATGGTACTAGAGCAATTGATGGGGGTGAAGGTAAGTTTAGAGAAGGTATATCAGACGGAGGAAAAGCATTAAAATTTAGATGTTTTGTGACAAAAGAAAATTCAAATCAATTCCCTAATCTTGTTCAATTTATTAAAGAGCTGCAAAATCCATTAACTTATAAAAAAATTTCCGAAATGATAAATAAAGATCTTTCTAATTCATATGTAAGAGTTGAAGTTATCTGTGATAGAAAAGGTTTCTGGTTAAAACCACATTGTGATATTAAAGAGAAACTGATGTCATGTTTATTATTTGTAAACAAACATAATGAAAAAGAAGATTTAGGCACAGATTTTTATGATGAAAATCTAAAATTAGCAAAAACTGTTCCTTATAAGGATAATTATGGCTATTTCTTTTCGAGTGGCCCTAACACTTGGCACGGAATGGAAAAAAAAGAAATAGTAAAAGAGAGAAGATGTCTTCAAGTAAATTATGTTACATTCGAGACAGATTGGAAAGTCAATTAAAATTAATTATCTTGCAAAGATTTGACTCTTAATTTTGTCGTTTTTAAAGATTTTATTGCTTCCAAGAATGAATAGGCTGTAGACATATTCGTACAATAAGGAATTTTGTTTGCAAGAGTTCCTCTCCTCAATGCTCTAGCGTCACTAATTCTGTGCTCAGAGTTTCCACCTCCCGTATTTATTACCAAAGATATTTTTTTAGAATTTAAAACATCTACTATATGTGGTCTGCCACTGCTTACTTTATTAATTTTTTTACATTTCATTCCATTTTGCTTTAAAATTTCAGAAGTTCCTTTGGTTGCAGAAAGTGTGAATCCAAGTTTTATTAATCTTTGAGCTATACCAATTATTTCCTGTTTGTGAGAATCTTTTACCGATAAGAATGCCATTCCTTTAGTTGGCAATGAATTTGAAGCAGCAATTTGACTTTTTGCAACAGCCATTCCAAAATCATCATCAAAACCCATTACCTCTCCAGTAGACTTCATCTCAGGGCCAAGCAATAAATCACTATCTGGAAATTTATTGAATGGAAATACAGCTTCTTTAACAGCAAATTTTTTATTGGTTTTATATTTTAATTTATATTTACTTAACTTTTCTCCAGACATTATTCTTGATGCAATTTTTGCAAGTGGAATACCATTTGCTTTTGAAACAAAAGGAACAGTTCTGCTTGCTCTAGGATTAACTTCAATGACAAAAATTTCATCATTTTTAATTGCAAATTGAATATTTAAAAATCCTTTAACTTTCAAAGCTAGAGCTAATTTTCTTGTTTGTATTTTAAGTTCTCTTAAAAGATTTGCCTTTATTGATACCGGCGGCAAGCAGCAAGCAGAGTCTCCTGAGTGAATTCCTGCTTCTTCGATGTGTTGCATTATTCCAGCAACATAAACATCTTTTCCGTCAGAAATTGCATCTACATCTATTTCCATTGCATTGTCGATAAATTTATCAATTAAGATTGGATTTTGCTCTGATGCTTTGAAGGCCTCATTAATAAATTGTTTCAATTGACTTTTATCATGAACAATTTCCATAGCTCTTCCACCCAAAACATAAGAAGGTCTAACTACTACAGGCAATCCAATTTTTTCGGCAACATTAATAGCTTGATCGAATTTATAGGCTATTCCGCTTTCAGCTTGTTTTAATTTAAGCTTTATAAGCAACTCTCTAAATCTGTCTCTATCTTCTGCAAGATCTATTGATTTATACTGTGTTCCCAAAATAGGTAATTTATTTTCATCTAAAAATTTAGCTAATTTGATAGGAGTTTGTCCTCCAAATTGTGCAATAATTCCAATTAGATTTCCTTTTGATTTTTCTTTTAAAATTATATTCTCAATATACTCTTCAATTAAAGGTTCAAAGTATAATCTATCACTTGTATCATAATCTGTAGAAACAGTTTCCGGATTACAATTTATCATTATTGTTTCAAAACCTGCTTCTTTTAAAGAAAAGCTAGCCTGACAACAGCAATAATCAAACTCTATACCTTGACCAATTCTATTTGGTC
>CABYRT010000002.1 GCA_902521355.1 uncultured Pelagibacteraceae bacterium
CAGTACTAGTCTCTTTAAAAGTTAGCCAAAGAACAATTGTTAAGGAAGAAAAAGAATAATTAATAAAGATTTTGTGCTGCTACCATTGTTAACAACATTGGTAATGATAAAAGAGTATTTGTTCTAGAAAACAGCATAGCAGTCTTTGCTGATTTAGCTTTAACTTCAGGTTCGCACTCAACCATACCTAAAGCTCTTTTTTGATTTGGCCATATAACAAACCAAACATTAAATGCCATTATTAATCCTAACCACATTCCAATTCCTATTGCAGTATTTTTTCCGCCACCTGATCCAATTCCTAATGTCATTGCTTGATGAACATACCCATTAAAATATGCCAATAATAATCCTGATATGATTGTAAATAATGCCGCCCATCTAAACCAAAATAATGCTGCAGGGGCTATAACTTTTCCAATTGCTGGTTTTTGTTCGTCTGGAATTTTAGCCATGTTAGGAATTTGAACAAAATTGAAATACCACAGTAAGCCAATCCACATAATACTTACAGTTACATGTACGTATCTTAATAACCAGCTCCAAAATAAAACATCAAAATCAAATCCACCATTACCTATGTAAAGACCAATGAATAGTAATATTGCAATAGCCAATGATAAATGTATAGTTTTTGATAATGATTGTAATATCGAAGTCATCTATAAAATGATTTTATATTATTTTTCTATAAAGATTAAGCAGTTTTTTTAAATTTCGTATCTAATAAAGGCTTTAAGAATTTACCTGTATAGCTATCTTTTACTTTAGCAACTTCCTCGGGTTTGCCTTCGGCAATAATATTACCACCTTTAACACCACCCTCGGGTCCCATATCTACAATATAATCGGCAGTTTTAATAACATCTAAATTATGCTCAATAACTACAACTGAATTACCCGTTGCAACAAATGTGTGTAAAATTTCCAGAAGTTTTTTTATGTCATGTTGATGTAATCCAGTAGTTGGTTCATCTAATATATACATTGTTCTTCCCGTAGACCTTTTTGATAATTCTTTAGCAAGCTTTATACGTTGAGCCTCTCCGCCGGATAGAGTTGTTGCTTGCTGACCAATTTTTATGTAGCCAAGACCAACTTTTTTTAACGTTAAAAGTTTAGTTTTGATGTTCGAAATATTTTCAAAATACTCACATCCTTCATCAACAGTCATATTCAAAACATCTGCAATACTCTTATCTTTGAATTTAATCTCTAATGTTTCTCTGTTGTATCTTGTGCCTTTGCATTCATCACACGTTATATAAACATCGGGTAGAAAGTGCATTTCATAAGTAATTACACCATCTCCTTCACACGCTTCACATCTTCCACCTTTTACATTGAAAGAAAATCTTCCAGGTTTATAACCTCTACTTTTTGCTTCAGGGAGATTGGTAAACCAGTCTCTAATAGGACCAAAAGCTCCAGTGTATGTTGCAGGATTTGATCTAGGAGTTCTGCCAATTGGAGATTGATCAATATCTATAACTTTATCAATTAATTCTATTCCTTTAAATCCTCTAAATGGCTGAGGAATTTTTCTAGACTTATTATTATTCAAAGTAAGATTTAATGCATTGTATAAAGTTTGTAGTATTAAAGTAGATTTACCACTTCCTGATACACCTGTAACACAAGTAAAACTACCTAAAGGTATTTTTAAATTTACGTTATTTAAATTATTTCCCGATGCACCATTGATTTCTAAAAATCTACCATTTTTTGCAAGTCTTCTATTTTTTGGAATAGGTATGAAGCTTTTATTTGATAAATATCTTCCGGTAATACTTTTATCATTTTTTAAAATTTGCTCATATGTACCTTCAGCAACAATTTCTCCACCTTTATTTCCTGCTTCAGGTCCTAAATCTATTATATGATCTGCATTCTCCATTGTTTCTGTATCGTGCTCAACAACAATAACAGTATTACCTAAGTCTCTTAATCTTTTTAATGCATCTATAAGCTTAACATTATCTTTTTGATGTAAACCAATTGATGGTTCATCTAAAACGTATAGAACTCCAGTTAAGCCTGATCCAATTTGTGAAGCTAGTCTTATCCTTTGTGCTTCACCACCAGATAATGTTCCAGACTCTCTAGATAAAGTTAAATAATCAAGACCAACATTTAAAAGAAAGTCTAAACGTTCATTAATTTCTTTTAATATATGTTGAGCAATTTTAATTTGTCTTTTGTCTAACTTAACTTCTAAAGATCTAAACCATTCCTTAGCATCAAAAATTGATTTTTCTGTAACTTGGCTAATATTTAATTCATTTATTTTAACACACAGAGCTTCATCTTTTAATCGATAACCATTGCATCTTTCACATTTTGTATCAGATTGATATTGAGCAATCTCTTCTCTTTTCCAATCGCTATCGGTTTCTAAATATCTTCTCTCTAGATTATTGACAACACCTTCAAAGGTTTTTTTATGAGAATACTTTTCATAGCCATCGTCATAAGTAAATTTTATTTCTTCATCATCAGATCCATACAAAATTACATCTTTAATTTTTTTTGGTAGTTTTGACCATTTATCATTTAATGAAAAACCATAATGTTTAGATAAAGATGCTAATGTTTGAGCGTAATACATTGATGTAGATTTAGCCCAAGGTTCAATAGCACCGTCTGCTATAGATTTTTTTTCATTTGGTACAACTAAATTTGGATCAACATTTAATTTCATTCCAATACCTTCGCATTCTTCACAAGCTCCATATGGACTGTTGAATGAGAAAAGTCTTGGTTCAATTTCTTCAATAGTAAAACCACTTTCAGGACAAGCAAATTTAGTAGAGAAAATTAGTTTTTCAATTTTTCTGTATTTTTTTGGAAGTGTTTCATTTTCATATTCAACAAAAAGTAATCCATTTGCTAAATTAACAGCTGTTTCAACACTTTCAGCTAATCTGTTTCCTAATGAAGAATTTATTACAATTCTATCAACTAAAATTGAAATATCATGTTTAAGTTTTTTATTTAATTCTGGAACACTTTCAATATCATATAATTGATCATCAACTTTAATTTTTCTAAACCCTCTTTTTTTGTATCCCAATATATCTTTTTTGTATTCACCCTTACGTCCTCGTACAACAGGTGCATATAAATATATCGTAGACTTTTTCGGTAATTCTTTAATCTTATCAACAATTTGACTAATAGTTTGAGAAGTAATTGGTTTGCCAGTAAATGGAGAGTAGGGAATTCCAGCTCTTGCATAAAGTACTCTCATGTAATCGTATATTTCGGTTACAGTTGCAACTGTTGATCTTGGATTTTTAGAAGTATTTTTTTGTTCTATTGAAATTGCTGGACTTAAACCTTCGATTAAATCTACATTTGGTTTTTTCATTTTGTCTAAAAACTGTCTTGCATATGCAGATAAACTTTCAACATAACGTCTTTGACCTTCTGCATAAACAGTATCGAATGCTAATGATGATTTTCCCGATCCAGATAGACCTGTTATCACAACAAATTTGTCTTTAGGAATCTCTAGTGAAATATTCTTTAAATTGTGCTCTTTTGCGCCCTTAATAAGTATCTTTTTAAGCATAATTTTAGTTGCTTTAGATTAATAAAATTAATATTCAAGCCTATTAATGTTATAAATAACATTTCAAATATATAAATATTATGGCAGGAAGCTTAAATAAAGTACTTTTAATCGGTCGATTAGGCGCAGATCCAGAAATTAAACAAATGGTTAACGGTAAAAGTGTAGCAAGATTAAGCTTAGCTACTAGTCAATCATGGAAAGATAAAAATACCGGTGAAAAAAAGGAAAAAACTGAGTGGCATAGAGTAGTTGTTTTCAATGAAGGGCTAGTAAATGTGGTTCAACAATATTTAAAAAAAGGAGCACAAGTATACGTTGAAGGACAACTGACTACTAGAAAATGGAAAGATGAACAATCAGGTCAGGATAAATATTCTACTGAAATTTTAATTCAAGGATACAATTCATCATTAACAATGTTAGGTGGAGGAAATCAAAATTCAATTCCATCTCAAGATAACAAACAAAGTTTTGATGATAGTTCTATGGCTCAAAACGAGTTGGACGACGATATCCCTTTCTAAATAAATGCAAAAAAACGAAGTAACTAAAGATTTAAATATCAAACCAATTTCAATGTATGATGAAATGAGTTCATCATATTTATCTTACGCCATGAGCGTAATAATTAGTAGGGCATTACCCGACATAAGAGACGGACTTAAACCTGTTCACAGAAGGATTTTATATGCAATGCACAAAGGTGGTTTCGATTGGACAAAACAATTTAGAAAATCTGCAAGAATTGTTGGAGACGTAATTGGTAAATACCATCCGCATGGTGATCAAGCTGTATATGATGCTTTAGTAAGAATGGTTCAAGATTTTTCAATGAGTGTTCCGTTAATTGATGGTCAGGGCAATTTTGGTTCAATCGATGGAGATCCACCTGCAGCAATGAGGTATACAGAAACCAAACTTGCAAAAATTTCTCAATTTTTGATTGATGATATAGAAAAAAATACCGTTTCATTTAAAAGTAATTACGATGAAACTGAGCAAGAACCCACAGTATTGCCAGCTCAATATCCTAATCTTTTGGTAAATGGAGCTGGAGGTATTGCTGTTGGTATGGCAACTAGTATACCACCACATAATCTTGGTGAAATTATTGATGGAACTTTAGCTCTTATAAAAAATAAAGATATTAAAGTTAAAGAGTTAATGAAGCATATACCTGGCCCTGATTTTCCAACAGGAGGAGTTATTATTGGTAAAGATATTATTCGAGAAGGATACAAAACCGGCAGAGGTTCTTTTAAGATTAGGGGTGAAATAAATGTTGAAAATCTTAAAAATGGTAAAGATAGATTAGTAATTACATCAATACCTTATCAAGTAAACAAATCTAACTTAAACGAAAAAATTGCAGAATTAGTTAGAGACAAAAAAATCGAGGGTATAAGTGACATTAGAGATGAATCTAATAGAGAAGGAATAAGAGTTGCTATAGATTTAAGAAGAAGTGTCGAGCCAGAAACAATCAAAAGACAACTTTATAAATATACATCCATTGAAACCTCATTTGGTTTTAATTCATTAGCAATTGTTGATAACAAACCTAAAACATGTTCATTAAAAGATTTCTTAGAGAACTTTTTAAAATTTAGAGAAGATGTAGTTATTAAAAAAACCAAATACGATTTAAAAAAAGCTGAAGATCGTGTTCATGTTTTACTTGGTTTATCTGTTAGTGTAGAAAATATTGATAAAGTAATAAAAATTATTAGATCTTCAAAAAATCCAGAAGAAGCAAAAAATACTCTTATAAAAACTAAATGGAAAATAACAAAATCTGCAAAATTAATTAAATTAGTTGATAGTAAAAATTATAAAGGATCATACAGCCTATCTGAAACTCAAGTCACATCAATACTAGAACTTAGATTACAAAAATTAACTGCCCTTGGAATTAATGAAATTGAAGAAGAAATAAAAAAATTATCTGAATTGATTACAAAGTATAAAAAAATAATAAATTCTAAAAGCGAACTATTAAAAGTAATAAGTAATGAGTTATCTCAAATTAAAGAGAAATTCTCATCTCCGAGAAGAACACAGATTATAGATGCTGTTTTAAACTATAATATTGAAGAAACTATTCAAAAAGAGTCTGTGATAATTACAATTACTTTACAGGGATACATAAAAAGAGGTGCCTTAAGTAATGTTAAACAACAGAAAAGAGGTGGAAAAGGCAAAACGGGAATTAAGACAAGAGACGAAGATTCTGTAGTACAAACATTATCAGTAAATACACATACATCTGTTCTATTTTTCTCTACTGAAGGATTGGCATACAAAGTTAAAGCTTGGAAAATTCCAGAAGGATCGGCTGCATCAAAAGGTAAGTCTTTATTTAATATTCTTCCTTTAAAAAATCATCAATCAATTAGTTCAATTATGCCATTTCCAGATAGCGATGTTGATACAAAAGATATGCATATCATTTTTGCAACTAGTGAAGGAAAAATTAGAAAGAATAATCTTGAAGATTTTACCTCAATTAACGCTTCAGGTAAAATTGCAATGAAGCTTGACGGTAATGATAAAATTATAGGTGTTAAAATCTGTAGAGATGATCAGGATATAATTTTAAGTACTAAATTAGGAAAATGCATAAGGTTTGAGTCTAAAAAACTTAGAGTTTTCAAAGGTAGATCATCAAAAGGCATAAGAGGTATCAATTTGGCAGAAAATGATACTATCGTATCTCTGTCTATTATTGATCATGACACAAATAAGAAAGCAAAAACTAAAGACCAAAAATCTGAAGTTAAAGCTAAAGAAAAGTTCATCTTATCTATTACAGAAAATGGTTATGGTAAGAGAACATCTCATTATGATTATAGAGTTACAAATAGAGGAGGAAAGGGAATTATTGGCATTGTAAATTCACAAAGAAACGGGAATGTTTCTTCATCCTTTCCTGTTTTTGAAGGAGATCAAATATTAATTTCAACAAATAAAGGTAGAGTAATAAGAACAGCTGTTAAAGAAATAAGAATAGCTGGTCGTAATACGCAAGGTGTTAGAATAATTAAACTGACTGGTGATGAAAAAGTAGTTTCTGCTATTAAATTAGATGATAATCTTATTTAATGAAAAATATAGCTATCTATCCAGGAACTTTTGATCCAATTACTTTTGGCCATATAGATGTCATTAAAAAATCACTTAAGATAGTAGATAAAGTAATTGTAGGTATTTCAGATGGAAATCAGAAAAACTTCCTATTTTCATTAGATGAAAGAATAGAAATTGTTAAAAGAGCTCTTTATAAAGATCTGAAATTTAAAAAGAATAAGGTTGATGTTATAAAATTTAATACTTTGACAACAGACCTTTGTAAAAAATATAAATCAAATATAATCTTAAGAGGCTTAAGAGCAGTTTCTGATTTTGAGTACGAATTCCAACTTGCTGGAATGAATAGAAAACTTAATAATCAGGTTGAGACAATTTTTTTAATGTCAGATGTTGAAAATCAAATAATATCATCTAGGTTTGTTAAAGAAATTGCTCAACATAATGGTGATTTGAAAAAATTTACGACCAAAAGTACAATTAAATCATTGAAAGAGGTTTATGAATAAATTTTTAAATATTTTAATTATTTTTTTTATTTTTTTATCAACAAATTTAATAGCAAAGGAGAATATAATGATTTTAAAATTAAAAGATGGTGATGTAAAAATTGAATTGTATCCTGATGTTGCACCAAATCATGTTAAAAGAATACAAGAGTTAGCAGACTCAGGACAATATGATAATGTTGTTTTTCATAGAGTAATTGATGGGTTTATGGCACAAACAGGTGATGTAAAATTTGGAAATTCATCTTCAAAAGATTTTGATTTAAGAAGAGCGGGTATTGGTGGATCTGATTTACCAGATTTAAATCAAGAATTTAATGACCTTCCTCATGATAGAGGAACTGTTTCTATGGCAAGATCGTCAGATCCTAATAGTGCTAATAGTCAATTTTTTATATGTTTTAAACCAGCACCTTTCCTAGATAGACAATATACTGTTTTTGGAAAAGTAATAGAAGGAATGGAATTTGTTGATATGATTACAAAAGGTGATGGCGATAACGGAGCAGTTTCAAATCCAGATAAAATTATTAGTTTTAAATCTCAATAATTAAATAATGAATGTCATTAAAAGATTTCAATTTTAATGTTCATAATACTCAAAATTATGCAAGAGTAGGAGTTATAGAGACCCATAGAGGCAATATAAACACTCCTGCATTTATGCCAGTTGGTACTCAAGCAACTGTTAAAGGTGTTTTTTTAGAAGATATAAAAAAAACAGGTAGTGAGATAATTTTATCAAATACATATCATTTAATGATAAGGCCTGGTGTTGAAAGAATTGAAAGTGTTGGAGGACTTCATGAATTCATGAATTGTGATTTACCAATTTTAACGGACTCAGGTGGTTTTCAAGTTATGTCTCTGTCAAAATTAAATAAAATCGATAGAGACAAAGGTGCAATTTTTCAATCACATATAGATGGTAAAACTTTTATTTTAAGCCCTGAAGAAAGCATAAGAATTCAAAAAGGTTTGAACTCAGACATAGTAATGGTTATGGATGAATGCCCTAAAAATACTAAAGATTATGATAAAATTAAAAAATCAATGGAATTATCATCAGAGTGGGCAAAAAGATCAAAAGATGCATTTGGAATAAATGACCACAAAGGTTTATTTGGAATTGTACAAGGTGGATTATTTAATGATCTAAGAATCAAATCTTTAAACAATCTTATCGATATTGGATTTAATGGATATGCTCTAGGAGGGTTGGCAGTAGGGGAAACACAAGATGAAATGTTTTATGTTCTTGATGGAATAAAAGATCATATGCCTAAAGAAAAACCAAGATATTTAATGGGTGTTGGTACTCCATCTGATATACTCGGTGCAGTTAAGAGAGGTGTTGATATGTTTGACTGTGTAATGCCAACGAGATCTGGGAGAACTGGTTTGGCTTTTACATGGGAAGGACAAATTCAAATTAGAAACTCAAAATATAAAAATGATAATACTCCACTGGACAGAAGTGTCACAAAGTTCAATTTAAATAAATATTCTAAGAATTATTTAAATCATTTATTTAATACCAACGAAATGTTGGCCTCAATGATTCTGACCCTTAATAACATCAACTTTTATCAAGATTTAATGAGAAACATCAGAGACAATATAAAACATGGTACTTTTGATGAATTTCACGATAAGTACATCAATAAATTGTAAATTTTTAACATTGATTAATAAAAAAAAATCAATATAAAAACGCTTCTTGGGGGCCCTTAGCTCAGTTGGTAGAGCAATTCCCTTTTAAGGAATGGGTCGATGGTTCGAGTCCATCAGGGCTCACCACTTAAGCAATAGGCGGATATTTAATAATAATTTCATTTATCCAATTTGTAATATTATTAATTCTATTTGTTGAAGATGGGTGTGTTGACATAAATTCTGGTGGTTCTTTCCCTTTTTTAGCTTCTTTCATTCTTTCCCAAACTTTGATTGTTTCCCTAATGTCATAACCAGATAATGATGCAAATATCAAACCAAGATAATCAGCTTCACTCTCTTGCTTTCTATTGAAGGGATTCATAATTCCTATTTGTGATAATAAACCGACAGCATTCATCCCTGTGGTTCTATTTATCTGAGATACTTTACCTTTAGTGGCTATATCTAAAATTGCTGTACCAGTATTTAACAAAACACCTCTACTTGCTCTTTCTACTGAATGTTTTGCAACAGCATGCGCAATTTCATGACCCATTACAGCTGCCAATCCATCTTCATTTTTGGTTATATCTAATAGACCTGTATAAACAGCTATTTTACCTCCAGGCATACACCAAGCATTTTTAACTTTTTTTTTATCAATAAGTATATATTCCCAATCAAAATTTATAGTTGGGTCAGGTATATTATTGCGGTCAAAGTATTCTGATATTGAATATTCAATTTTGGATCCAATTTCTTTTATTTGATTTAATGTTTTGGTATCATCACTTAAAGTTTCTTTCTCTTTTACCTTTTCATATAATTGAGCAGCTTTCGCATTGAGGTTAGATTCGGGAATTAATTTTAGTTGTTTTCGATCTGTTATTGGTGCACTACCACATGCAGATAGGCCAAAAGATAAGCAACTACAACCAAATAAATGTATGAAATTTCTTCTATTCACTTTTTTTACTTAATATATTACACCTTTTTTATAATAATTTATATGATACTTAATAACAAAATCTTAATAGTACTATTTGTACTGGCAGTCGTATTCGTTTTATATGCAAGTTACAGTTAATTTATGGCAAAATTAAAGAGAAGAGGCATTTCAATCCTTGGAAGACTTAGAAACTATTTTATAGCAGGAATAGTTGTTCTTGTTCCAATTGGTATCACATTATATTTAACTAGATTTTTTATATCTATATCGTCAAAATTAATACCAAACGAATTAAATCCAAATAGTTACTTGCCTTTTGCAATACCAGGTTTGGAAATATTATTAGCTATAATTTTTATTACAATAATTGGAAGTTTATCTCTTTCATTTATTGGAAAAAAAATACTTAAAATATTTAATGATATATTAAAAAGAATACCAATTCTTAGAACAATTTATTCAGCAATTGGCCAAATGACTGAAACATTAGCACCAAAAAAAGGGTCAAAGAAAAGTGTAGTCTTAGTTGAGTATCCGAGAAAAGGTAGTTGGGCAGTAGGGTTTGCGACCAGAGAAAATGATGGTGAAATATCAAAAAAAACAAATACTAATCTTATTAATGTATTTGTTCCAACAACACCAAATCCTACAAGTGGATTTTTATTAATGTTTCCCAAAGATGAAGTTATTTATTTAGATATGACTTTTGAAGAAGCTTCTAAATTTATTGTTTCAGCCGGTACTTCAGATCCAAAAAAAATTTAAGAAATTTCGTTAATTATTGAGGCTCGATCGTATAATTTTAATAATTTATTATATTTTCTGAAATTATCACCTTTCATCTCTAATTTTTTTACTTCTGCCTCAGCAAGTAAGAATAAATCTTCATTTAATATGGGATCAGCTAATCTAAAATTTTTAATTCCACTTTGCTTAAATCCTAACAAATCCCCATATCCACGTAATTTCATATCTTCCTCAGAAATTACAAAACCGTCATCTGAACTTTTTAGAATGTTAATTCTTTTTTTTGCATTTTCACTTAGTGAGGATTTAAACATCAATATACAGTAAGATTGTTTGCTACCACGTCCGACACGTCCTCGTAACTGATGTAATTGGGATAAACCATACTTATCAGCATTTTCAATAACAATTACGTTAGCATTAGGAAAATCAATTCCAACCTCAATAACAGTGGTTGAAACCAATATATCCAATTTTCTATCTAAGAAATTATTTAAAATTTTGTTCCTTTCATCCTTATCAAGTGAACCATGAATTAATCCAATTCTATTCTTAAAATATTTTTCTAAATAATTAAATTTATTTACAACAGATTGTTGTTCAACTTTTTTCGACTCTTCTATCAAAGGACAAACCCAGAAAATTTGATTTTTATTAGAAATTTCTTTTTTAACAAATCTAATTATTTCAGAAATTTTATCTTCTAACTTACTGTAAGTGACTATTTTTTTTCTATTTTTTGGTTTTTCTTTAATTAAAGTTAAATCCATATCACCATAAACTGTCATCATCATTGTTCTTGGTATTGGAGTTGCAGACATGACTAGAACATCGCAGTTATTTCCACCTTTTTCTGATAACTCTTTACGCTGACGAACACCAAACTTATGTTGCTCATCAATAATTATTAAACCCAGTTTATTATATTCAACTTTTTTTTGGAATAACGCATGTGTTCCTATCAGAAAGTCTATTTTACCAAGTTTAAGATTTTCTAAAATTTTCTTTCTATCAGCATATTTTGACTTACCTGTTAACATTTCAATTTTTACATTTTTGGGTAGATATTTTTTAGCAAAAGAAAAATGTTGCTTAGCTAGAATTTCAGTAGGCACCATAAAGCTAGTTTGATATCCAGCATTTATACAATTTACTGCCGCTATCATTGATACAATTGTTTTACCAGATCCAACATCTCCTTGTAAAAGTCTAAACATTCTACTTTTTGATTTAAGATCTTCGTTTATAATTTTTATTGCCGCTTCTTGATCATTTGTTAATTTAAAATTTAAATCTTGTATCAATTTTTCCTTACAATCTTTAAAAATTTTTTGTGATTTCTTTATTTTTTTTATTTTAGTTCTTATTTTTGAGGATAATAAAAAATGAGCAAACAATTCGTCAAAAACTAACCTTTTATAATACTTAGATTTTAAAATTTCTTTAGTATCAAGACTATGAATCTTTAGGATTGCATCTTTCCACTTAATATTATTAAATTTTTTTATTATATCATCATTTAGCCATTCATCTAAATCTGGTAATTCCTTTAAAACTTCATTAATTATATTATTGTATTTGTTGATCGTAAGACCATCTGTAAGACTATATTTATTTTGAGTCTCTATGATATTTTCATTACTTTCTTTAACCTGTGTCGGATTAGTGATTTGATATTTATTTCTAAAAAAATTAATTTTTCCACTTATTATTATTTCAGTATTTAATGGTAAGATTTTTTTTATATATCCTTCATATGAATTAAAAAAAACGCAATCTATTTTTATATCTTTACTTTGACACACAACTCTATTGGGCAATCTTCTTATTCTAGGAAAATTATATTTTAGGGGTGTTAATTTAATTGTTTGTAACTTACCTATTTGTATATCACTAACATTTGTTACTTTTGAATTTTCAATTTTACTTGTTGGCAAATGCCACAATAAATCAAAAATTGTATTTATATTTTTTCTTTTAAATAATTGGCTTGTTTTTTTCCCTATACCTTTAATATTCTGAATATTTGACAATAAATATTCGTGATCATTCATGATTTATATATATAAAGATTTAATTAATGGATTCAAATAAACAAAATTTAATTAATAAAATTTTATACAGAGCTCAATATCGTGGAACTAAAGAAATGGATATCTTTGTTTCTAAATTTGTTAATTCAATTATTGACAATCTCGATCATAAAGAATTAGCTTCTTTAGATAAATTAATTAATTTTGATGACGAAACTTTAGTCAACTTAAGTTTAGGTAAAAATTCAAAAGATTTTGAAGATAAAATCATCTTAGAAAAACTTATAGAATTTAAAAATAAATATTAGTGGCGGAGAGACTGGGATTCGAACCCAGGAAAGAGTTGCCCCTTTGCCGGTTTTCAAGACCGGTGCTTTCAACCGCTCAGCCATCTCTCCTAATTTGTAATAATTAAAATTCTATATTTCATAAACAAAATAGTTTAATTGATCAATATAATGTTAAGCAAAAATCAATTTAATAAAGGTATAATTTTAACAGCATTTGGTTCTTTCTGGTGGGGTTTTATTGGAGTTATATATTTTAAATATATTGCTTTTGCTGGCCACATTGAAGTTGTCCTACATCGAAGCGCATGGACAACTGTTATGCTAATTTTAACAACAATCATTTTATCAAAGTGGAAAAAATTTAGCACAGTTTTTAAAGATAAAAAAAAAATTATGATGCTGTTTTTATCTGGATTATTAATTTTTACGAATTGGGCTGTTTGGATTTATGCAATAGGGAATGATCAAGTCATAGATGCTAGTTTTGGATATTTTATAATGCCTATAATAAGTGTTTTTTTAGGTTATTTTTTTTTAAAAGAGGAATTAAGTTTCAAAACTAAAATTTCACTTTTAATCGTAACTATATCGATTTTGTATTTAGTAATATCTAGTTTCCAATCAATACCATGGGTTGGATTAATAGTAGCTTTAAGTTGGAGTTTTTATAATTTAGTAAGAAAAAAAATTGATGTAGACACAGATATTGGTTTATTAGTTGAAAGTTTATTTATTTTTCCAGCGGTAATATTTGCATTTTATTTAATTGTACAAAATGATTTAAATGATTTTGACATATCGAATGTCAAATTAATGTTAATATTCATGCTGGCAGGTCCTATGACCGTGATTCCTTTATATTTATATGTTAGGGGTGTTGAATTATGTGGTTTAGGTCCAACAGGTATGGTTTTTTATATAACTCCAACTTTGCAATTCTTGTTGGGTTATTTCTTATATAATGAGGAATTAGATATACATAAATTAATCAGCTTTATTTTGATATGGATTGCTGTATCGATATACCTAAAAGATTTGTATGAAAAAAATTAAATTATTTATCATATCAATATTAATTATATTAAATTCTTCAACTCTAATCGCTGATGATTTTAACAATTGGAAAATAAAATTTAAAAAAAGGGCAATTAACGAAGGTATTAGCAAATCAACAGTTAATAATTTAATAGATAACTCCAAGTTCTTACCCGATGTAATAAAATATGACAGATACCAACCTGAATTCTATGAAGACACAAAGACATATATTTCAAAAAGAACCTCTTCAAAAAAAGTAAAACTAGGAAAAATTATATTAAATAAAGAAAACAATATTATTAATAAAGTATCTTCTGAATACAAAGTAGATAAAAATTTGTTATTAGCACTTATGGGTATTGAAACTAATTTTGGAAACTATTTAGGTAAAATGGATATTGTTTCTTCACTTGCAACATTAAGCTACGATCAAAGAAGAAGTGAATTTTTTACTAAAGAATTAATAACCCTTTTAAAATTAGTAGACGCAAAAATTATAGATCCGAACACATTATTTGGATCTTGGGCAGGAGCATTTGGAAATTTTCAATTTATGCCATCCACAATAAAAAATCATGCCATTGACTATAATAAAGATGGATCAATTGATCTTAAAAATATTGAAGATTCTTTTGCATCTGCAGCTAACTATTTAAGTAATCTTGGATGGAATGATAATACTCCGTGTTTTTATAGAATTAATTTAAATGAAAATATTCCAGATAAATATTTAAATACATCAGCAAAAAAAATTAAAAATGAGAGAAAAGTAAAATATTTAAAAAATTATATTAAAAATTCATCATTTTTGGATAAATATAACAATTTAACAGCTGCAATAGTGACACCAGATGCTGAAATAGTTGAAAATGCAAATAAACTTAAACCAGCATATATTATTTTTAATAATTATAAGCTAATCTTAAAGTGGAATAGATCATTAAGATTTAGTTTAGCGGTATGCACATTAAAAAATAGTTTTGAAAATGAAACTTAAGATACTAATTTTTTTAGCAATAATTTTAACATCATGCGAAACCACTAATAAAAAAGTAATTACCAATAAAGATTTCAAAAATTATTCAAATGATGGTTTCGCTCTCATATTTAATAATGATATTTTTAAAAAACGAATAGTTTCAAAAAAAATTGATCAAAGATCATTAATTATTTTCAACAATAAACTTAAAAAAGATACAGATATAAAAATAACAAATTTATTAAATGAAAAGTATTTGATTGCGAAAGTAGGAAACAATTCAAAATATCCAATATTTTATAATTCGGTTATTTCTGAGAGAATAGCTACTGAACTTGATATAGACCCTGATCAGCCTTATGTGCGTGTAGAAACAATAAATTCTAATAATACTTTTGTTGCAAATAAAGCAAAAACATTTGATGAGGAAAAAAAAGTAGCTAATAAAGCTCCAGTAGACAGTATATCAATTCAAAATATATCCCTTGAAAAAGGTAATAATACAATAGTTAAAAAAACAAAAAATACAAAATTTGAATTTATAATTAAATTTGCTGATTTATTTTTTGAAGAATCTGCTATTACATTGAAAAAAAGACTTGAAGATGAATACAATTTAAAAGACATAAATATTAAAAAAATGTCTAAAAATTTATATAGGGTTTATAAAGGTCCTTTTTATAATTTAGGATCAATTAAAAATGTATATAATGAGATATCTGATATAAATTTTGAGAATATTGAATTAATAAAATTATGAAAATAAAATCACTATTAAGTTTTGTCCTATCTTTTTTAATTTTTACTAATATTTCTCATGCAAAATTTAACATAAATGCACGAACTGCAATTTTACAAGACTATTTGTCTGGTGAAATTTTATATGAAAAAAATCCTGATGAGCAAATATTTCCTGCATCTATGACAAAAATAATGACTTCAATCGTTGCTTTTGATTTATTGAAAAGTGGTGAAATCACTTTAGATGAAAAATTTATTGTTTCTGAAAATGCCTGGAGATTATCCTCATCTGGTTATTCATCAATGTTTATAATGGTTGGAGATGAAGTTTCGGTAGAAGATTTATTATTAGGTATAATTGTTGCTTCGGGTAATGATGCCTGTGTAGCTTTGGCTGAAGGTATTGCAGGATCTGAGGATGAGTTTGCTTTACTAATGACTGAGAAAGCTCAAGAAATTGGTATGGAAAATACTAATTTTTCAAATTCTTCAGGGATTAATGATGACAATAATTATTCAACCGTTCGAGATATTTTAATTATGTCTAATTATTTAATCAAAGAACATCCTAAATATTATGAGTATTTTAAAATTAAAGAATTTACTTGGAGTAGGACAGGAGGGGATCCCATTAAACAAGGAAATAGAAATCCATTATTGTATAAAAATATGGGTGTAGATGGAATTAAAACTGGCTACCTTGGTTCTGAGAAATATTCATTAGCGTCATCTATATTAAGAAAAGAAAGAAGATTAATAGCTGTTGCAAGTGGTTTTGAAACAAAAAATTCTAGATCAAAGCAATCACAAAAATTGTTAACATGGGGAATTACAAATTTTGATACAATAAAAATAAGTAATGATAACGAATATCTTTATGAACTAGATGTTTGGCAGGGAAATAAGAAAAAAGTAAAAGTCAATACAAAAGAAATAATTTATAAAACCATTCCAAAAGCTAAAAAAAAATACATGAAAGTGAAGATTGTTTATGATGGTCCTATACAAGCACCTATAAAAAAAGGAGAAAAATTAGCAGAAATAAAAGTACTATATAAAGATGAAGTTATGTCTATTCATGACTTATTTTCTACAGAAAATATCAAACAACAAAATGCAATATCAAGGTTGATAACTTCTATCAATTTTTTGATATGGGGTGATGTCTAAGTATCCAATTATTATATTTGAAGGCATTGAGGCCTCAGGAAAAACTACAAATTTTAAAATTGCTGCAAATTATTTAAAAAAGCGAAGAAAAAGTTTTATAAAATTAAGAGAACCTGGTGGATCATTATTTTCAGAAAAAATAAGAAAGTTGATTTTAAATAAGAAACTAAATTTAAATAATAAAACCGATCTATTACTATTCTATGCTGGTAGATCAGAAAATTTTGAGAAAATTATTAAAAAAAATTATAAAAAAAAAATAATACTAATTGATCGTTTTACAGATTCTACTATTGCATATCAACATTATGGCATGAAAATTGATTTAAAAGTCATCAAAATGCTGAACAAGTTTATAATTGGTAATTTTAATCCTGATATAGTTTTTTTAAGTACTGTAAATTCAAAAAATTTACAACAAAGGCTTAGAAATAGATCTAACCTAAATAGATATGATAAATTTAAACTTAAATTTTATAACAAGGTTCAGAACGGGTATGAAAAAATATCAAAAAATAAGAGCAAATATATTAAAATTAATTCAAACACTAATACAATTAACGAAGTAAAAAAAATCATAATAAATAAACTTGAGAAAATAATATAAATGTCTGAACAAAAATTAATTGAACATGAAAAATATTTAGAAAAATTTGTAACGCTTTACGAAAACAATAAACTTCCAAATAAAATTTTATTATCAGGTAAAAAAGGTATTGGAAAATCGTTGCTTGCTGAAAAATTTTTATATAAAATTTTTAATTCTAATAACGATAATGAACTAATAAAAAATAAATCCCATCCCAATGTTTTAAATATAAAAAAAAATAATGATAAAAAAAATATAGAGATTGATCAAATTAGAGAAATCATAAAGTTTACAAATCAATCCTCCTTTAATAATAAATCAAGATTTATAATCCTCGACGATGTTGAATTTTTAAATATTAATTCATCAAATGCTTTATTAAAAAATTTAGAAGAGCCAAATGAAAATGTTTTTTTTATTTTAATTTTTAATTCAGAGAAGTTTTTAATAGATACTATAAAATCCCGATGTATAGAATTTAAATTAAGTTTATCAAATGAAAATGCTAGATTAATTGTCAATAATTACTTTAATGAAAATATTTATGACCAAATAAATTCAAATTTGATAAATTATTACTCAACACCTTTTTTTTTAATATCCTTAATAAACTATATGAATGAATTTGAATTATCAGTATCTGAAACCACAATTGATGATTTATTAGTTAATTTAATTAATAATAAGCACTATATTAAACAAGAGTTTATAAGAGATAATTTAAATATGATTATTGAATTATTTTTTTATAAACATATAAACACAACAAAAAAATTGTCATATAAAGTTAAAGAATATTATTATTCAAAATTTTCTAATGTAAAAAAATTTAATCTTGATTATGAAACTTTTTTTTTAGAATTTAAGGATAAATTATTAAGTGAATAAAAATTATTATATAACAACACCAATTTACTACCCTTCTGCCAAACCTCATATGGGACATGCATATTCAAGTATAATTGCTGATTTTTTTGCACGTTTCAAAAAAATTGATGGTTTTAATGTTTATTTTTTAACAGGCACAGATGAGCATGGTTTAAAAATACAAAGATCTGCTGAAAAGTTAAATAAGGATCCAAAATCTTTTTGTGATGAAATAAGTAAAACATTTGAGGATTTAACTAAAACATTAAACTTATCTAATACAGATTTTATTAGAACTACAGAAGATAGACATAAAGTATCTGTACAAAATTTATGGAATATACTTGAAAAAAATAAGCAAATTTTTTTGTCTAAATATTCTGGTTGGTATTCTGTATCAGATGAGGCTTTTTATAATGAAGATGAGGTTGAAGAAAAAGATGGTTTAAAAGTTGCTAAATCATCTGGTTCAGCAGTTGAGTGGGTTGAAGAAGAATCTTTTTTTTTTAAACTTTCAGAATGGGAAAAACCGTTATTAGAATTTTATGAAAAAAATAAAAATTTTATTTTACCTGAAAGTAGAAGAAATGAGGTAATCAGTTTTGTCAAAAGTGGCTTAAAAGACTTATCTGTCAGCAGAAAGACTTTTTCTTGGGGTGTAAAAGTGCCAAGTGATGAAAATCATGTTGTTTATGTTTGGTTAGATGCGTTAACAAATTACTTAAGTTCTTTAAAATATCCTGATGAAAATAATGAATTATATAAAAATTTTTGGCCGGCAGATTTACATATTATTGGTAAAGATATATTAAGATTTCATGCTATTTATTGGCCTGCATTTTTGTTAGCTGCAAAAATAGAGCCTCCCAAAAGGGTTTATGGACATGGATGGATCCTTTCTGGTGATGAAAAAATGTCCAAATCAAAAGGAAATATTTTAGATCCATTAGAAATAATAAATACTTATGGTCTGGATCCATTAAGATATTATTTACTTAAAGAAGTTTCTTTTGGTAATGATGGTAATATTTCAGAGGAAAAATTAGAAAATTGTATTAATAGTGATTTAGCTAATAATTTTGGAAATCTCTGTCAAAGAGTACTTTCTTTTGCTGAAAAAAATTGTTCATCTTTAATACCTGATCACAAATATAATGATGAAGATTTAGAAATTTTAAAACCATTAAATAATCTAGATAAAATAAGATTATTTATAGATAATCAAGATATAAACCAATATATGAGTTTTATTGTTGATAGATTGTTTGCAGCAAATAAGTATTTTAATGATCAGGAACCTTGGAAGAAGAAAGATAATAGATTAAGATTAAATACGATTGTTTATACGGCATTAGAATTAATCAGAAAAATTACTATTTTGCTTTATCCAGTAATGCCAGAAACATCAGTAAAAGTTCTTAATATTTTTAATGAAACAGAAAATTCTATTGATTTTACATCAATTAATAATAATGAAATTTTAAAAAAAGATTTAAAAATAAATAAATTAGATATTTTGTTTAAAAAAATTGAAAAATGATAGACTCACATTGTCATCTTGATCACGAACCTCTTTATTCAAATATTAGTGATGTTATTAAACGTTCTAAGGAAAATGGATTAAAGAAAATTTTAACTATTTCAACAAATTCAAAAAGTTTTGAAAATATTAAAAAGATTATAAATCTTGATGAAATAATTTATGGAAGTGTCGGAATACATCCTCATGAGTCCAGTAGTGATAATATGGAAAAAAATTTCATTGTTGAAAATGCTAATAAATTTAAAAAAATAATTGGTGTAGGAGAGACAGGATTAGATTTCTATTATGAAAATAGTCATAAAGATGATCAAATTAAAAGCTTTGAGACACACATAGAAGCCTCTATTGAACTTAAATATCCTTTGATAGTTCATTCTAGAAGTGCTGAAAGAGAAACATTTGAAATTTTAAATAGATATAAAAATAGGGATATTAAAATACTTATGCACTGTTTTACAGGTTCAAAAGAGTTTGCTAAAAAAATGATGACATTAAATGCGTATTTTTCTGCTAGTGGAATAATAACTTTTAAAAAGAGTAATGATCTTCAAGAAACATTTAAAATGATTGAAAATGATAAAATTTTAATTGAAACAGATAGTCCTTTTTTAGCACCTATACCAATGAGAGGTAAAAAAAACGAACCTTCTTTTATTAAATATACATTGAAAAAACTTTCAGAATTAAAATCAAAAACCTTTGATGAATTAGAAACTATTACAAACAATAATTTTGAAAGATTATTTTTTCAGTAATGAGTATTAAATTTATTATATTGGGTTGTGGAAGTTCTATGGGTGTACCAAGACCTGATGGATTTTTTGGAAATTGCGATCCAAAAAATAAAAAAAATTATAGAACAAGATGTTCGGCGCTTATTAAAACTTTTGATGAAAACATTTTAATTGACACATCTCCTGACTTAAGACAACAGTTATTACGTCATAAAATTAAAAAAATTGATAAAGTATATTATTCACATATGCATGCAGACCAAACTCATGGTATCAATGATTTAAGATCCTTTTTTATTAATAGTAGAAAACAAGTAAACGTTTACGCTGATAATGAAACATCCAAATATTTGAAACAAAGTTTTTCATACTGTTTTAAAAGTTTTTCAAGAGAGTATCCAGCCACCTTAAAATTAAATAAATTAAAAAATAATTCATTTATTAAACATAAAAATAAAAATGTAAGATTTAAATCGATTATTGTTAAACATGGATCAGTTAAATCTAATTGTTTTATAATTGATAAAAAACTTGCATATATTACTGATGTAAGTGAAATATACAAAAAAGATTATTCTTATTTTAAAAATTTAAAGTACTTAATAATTGATTGTCTGTGGTACAATTTTCATCCATCACACTTTAATTTGGAAAAATCTTTATCATTTATTAAAAAATTTAAACCAAAAAAAGCTATACTTTCAAATTTGTCACCAGTATTAGATTATAATCAGTTAAAGAGAGTTATACCCAAAAATGTTATACCGGCACATGATGGTTTAACAATAGAATTATAGTATTTCTTCAATTTTATTTATAATTTTATTTGATGTAGCTTTAGTAAAAGAAGCATATGTTTCTTCTACATTTCCCTGTTTATTGATTAATATTTTATGAAAATTCCACTTAGGAATTGCAGATTTCCCAAAATTTTTTTCTGCCCACTTAAAAATCTCATGAGCATCGCTACCTTTTACCTCTGTAATAGTTGTTAATGGAAAATTTATGTTAAAATTTACTTCACAAAATTCTTTTACCTCACTATTGGTTTTTTTTTCTTGATTGAAAGTGTCTGAGGGCACTCCAAGAACAATAAGACCCTTAGATTTGTATTTATCCCATAAATCTTGAAGATCTTCGTATTGTTTTGTGAAACCACAATAGCTGGCAGTATTTACTATAAGTATAACTTTATCTCTATATTCTTTTAATTTAATGATTTCTCCATTAATGCTTTCAATTTTTAGATCATAAAAACTTTTCTGGTTATTTGTCGTTGCCGAACTTTTAAAAAATAACATAATTATAGTAATACTTATTATTATTAATCTTTTCATAAACTGATTACTTATTTGGTGTAAGTAGTATTAAGAAGTACCCAAATAAAGTGGATAATAATGACCCAGTTAAAACTCCAATTTTAACCCCATCCATATATTGTATATTTTCAACGAATGCCAAATTTCCAACAAATAAGCTCATTGTAAACCCAATACCCGTTAAAACACCAACGCCATAAAAATTAAACCAGTTAGAATTATTAGGCATCTGGGCTATTTTCATTTTTATTGAAACATAAGAAAATACAAACACTCCTAATTGTTTACCAACAAATAATCCTAATAAAATTCCTAATGGGACTTTATCGAGTAAAGATGCAAAAGATAAACCTTCTAATGAAACACCAGCATTTGCAAAAGCAAATAATGGCATAATACCAAATGCAACATAAGGACTAATTGCATGTTCAATTTTTATTAAAAGTGAAAAGTCTTTATCTTTTTTTCTATGAGGTATAGTCATTGCTAGCAATACACCAGCAATTGTTGCATGAATTCCAGAATTATGAGTAAAGTCCCAAAGAAATATTCCAACAATTAAATAAGGTAAAAATTTCTTTATATTGAATTTATTTATTACCAGAAGAACAATAAAGGCTAAAAGCATTAAGCTTAAGTATTTTATACTAAGGTCTCCCGAATAGAATAATGCAATAATTACTATAGCTCCTAGGTCATCTATAATTGCTAAAGCAGTTAAAAAAACTTTTAAAGATAATGGAACTCTTTTCCCTAATAATGAAAGTACACCTAAAGAAAATGCAATGTCAGTTGCAGAAGGGATGGCCCAACCATTCATTGTTTCATTATCTCCAAAATTAACAAAAATATAAAATAATGCAGGCACTAACATTCCTCCAACAGCAGCAATAATTGGAAGAAGGGCTTGCTTTATATTTGAAAGTTCACCCTGTAAGAATTCTCTTTTAATTTCTAATGTTACAAAGAAAAAAAATATTGCCATTAAAGCATCATTTATCCAATGTAAAACTGATAATTTTAATCCAAAATTATTTATTCCTAAAAATAAATATTTATTCAATGTAGAAAAATATAATTCAGATAAATTAGAATTACTTACAATCAAAGCTATTATGGCTGCAAAAAGTAAAACGAGTCCACTAGCAGCTTCTAATTTGAAAAACCATCTGAATGGTTTTGTAATTATCTGAATCATTTTTACCTGACTAAATCTTTAATAAATAATTTCAAGTCATTTATTACTTGATACAAACTATCTGACATCTGAACTATGCCAGGAAATATAACTGATATTTGATTTTTAAATGTATCTATAAGCAAAATAAAGGCAATAATTGATATAATTATTAGAAATATTTTTTTAATAATATTGTTTTCTATTGAAACAGAACTTTTATCAATAGACACTAATTCTTTTGATGTACTCTCTTTTGTTGAAGATTTTTTTGATATTTTTTTTCTTATTTTTTTTGATTCTTTTATGGGTACATCAACTGGTTCTATATTGATTTCTGATTTATTTTCTTCAATTTCATTTAATTTTATAGATTCAGTTTCTAATTTTAAATTTTCTTCCTTTTTATAAAACCATGTATGATCGCAATTGCCGCACTTTAAAAGCCTGCCTTCATTTGGAATTAATTTTTCATCAATATTAAACTTCTTAGAACAAGCTGGACATTCAATGATCATAGACACTTTTATATAGCAAATTTTATAAAATTTCCTTTTAAATAGTGATTAATATACTTTGAAATTTTTTTTATCTACTGTATTAGTACTGCATTCGGGGTGTAGCGCAGCCTGGTAGCGCACTTGGTTTGGGACCAAGGGGCCGTAGGTTCAAATCCTACCACCCCGACCATTAAAACTCAATTATATCAATATTTATTTCATCATAAATCGAAACTAGAGGATTAATCAGAGGATTAATTATTGTGTTATTAATTTTGTTTGTTCAATAATAAATTTTGATTTCTTAGATAATTTGTTTAATTCTTTTTCAATTTCTTTTTTTAGTTTATTAATTTCAACTTTCTTAATACCTTTTTTATACAAAAGAACTATTAATACTATACCAACCAAAAAACCAATTAGTTTACTTATACTGTCGATATCGAAAAAACCTATCGCAAATTTTATTAGTATAGTTAATCCCGCAGATTTTGCGGCACCCGTAATTATAGATTTTCTTTGTTCTTCATCTTTAAAATCATTTTTTATGACTGAGATAATTAAAGTTATAGCTAATACTATAAGTGCAAGTGGATTACCAAAAGATCCTGTTACAGATAAAAAACCGTATACACTTCCCAATTTTTCCTTATTTTTTCTTGTTGATGGAAATAAATAGTAGGCAACAATAAAACATACATTTAAAACTTCCTGAAAATTGTATGTTAAAAAATCATATAAATCATTTTTATCAACACCCAGAGGTTTTAAAAAAGAATGAAAATTATCAAAGGTTTCTTTTTTAACACTAATTATAGGTAAACCCATAGTGGTTTGAACATCTTTAGCAAATTCATTTACAAATGCTATAAATTCAGCGACATTACTATCATTTGGTAGTGTATCTTTTACTTTTTGAGCCATTTCATGCAGTGTGTGAGACTCATCATGAAGCCTATGGTAGGGACCACCCATACCTGATTTGTCTAAATTATAATTTTTATCAACATTAAATTTATAAATATTATCAGTGTCAGCAAAAATGTCTTTCGTAAGATTGTCAATTTCCCTTGAAAGATTGTCTGAAGATAAAACACCTGAATATAGTGCAGTAAATTTTTCAAAGATTTTATTATATTCTAGATTTCCTGAGTAATAATCTTTTTTAAATTTTGATGCTCTTGTTACATTACTATGAAATGAAACTCGTAAATGAGCTTTAATGTGTTTCCTGATTTCTTCATCAGAATTTTCTCTAGATAAAACCAAATCAATATCTTTCGATTGAGTATATTCAATCCAAAATGCAGATAAATGCTCAATATCTAATTTATCAAGATATTCTTTTTCAATTTGATCAAATAATTTGTAAGCATTTTCATAAATATATTTTCTAAGATTTTCAATAAGTTCTTTTTGATTTGTTTGATATGGTAAGTTTAAAGCAAATGCTAGTGCCTTCAATTCTCTATCTGACAAAGTATCATTTAGATATCTATCGGGTTTAAAAACATATAAACAAATCTTATAATTAATATTTCTTCTGTATTTAGATCTAGGTGGGTTTTTTCCAGTTACTTTATTATAACCAATCCTAATCCAATGTAATAAGTTCAGAGATGAAAATATTTCATCAAGTAATTTTTTATATTTAAGATCTTTATTCATTGATTCAAATAAAAAGCTGCAATTAAAGCAACTAATTCTAAAGCAATTAATATCTCCATAAACTAACATAGCTTATAGAGCGGCAGGTTTCTATACTGCCACCCCGTGGTATTTAAGAGGATTTTGAGAGGATTTTAGATTAGCCAACCGCAACACTCTCAGTAAAATCAATGATGATTTATATGGATATTTGTCAATTTTTCTAATTCAATTAATAAAAGAATTAGTATAAACACTTATCAAATTGGAGTTTTAGGTGACAAGTTCAAATCCTACCACCCCGACCATTTTATGAAAAAAGCTAAAATTTATAAACCATCAAAAACTGCCATGCAGTCAGGATTAAAGAAATTTGATAAATGGATTATAGAATACATTACTGATGACCCTGGCACAAATCCTTTGATGGGGTGGGAGAGTTCTACGGATACCTATGGTGAATTAAAATTAGAATTTTCCACAAAAGAATTGGCAATTGAATATGCAAAAAAAAATAATATTGATTTTGAATTAATAGAACCAAATAAAAGAAAAATTACTTTAAAATCTTACGCTGATAATTTTACAAAATAATGTTTAAATTTTTTACAGAAAGAAGATGGTACGGATGGAGTATATTTGGATCAATCTTCATATTAGTTTCAACCTGGTATCAAGTACAATTAGATGTGAAAATTAATGAATGGTTTGGTGAATTTTACGATACTCTTCAAAAAGCTTTGACAGAACCTGGCTCTGTAACTGAAACCGAATTTATTGGATATTTATTTACATTTGCAAAGGTTGCAGGTCTTTGGATTATAATTGCGATTATAACAGGATTTTTTGTATCTCATTGGGTATTTAGGTGGAGAACTTCAATGGCTGAATATTATCATTCACAGTGGTTAAAAGCACGATTAACTGAAGGTGCGTCACAGAGAGTTCAAGAAGACACATTAAAATTTGCAAGAATAATGGAAGGTCTTGGTGTAGGACTTTTAGATAGCATAATGACTTTAGTTGCATTCTTACCAATATTATGGGGTTTATCTAAACAAGTCGATGTACTTCCATGGATTGGAGAAGTTGATCACGCTTTAGTTTGGGTTGCAATAATATCTGCACTTGGTGGAACAATTTTGTTAGCAGCAGTAGGTATTAAATTACCTGGTATTGAATATGATATCCAAAAAGAAGAAGCTGGGTATAGAAAAGAATTAGTTCATGGAGAAGATGATCCGATTAGAGCAGCTCCACCAACAATTGGCCAATTATACGATAGGGTAAGAGGGATTCATTATAAATCTTATTTTCATTATTTATATTTTAATGCTGTTAAATGGAGTTATTTTCAAGGAATGGTTATAGTTCCCTATTTAGCTTTAGCACCAACTATTGTATCGGGAGCAATTACGTTAGGTTTTGTTCAACAAATTACTAGAGCTTTTGGAAGAGTAGAAAATTCACTACAATATTTAGTAAGAAGTTGGTCTACAATAGTTGAATTGATTTCAGTTTGGAAAAGATTAAGTGAATTTGAAGCTAGATTGAATTATAATTCAGAAGAATCCACTGTTGAAAATATTTAATGTCTTTAAATAAAGATCTGATTAATAAACTTGTAAAGGTCACTTCTAGGGCTGCAATTAATTGTTATCAATTTCTTGGCAAAGGAGATAAAAAAGCTGCAGATAAAGCTGCAACAGACTCAATGAGAAATGATTTAAATAATCTAGAAATTAACGGAGAAGTAGTGATAGGCGAGGGTGAACTTGATGATGCTCCTATGTTATATATAGGAGAAAAACTTGGAAAGGGGAATGGTCCAAATCTAGATATAGCCGTTGATCCTCTTGAGGGAACAAATTTTGCAGCAAAAAATATTCCAGGAGCTATATCGGTATTAGCAATTTCAGAAAAAGGGAATTTATTTAACGCTCCAGAAACCTATATGAATAAAATTGCAGTAGGTAAAGATGTTCCATTTGATGCTACAGATTTGGATTATCCTCTTAAAAAAAATATTTTAAATATAGCAGAAGCTAAAAATAAAAAAATTAATGAACTTACAGTATGTATTCTCGATAGACCAAGACACAAAGAGATTATTGAAGAGTTAAAATTATTAAAAGTAAATCTCAAATTAATTTCAGATGGTGATATTTGTGGCGCTCTCTTAGTTACTGATAATAAGCATAATGTAGACTTGTTTTTAGGCATTGGTGGAGGTCCTGAGGGTGTTATTTCAGCTACTGCATTGGACGCATATGGATGTAAATTTCAGGGAAGATTTATATTTGCTAATGATCAAGATAGATACAGAGCTAAAAAAATGGGAATAGTAGACCTTAATAAAAAATATGAATTAGATGAAATTGTAAAAGGAGATAGCATTTTTTGTGCGACTGGTATTACCGATACAGAAATTGTTACAGCAATAAAAAAAGAAAATAGAAAATTTATTACAGAAACTCTTGTCACACACAAAAAAACATCAATAGAAATTGTAAAAAGTGAGGAACCTATAACTTGATTATTTTTAATAATTGCACTAGAAACTCCATCTCTGGTCCCTTCGTCTATCGGTTAGGACACATGGTTTTCATCCATGAAAGAGGGGTTCGATTCCCCTAGGGACCGCCAAAATGAAATTTTATGTATACCTTTTAATAACAAATATAAAAAAAAAAAAGATTACTTATGTTGGCTATACAAATAATTTAAATAAAAGACTGTTATCCCATAATAAATCAAAAGGTGCAAAATTTACTAGAGGAAAACAATGGAAGATGATTTACTCTAAAGCATATGATTCAAAAATTGAGGCTATGAGAGAAGAACATAAACTCAAAAAAAATTATTTATTAAGAAAAAAAATTAAAGAGGGTTATAAAATTTGAAAATATCTATACTTTTACCTTTTAAAGAAAATTTTTCACCTGAATACCCTGGTGCTGTTTCTCTTTTCATAAACGATATATTGAAAGTAAGCAAGTTTAAGAAAAATACAATAGTTTATGGAAGTACAAATTTTAAAAAAATTTTTGATCATAAATATTGCAATTTAAAAGTTGGAAAATATATATTTAAAAGTCAAAATAGAAAATATGTAGAGGAGTTTATAAAAAAAGAAATCGAAGTAAATTCTGATATTATAGAAATCCATAACAGACCTATCTATATTAAATACTTGGAATATGCTTTAACAAATAAAAATTACGTTCTATATTTTCATAACGATCCACTTGAAATGAATGGATCAAAATTGGTTGAAGAAAGAGTTGAATTAATAAGAAAAGTAAAAAAAATTATTTTTAATAGCAATTGGTCAAAAAAAAGATTTATAAATGGTATAGATAAATTTTATCAAAATTCAAAAAAATTAATAGTTATTAACCAATCTGCAAGTAAAAAAAAAGTTAACTTAAAAAAAAAAAGTAAATTGATATCATTTGTAGGAAAATTAAATAAAGCAAAAGGTTATGATATTTTTGGAAATGTTATAATAAAAATTTTAAACAAGTATCCAAATTGGAAATCGAATGTTTATGGTGATGAACCAAGAGAGAAACTTTTCTTTAAACATAGAAATCTAAATATAAAAGGGTTTAAAGAACATGATCAAGTTTTAAAAAATTTTGAGAGATCTAGTATTACAGTAGCATGTTCTAGATGGGAGGAGCCATTTGGCAGAACTAGTCTTGAAGCATCTAGTAGAGGGTGTGCTGTGATAATAAGTAATAGAGGTGGCTTGCCTGAAACTGTAACTAATGCTGTCATTTTAAAAAAGCTTAATCAACAATCGTTATTTAATGAAATTGATAAATTAATTTCAAATAAATCATACAGATTAAGTTTGCAAAAAAATTCTTTAAAAAATTTCTATTTAACACATGAATTTGTGACTAAAAAAATAGATGAATATAGGAGTGAAATTATAAACAAAAAAAAAAAAATAAAAATTTCAAATAAAAGTAAAATTAAAATATTACATATTACAAACTTTAATGAAAGACACAATGGACGTCTTTTTTACAATACAGGAAGAAGAATTAATAATGGTTTTGTAAGACTTAAACATAGTGTTTTAACTTTGAGTGATAGAGATATTGTAAGTTATTATAGATCAGTAAGAGATCTTGATGGATCCAAAACTCTTAATAAAAAACTTTTAGAAGTAATTTCTAATTATTTGCCTGATTTAATAGTTTTGGGCCATGCAGATTTGATCAAAAAAGATACTCTGAAAATTATTAAAAAAAACTATCCAGATATTAAAATTGCACAATGGTTTTTAGATAGAATGGATGGTGAATGGAAAAATAATAAAAAAAGATTTTTAGATAAAATAGATTTTATGGATTGTAGTTTTTGTACAACATCGCCAGATATTCTTAATTTCCCAAAAAGAAATAAGGTCTTTTATATTCCTAACCCATCAGATGAATCTTTCGAAAATTTAAATATATATAAAAAAAAAAAACTAAGAAATGACGTATTCTTCGCTATGTCTCATGGAGTGCATAGAGGAATATTAAAAAAGGGTAAATTTGATAAACGAGAAAAATTTATTGATAAGTTGATTAAATTAATACCTGATATCAAGTTTGATTTATATGGACTAAAAAATATACAACCAATTTGGGCAGAAAATTATAAAAATGCAATATCAAATTCAAAAATGGGAATTAATTTAAGCCAAGGAAAATCAACAAAATATTATTCAAGTGATAGAATTACACAATTAGTTGGCAATGGTTTGCTTACATTTATAGATAAAAAAACTCAGTTGAATAAATTTTTTAAAAATAACGAAATTATATTCTATGAATCAATTAGAGATCTATCAAAAAAAATACTAAAATATGCATATAATGATAAGCTTAGAATTAGAATAGCCAGAAATGGGCAAAAAAAATATTTAAGATATTTTAACTCTTTATTGGTAGCAGAATTTATAATTAACAAAACTTTTAACTTAAAATCAAAAAAATTTATTTGGGATAAAAAATAAATGTTTTCAATTATTATTCCAACATATAATAATTTAAATTATCTTAAAATTTGCTGTAATAGTTTAAAAAAAAATTCAGAGTTTAAAAATGAATTAATATTACACATTAATGATGGAAGCGATGGATCATTAAAATATGCTAAATCAAATAATATTAAATTTACTTTTTCAAAAAATAATATTGGATTATGTAGTTCTGTAAATTTAGCTGCTAAAAAATCAACAACAAATTTTATTCTTTATGCACATGATGATATGTATTTTTGTCCTGAGTGGGATAAAATTCTCAAAGAAAATTTAGATAAACTAAATACAAAATTATTTTATTTATCTGCAAGTATGATTGAACAAAATGGTGGTCATATAAAATATGATTGTGGGTCCGATTATAATAATTTTGATGAAAAAAAACTACTAGAGAATTTTAAAAATTTTAAAAGTAGGGATTTTCAAGGTTCTCACTGGGCACCTCATTTAATTCATAAAGAAATATGGGAAAAAATTGGTGGATTTAGTGAAGAATTTAATCCCGGTGTAGGATCTGACCCTGACTTAAATATGAAATTATGGATTGAAGGTGTTAGAATTTTTAAAGGGATATCAAAATTTAGAGTATATCACTTTGGATCTGTCTCTTTAAGAAAAAAATCTCATTTAAAAAAAAACAAAGGTTCTAAAACTTTCTTAAAAAAATGGGGTATCACAACATCTTTTTTTAAAAAATATTATTTAAGATCTGATTCTGAATATTTTGGCCCTCTTGATGAACCAAAAAAAAATGTTAATTTTTATTTTTCTTTGTTGGGGTGTAAATTAAAATATTTTTTTACAAATTAATTTTATTTAATGCATTATTTTTAAATATATTTGCCTCTCTAATATATCTTCTAACCATTTGTGTTGATTTATGACCTGTCATGGCCATTATGCTCCGTTCATTAGCGCCCGATTCTGCAGCAACTGTGGCAAAACCTGATCTTAAACTGTGACCAGCAAAATTTTTATTTTCGATTCCTGCTAAATTTAAATATTTTTTCATCAATAAAACTACTGATTGGTCACTTAATCTTTTATCTGTTAATGATAAACCTTTTGAAAATCTTCTAAAAATAGGTCCAGACTTAATTTTAGAAATTTCTAACCATTTTTTTAGATTTGTAACAGGACAGTAAATTTGATTATCAAAGTAGGGTAGTCCTTTAATCATTCCTTCTCCGAATTGGTCAGTTTTTGATCTTTTAATATTGATTTTTAGACCCTCAGGAACAAATTCTAAATCCTCATGATCAATTGAAATGAGCTCAGTTCTTCTAAAGCCCCCTCCAAAGCCAATTAAGATTATTGATTTATCTCTTAGTTTTTTAATTTCCTTATATTTTTGATCATTTATTACATTAATAATTGATTTTAAATGATTGATTAGTATAGGTTTTTTACCTTTCTGAATGCTTCCTTTGACCCTTCTTATTCCCATTAAATTTTCAACGATGATTGGATGTTTTGTGTCTAGATAATGCCCTTTAAGCCTATGAACCATGCTTATTGATACTAATCTTCGTCTTAAAGTGCTTATTTTTGAGTTTTTAGAGAGATGGGTTAGGTATATGGAAACTATTTTTGGTTCTGTTGGTAAAGAATTTAATCCATGCTTTGAGCAAAAAGTTCCAAAGTCTTTAAAGTCAGATTTATAAGCTCTTAAAGTATTGTTTGCCTTTGAGCTTTTGAGGTTATTCAAAGTTGCTTCATGAAGCGATTTTAGGTCTGTTGTCAGTTCATTCATATAATTACTATTGATAACAATTAATTATCATTAGTAATATATTAAGTGATTTTAAATGTCAAATAAAATAAAACAAATAATTAATGACTTTAGATGGAGAAATTCCTACAAGCTATTTTTTAATAATATCTATAGGTTTAACTATACTGAGTTATTTGGTTTACAAGAAAAATGGGAAATCTTTAGAAGTGTATTTCTTATCTGTTTTGACAATAATTTTCTATTTATCCTATTTTATTCTAATATTTGTTGGACCTAGATAGTTTATTAACGCTATTCACAGCTGTTAAAAACCCATAATTATCAACTATAAAGTGATACTAATATAATTTGCACTGTGATAATCTCTTAAATGAATTAAGAGGCAACTCTTAACTGACCATCTGGGGAAAAATCGAGAGATTCAAGCCCAGAGGGCAGAAAACCACGCAGAGTAGCGCTAAAATTGCGGGGTGGAAGGCATGGCGGTAGCGCATACAACGACGTGCCAAAAAACTACTGATCTTTGTACCTGAAAAGGTGCAGAGATACAGAGTTTTTTTTCTTTATATGATCCTTAAAGGCACAAAATTTCAAATTAAAGTCTGGAAATACTTAAAGACTATTAAAAAAGGTAGTGTTTTAACATATTCTGACGTCGCAAAGGGTATTAAAAAGCCTGGAGCCATTAGAGCTGTAGCTAATGCTATTGGAAAAAACCCATATGCTCCCAAAATACCTTGCCATAGAGTAATCAGGTCTGATGGATCTCTTGGAGGATATTCAGGCAAAGGTGGTATAAAAACTAAGAAAAAACTGCTCAAATCTGAAGGAATTTTGCTCTAAAAGCCAGCAATACCAACGTTTTTTTTAAATTTTAAAACATTTAGTAATACAATTTTAAATTCCCCTATTGGTTGCAGCTTATAAATTGAAATCTCTAAATTAGCCCTATATTTGGGGCATTAAATGCTATATTCATAAATTGCATTACTTAGGTAATTATTAAGAAAAATATATTTTTTTTGTATATTTATATGAATTAATATTAAGAAATTTTCATATTAAATTAAAAATAAGTTTTATTATCAAAAGTACTATTTTAAAATTGCATGAAAATTGTTGATTTTATTGAATTATTGTACCCTATCTCATAGTCCAATTTTATCGTCTATTTTTTTTAATTCAAATAACTGCGTATTATTGATTATTTTTAATTTACAGCTTTTATTTAATTGAAAATTTTATAATTTTACTGCATTTTTTTTTATTTTATATAAATTTAATTTTTGTTTAAATATTTAATAAAATATAACAAATACAATAGTTTACAGATATTAATTAAAGTATTATATGAATATATAGTACATATATATTTACTTATATTTAAGATAATATTCCCTTTTAAAAACATATAATCCTGAAGAAACGATTGTGAAAAGTCCAATAAAAGTATATTTATCAGGAAAATCCGAAAACACATAATATCCTAAAATAAGGTTAGTAATTATCTCGAAATAACCAAATGGTGCTAATTTTGAAGCATCAGCGTAACGAAGAGATAAAATGATTAATATATGGCCTAAACAGGCAAATATACCCATCAGAGCCATCCAAGACCATTGAATTGGAGTAGGATTAATCCAAACAATAGGAACAAAAAAAGATGCGATAACAGCCCCTACTACGCCCGTAATCAGCAATGTGAGTAAAGGACTATCTGTTGAATGCAATTTTCGAGTTATTATAAGATAAAAGCCGTAAAAACAGCCAGTTCCAACAGCTGCTAAACTAGCAAGATTAATCTCTATAATTCCAGGTCTTATAACAACTAAAATACCAAAAAAACCGACTAATACAGCAGTCCACCGTCTATATCCGACTTTTTCGTTAAGTAAAAATGGAGAAAGAGCAGTTGTGACTAATGGAGCAACGAACGCCAATGTTAATGCTTTTGCCATTGAGATTATAGAAATGGAGTAAAAAAAACATATATTTGCAAAAAATAAAGACAAACCTCTAATTATTTGTAGTTTGATATTTTGAGAAAACTTCAATTGCTCCCTATAAAATAAAAACATAAAAAAAACTGTGAATACAACTGTAAAAAAATATCTAGCCCACGTTATTTGAAAAAAAGATAAATCCGAAGATAAGTATTTAGCTATGGCATCCATAAAGGGCAAAACCATCCATGCGGATAAATTTAAAAATATTGCTTTCATTTAAGCAAAATATTTAAGAGCAATAAATACTGTTATTGGCACTGTAACCAATGACATTAAAGTAGAAACAACAATTGTGCTGGAAATATTATCTACATTTTTTTTTGGTGAATACATTGAAGCAACCAAATAACATAATATCGCACTAGGCATAGAGGATTGAATTAGTAAAACTCCAGCTGCAAAACCAGATAAATTAAAAAATTTTATAATAAAAAAACCTACAATAGGACCCAGGATTACCCTGCCAATTGATGTTATAATTGAGTCTCTCAAAGAAAATACTTTCATTTGAGTTAATGCAATACCTAAAGACATTAAAATCATTACAATCATTGCATAAGATAAAAGCATTGTTGTATTAATAACAAAAACTGGCATTTCCTTGCCGTAGTATAAAAAGATAACGGTCAAAATAATTGTATAGAAGGAAGGACTTTTTGCGATTATTGAAAAATCAAATTTTCGCTTTGCAAGAAATATATTAGCAGTAAAATGTAAGAGTATTACCAAAGATGATATAGCTGCAGCTACACCCATTCCCAATTTACCGTACGCAAAAAGACAGATTGGTATACCCATATTACCAGTATTAGGTAAAAAAAAAGTAGGTAATTCTCTAATATAATCTTTTTTCATAAGAATTAAAAAAACAAGACCAATTAAAGCAAATGATGAGAGTAATATTAATGCGTAAATAAAATATTCTACAAATATATCAAAAGTAACACCTGTAGATGTAAGAGAGAAAATTACTAAAGCTGGAGTTCCAAAATTTCCAGCATAAGATGTTATAAACGAAGTATCGAAATTTGGATTTTTTTTCCCTAATAAAAAACCAATTCCAACAATAAAAAATACAGGGAATAGAACTTCAAAGAGCTTTAAATAAAGTTCCATTAAAAAAGTCTTAATAATACAGGGTTTTTAATAATATTTAAATTTGATTTAAAAGATTTAATACATTTCTGATAATCCTTTTCCAAAGATTTGTGAGTTATAATCACAATAGAAGCAGTTTTATTTTTATTATTTGGTATTTGTATTAATCTTTGAACGGATATTTTGTGTTTAGCAAATTTTTTTGTGATTTCAGATAGAACACCCGGTTTATCTTTAACTTCAAGCCTTATATATAAAGCATTTGAATAATTATCAGTATTATATATTGAAGGAGATTTTCTTTTATTATCAGAAATCCCAAAAGGGTATTTGATATTTCCACGTAAAATTGACAAAAGATCAGACATTAAAGCAGATGATGTCGGACCGGGCCCTGCACCTTCTCCTTGTAAAACACTCTCCCCTACTGGATTACCTTCAATTATAACAGCATTCATTACACCATTAACATTTGCGATGTAAGTATTTTTTTTAATTAAACACGGATGAACTCTTTCAAATAATTTATTATTAACAATTTCTGTTATTCCCAATAATTTAATTTTATAATTTAATTGATTTGAAATTTCTAAATCCTTGTATTCTATATTTTCAATACCCTCCATTAAACATTTTGAATTTGATACTTTATTATTAAATGCTAAAGCAGATAGAATTTTAACTTTAGCTAAAGCATCGTAACCATTTAAATCTAATTTTGGATTGCCTGGTTCAGCATAACCTAATAGTTGAGCTTTTTTTAATACAGTTGAAAAGCCAGACTTTGTTTCTTCCATTTCAGATAATATATAATTACAAGTGCCATTTAATATTCCATACACTTTACTTATTTTATTAGTTGCTAGTCCTTCTTTAATAGTTCTTAATACAGGGATTCCACCTCCTACTGACGCTTCAAATTCTAAATTAACTTTATTTTTTTCAGCAAGTTTAGAAAGGTTATTACCGTGTTTAGAAATTAATGCTTTATTAGGAGTTACAACATGAATTTTATTCTTAAGTGCAAATTCTACAATTTTTTTAGATACACCATCAGATTGACCAATGGCTTCAATTAAAATATCAATTTTATTATTTTTAAAAATTTTAAAGGGATCTTTATAAAATATTTTCTTATTAATTCTAAATTTTCTTTTTTTGTTAATATTTTTAGCTGAAATTGCAGAAACAGAGATAATTTTTCCAGTTTTTTTTAGAATATCTTTTTTTTTCGTATTTAATTCATTATAGAGATAATTACCAATCTGCCCCAATCCAACAATTGCTATATTAAGCTTTTTAGTCATATCAATCATCTAAACTTGGAAAGCTACTATTTTTTCCATAATTAATAATTTTATTTTTAAAATCATCAAAAGAAATATTTTTATCAATATCTAAATTTGGTTTTTCAACCATATCATCATTTTTTTTCTTTAAAAAAGAACCAAAGTTTTGGTTAGAACAATTATTTATAAATAAAAAAATTAATAAAATTATCAGTATTCTCATCAATTTAATCCTTCGTCAGACTTATATCCAAATAAAATGTTCATATTTTGAACAGCCTGTCCACTACCACCCTTAATCAAATTATCTATTGCTGACAATATAATAATTTTATTCTTATATTTACTCTCACACACGGAAATATAACAGTTATTTGTGTTTATTACTTCATTAGTTCCTAAAAAAGTATTTGGTTTCAAAATTTTAATGAATTTATGATTTTTGTAATATTTTTTTAAAAAAGAATAAATTTTTTTAAGAGAATCATTTCTTTTTAGATCTAAATACATAGTAGTTAATATTCCTCTAAACATTGGTGAAAGATGAGGTGTAAATTGAAATTTTACCTTTTTGCCAGTTTTTATTTTTAGTTCCTGATCAATTTCTGAATTGTGTCTATGAAACGCTAAACCATAAGCACTCAATGTCTCATTTAAAAATTTGTTGTTATATTTTTTATGAATATTTCTGCCTGCACCTGAATAACCAGATTTAGAGTCAATTATGATATTGTTTGATTTAACAATATTTTTATTAATTAACGGTACTAGGGGTAACAAAATTGATGTTGGATAACAGCCTGGACAAGAAATTATTTTATATTTCTTAATACTTTTATTATTTAACTCAGGTAAAGAATAAATACTTTTTTTTATTAATTTAGGAGCATTGTGTTTGATTTTATACCATTTGAGGTAATCACTAGATGATTTAAGTCTAAAATCTGCTGCTAAATCAATTAAAATATTTTTATTATTTAAATTTTTTGAAATTTTTTGAGCCTCTCCATTGGGTAATGCAGTAAATACAACATCAACACTGTTTAATAACTCTTTATTAAATTTAACAATATTTGGTAGTTTATATTTATTGAAGTATTTATCATAAGAACTAATTTTCTTACCTACAGAGGTATCACCGCAAAGATATTTAATTTTAACTCTTTTATGTTTGGTTAATAATTTGACCAATTGAATACCTATGTATCCAGTAGCTCCAGCAACTAATGCATTAATCATAGACATAATGTAATATAACAGTTGTTTAATAAAATGGTATTATCTTTTAGAGAATTGATAACTTCTTCTAGCTTTTGCACGACCGGGTTTTTTTCTCTCAACTGATCTAGAATCTCTCGTGGTAAGTTTTTCTTTTCTAAGTGTTGGTTTTAGATTTTCATCAAATTGTAAAAGTGCTCTTGATATACCATGTACCAATGCTCCTGCTTGACCTGTATGTCCACCACCAACAACTTGAGATCTAACATCGTATTCTGTAGATTGATTGATAATTTCAAAAGGTCTTAGTATTTGCATTTTATGAGTAGCTCTTGTGAAATAATCATCTAAATTTTTACCATTAACGTAAATTTTACCAGTCCCCTTTTTTAACCAAACTTTTGCAATTGAAGTCTTTCTTCTACCTGTTGCATATTTTGCATCTTTAAAATCTAATTTTAGTTTTGAAGATGTAGATTGATTTGTTTCCATTTTAATTTCTTACTATATTTTTTGAATTAAGTTTTCCGATCTCAATTACTTCAGGGTTTTGTGATGAATGAGGATGATCCGATCCTGAATAAACCTTAAGTTTAGTTAGTTGTTTTTTAGCTAAAGGACCGCCAGGTAACATTCTTTTTACTGCCATTTTTAAAATTTCACCTGGTTTTGAAGATTGTAATATTTCAGGTGTTGTTTCTTTAATTCCGCCGGGATGACCCGTATGTCTATAATATTTTTTATTTGAAAACTTATTTCCTGTAAATTTTAATTGATCTACGTTTTTAACAACAACAAAATCTCCACTATCCATATGAGGAGTAAATGTTGCTTTATTTTTTCCTCTAAGAATTTTTGATACAACAGTTGCTAGTCTCCCAACTACAGCTCCAGTTGCGTCAATTTCAAACCATTTACTATTAAGGTCATCTTTTTTAAGAAATTTAGTCATAATTGCGGGATTAATACTTATAAATCGATATATTGTCAAACGATATACAGTTAGAACTTAAGTCATTTTTGATAGTTTTAACTAATAAATAGGCTATAAATAAGCGATAATATTTGTTTATAATAAATCTTAAAAATTTAAACAGGAGCAACTAAATGTCAGATAAAAAAGGAATGGATCCTAAAACATATAAATTTGATACCCTCAGTTTACACGCAGGATATCAACCTCATAAAAATGCTGGTTCGAGACAAGTACCAATATACCAAACAACTTCATATCTATTTGATGATGTAGATCACGCGGCAGCATTATTTAATTTAGAAAGGGGTGGACATATTTATAGTAGGATATCAAATCCGACAGTTGCCGTTTTAGAAGAAAGAGTTGCTTCATTAGAAGGTGGAACAGCTGCACTTGCTACATCGTCTGGTATGAGTGCAATATTTCTTGCAGTAATGACTCTTTGTGAAGCAGGAGACCATTTAGTTGTATCATCTCAGCTTTATGGAGGAACTGTAAATTTATTTAGGTTAACACTTCCAAAATTTGGAATTAAAACAACTTTTGTAAAACCAAGAGACACAGAGGGATTTAAAAAAGCAATTCAAAAAAATACAAAAGGTATTTTTGGAGAACTTGTTGGTAATCCAGGAAATGAAATAATGAATATGCCTGAGATTGCTAAAATAGCTCACGACGCAGGTATTCCTTTAATGGTAGATGCAACTTATCAAACACCTTATTTATGTAAACCTATAGAACACGGTGCTGATATCGTAGTTCATTCACTTACTAAATGGATGGCAGGACATGGATCTTCAATGGCTGGTATAATAGTTGAAGGTGGTAAGTTTGACTGGATGCAAAATGATAAATTTCCAACAATGACACAACCATATGAAGGTTATCATGGATTATCTTTTGCTGAAGAATTTGGACCAACAGCTTTTACAATGAAAGCAAGAGCAGAAGGTATGAGAGATTTTGGTCCTTGTCTAAGCCCTCAAAATGCTTGGAATGTGTTACAAGGTATAGAGACACTTTCTGTCAGAATGAAAAAACATTGTGAGAATGCTGAAAAAATGGTCGAGTATTTATTGGGTCATGAAAGTGTTGCTTGGGTTTCACATCCAAGTGTACCAGATCATCCTGATCATGATTTAGCAAGCAAATTATTGCCCAATGGTAAAGGATCAATGATAGCATTTGGTATTAAAGGAGGAAAAGCTGCTGGTGAAGCATTTATTAATAACGTTAAACTTGCTTCTCATTTAGCAAATGTTGGTGATACACGTACATTAGTAATTCATCCAGCATCAGCTACACATTCTCAAATGGATGAAGCTACATTAAAATTTGCTGGTTTATCCCATGATATGATAAGATTATCTGTCGGTATTGAAGATATAGATGATATCAAAAATGACTTTGAAAATGGATTTAGAGCTGCTAGGAAACCTAGACTCGTATCCAATCAATGAAGTTTCAGGTAAATAATAACGAGGTTTATGCTTCTACGGGTGGTAGACCATTCGATAAAAATAAACCATTAATAATCTTTGTGCATGGAAGTGGACTAACTCATATGACATGGGTTTTGCAAACAAGATATTTTGCGTTCCATGGATATAGTGTTTTAGCTTTAGATATGCCAGGTCATGGATTGTCAGGAGGAGAAAGTTTAAAATCAATTGAGGATATGGCTGATTGGGTTAGTGATGTTATTGATTCAGTAGGATACAAGGAAGCCTCTTTAGTTGGTCATTCTCAAGGTTGTTTAGTTACTGTGGAGTGTACGGCGAGAAATCCTGATAAAATAAAAACTTTAAGTTTAATGGGTGGAGCTGGTGCAATTCCGATGAATCCTGAATTATTATCTTTAGCGGAAAATAATGATCCTAAGGCCGTTGAACTAATGATGGACTGGGCACATGGGCCAGCTGGCCATTTTGGTGGTCATCCTGTGCCAGGTTTATATCATATTAATACAGGTTCAATGTTAGCTAAAACTAGAACAATAAAAAATACTCTCGGTGTAGATTTTAGAGCATGTGATAATTACAAAAATGGTTTTGAGGCTGCAAAACAAATTAAGATACCTACCCTTTCTATACTTGCAACAGACGATAAAATGTGTCCAGTAAAAGAGGGTAAAAAACTAGCTAATTTAATTGAAGGAAGTCAAATAGATATAATAGATAATTGCGGACACATGATGTTGTTAGAAGAAGCAGATAGAGTATTAAATGTTTTAAAAAAATTTATTACAACAAATTATCCAGCAAATTAGTAATTGCAAATTTGCATTTATGAAAAAAAATTTTAGATTTTTTGATAATAGACAAAAATATTTACTTTTCGTTACAACAACTAACGAAAAGAATAAAATTGCTGATGCGTTAAAACCTATTGTTCAAAAATTAAAACCAAAATTTCCAGCATTAAAAATATTTGATGCAGGTATGGGTGATGGATCATTATTGATGAGTGTAATGAGGCAATGTCATCAGAAACTGCCTCAAATCCCTTTACTAGTAAGTACAAAGGAAATAAGCATGGAAGATGTTAGATTAGGACTTGAAAAGCTTCCAGATCGATTTATCGAACATAAAAACACAGTATTTGTTATATCAAACCTAAATTATGTTGAATCCACTGCACTCAAATCAAATGACAAAAAAAAACAAAAAAAAATGAATTGGAAAATTGTTAAGTTAAAAGGTAATTCTTCACTAGATTTTTCAAATCAATTAAGAAAACTTAATCAAGAATTTTTAAGTAAAAAATGGCAAATAGAGAGAAACCCTAAAAATGGTAATCCTACATATAAAGAACCTTCAGTTATAGTGATTTATAGAAAAGATCAGGAATTTTCATTAAAAAATGTTATTCCAAAAAAAAATAATGGGAAAAACAGTTACGACTTAATCATTGCATCTCAACCTTATAGATCAAGAATATCTGCAGAGAAAAAAGTAAAGTATGTAATTGATCCAATGATAAAATCGTTAGATAAGAAAGGTAAATTGGTGGTAGTTCATGCATGTGGAAATGATCCAGGAAATAAAATTATTAAGAAAATCTGGCCAAAAGAAAAGCCATTTCCTTCTCTATACAATTCAATAATAAAATATATAAAAAATAATACAGACAATGAAATTTTGAAAAATTTAAAATTTAATAAAAAACAAACTATTAAATATGTCCTGCGTGCATTACCGAATGAAATTAGCGGTGGTATTGCTACTTCATTAATATTTTCAGCATGGAATGCCGCGGTGTATGTTAACCAAATATCAGATGAGCAAATAATGAATGCAGAAAGAAAAAAATATTACCAAAAAGTTGTAAAAGATATCGTCAATAAAAATAAAGGATTATATTTTAACAATGAATTATTTGTTATTGAAAAAAAATGATCAACTAAATCTATTCTTGTACAAAAAATATAATGATGATGTTATCAATAATATTGAACTAAATTGGTGCAAAGACGCTACTAAAATACTGGCACCAGACAAAACGGTAAAAATTCCCAATAAAATTTGTAATAATATAATCAAACCTAAAATAGATACAGCTTTAAATAAATAAAAAATTTTATTCCGATAAGTTATATATGAAACCACTATGAAAATAATGAATATTAAATAAGCTAAATTTCGATGTAAATATTGAACTAGTGATGGATCACTAAAAACAGATAATTTAAATAAATTAATATATTTATTGTCATCTGGAAAATATGAATTACCCATTAGCGGCCAAGTGTTATAAATTTTTCCTGCATCCATACCTGAAACGAATGCACCAATAATAATTTGTAAGAAAATTAATAATAAAAAAAATTCAGGTATATAATTATTAATTTTTTTATCATTAATATTTGAATTTATTAAACTTAAATAATTCCAATAAATTAAAGATAAAATAATAAATGCAAATAAAAGGTGAACTGACAACCTAAAATGACTTACATCTATATTATTCACTAGACCACTCTGGACCATGTACCAACCTAAAAATCCCTGAAAACAAATTAAAAAAAAGATAAAATAAAAATTATAAATTTTTTTAACGCCTAATTTGATAGAAAAGAAAATTAAAGGTATCAGAAAAGCTAAACCAATAACGCGCCCAAAAAATCTGTGTGCCCACTCCCACCAAAATATCACTTTGAATTCACTTAAAGTCATTGAATAATTTTGAAGCTTAAATTCAGGTATTTGCTTATAAGCTTCAAAATAAGCTATCCAAGCATCATTGTTAATTGGTGGAAAAAAGCCTTTAAAAAATTCCCATTCAGTAATTGATAGACCAGAATCTGTAAGTCTTGTTAAACCTCCAACAACTATCATTGCTGAGATCAAAATAAACATAATTAGCAACCAATTAGATATGTATATTCTGTATTTTGTATTTATTTCGGTATACATAATTGTTTAAATATAATATTTATTTATAAATCCAATTGATCAAATGTCGCCTGATAAAAGAAAAAAATTAAACATCCTGAGAAAGAAATTAGATCTACTTGATAATAAGCTTATTAAATTGATAAAAATTAGGACTAATATAGTTAAAGAAGTTCTTAAACTTAAAACCTACAAACATGAAATTGTTGACAAGAAAAGAATTTCTTTAATTCTTAAAAATATAAAAAAAAAATCAATTAAAAATAAAATTGACCCTAAGATAACTAATCGAATATGGAAAAATATGATATTGTCTTATATTGATTTTGAGAGAAGAAACTTTAAAAAAAAATAATTACTTACTATGTGGTGGTAACTTCTTTTCAACAAAAATTTCATGTTTTCTTGTTGCTGGATTGTATTTTTTTGCCTTCAATTTAACTTTTGCCTTTTCACCACCAGCAGGTTTTTTTACATAATAGAAAAAGGGGCTGTCTGGTTTAGTTTCAGGAACTAGTCTTACTTTAACATGTGTTTTTTTAGCCATTGCTTTTTATACTTTTTAAAATTTTTGATATTTTACTAATTCTTGCTTCTATCAATTTTTTTTTGTTTATAGTTTTATTATATTCTACGTCAAGCTTAGAATTATTATTTTGTAAATATTTTTTTGCTCCTTTAATTGTCATGCCTTGGTTTTTAAGAAGAAATTGAATTTTTTTTAATATTTCAATTTTATTATTGTCATAATATCTTCTATTACCAGCGAAAATGTGTGGTTTAACCTCTTTGAATTCCTTTTCCCAAAAACGAATTGTATGAGTTGATAATCTACCAGATTTAGTGTCTACTAAGTTCAAAATTTTAGCAACTTCTCCAATAGTTTTATATAATTTATTTTTATTCATTTTTGTTTATAAAATTTTTTAATTCTTTTGATGGTTTAAACAATATCACATTACGTTCTGAGATAATTTTTTTTTCTAATGTCTTGGGATTTCTACCAATCCTACTTTTTTTATGCCTTAAACTAAATGTTCCAAATTTTGATATTTTTACTTTTTTTTTATTTAAAATTTCATCTAAAAGTATTAGAAAAAAATCTTCTAGTAAACTTTCACAAACTTTTTTTGAAAACCCTAATTGCATATAAATTGAATTTGTTATTTCTTTTTTTGTTAAATTAACTCTCATCAAATTATATTTTTTTTTATCTTATCAATTAAATTTCCTTTTATAATTTTTTCGCAAACTTTTAAAGAATTTGCAAAACCAATTGCATCTGTGGATCCATGACTTTTAATTACTGGTTTGTCTAATCCAAGTAAAATTGCACCATTGTACAATCTAGGATCTAATTTCTTTTTAAATTTTTTTAAATTATTAATGTTTAAAAATCCTGATAATTTTCCCAAAAATGAATTATTAAAAGTATTTTTTAATTCAGACGTTATAAAATTTGCTGTTCCCTCTGCAGTTTTTAAAGCTACATTTCCAGTAAATCCATCTGTTACTATCACATTAACATCTCCATCCATTATATGATTGCCTTCTATGTATCCTTTAAATTCAAATAATGAATTTTTTTTTTCATTTAGAATTTGATAAGTATTTTTAATTACACTATTACCTTTTAATTCTTCTGATCCTATATTTAATAAAGCTACTTTTGAAATCTCATTTTCAAATAATGATTTATGTAGTGCTGACCCCATTAAACTAAAGTCAACTAGATTTTTTTCACTACATTCAATATTTGCACCTAAATCTAAAACTATATTCATGCCATTTCTATTTGGCCACAATGCAGACAATGCTGGTTTATCAATTTTATCTATCATTTTTAAATTTAGTTTTGCAATCACAAATAATGCACCGGTATTTCCAGCTGAGACAATTGCATCTGATTGATTATCTTTTAAACTTTGTATGGAAAGCCACATGCTAGTGTCTTTACCTTTTTTGGCTGCAGATAGAGGGCTATCGGTATCTTCAATATAATTTTGTGTATGTATAATTTTATATAAATTTGAAGGAATTTTTGTTTTTTTTATAGTTGTTTCTATTTTATTACAGTCTCCAAAAATATTATAAAAAATATTTTTATTTTCCTTTGAATGTATCTCAATGCCCTTTATTACTTTATTAGGTGAGTTTTCACCTCCCATTGCATCGACTGCAATATTTATTGGGTTCATAAATATTTTTAGTCTTTAGGATCTAATACTTGTCTACCCTTGTAGAAACCAGTTTTAAGATCCATATGGTGAGATAGTCTATATTCACCAGATTTTTTATCCTCAATTATATTTTTAATATTTATTTTATTATGAGATCTACGTTTTCCAGCTCTTGATTTTGTTGTTTTTCGTTTTGGTACAGCCATAAAAAAATTTTTATTGGGTTATTATATCTTTTGAGAGATTATTGAAAGAGTTTTTTGACAAAAAATAACTATATTTATCAAAATAATCAATAAAATAATCAATATTTACAGCATCATTTGTATAAAATTTTAATATTTGTTTTTTTTCGTGTTTATTTTTTTTTTCCCAGTTATTAATTTTATCTATTATTGAAAATAGTAAATTAACATATTCTTTCATCTTTTTATTTATAGTAGCATCTCCATAACCAATTTCACGTACTGAAAGTTCAATTTGTCGAACAAAATAATCAAAAAATTTTTGTAAATTATCTTTACTTTCAATGGATTTGTAAGTTTTTAATAAAAAACCCATATGAAAAAAAAGAATGATCATACGTTCATAAAAAGTATTTTTTTTTTCAATGTTATATAGTTTTTTATTTCTGGTTAGTTTGATTAAATTATTGTAAATATTTAAGTATATGTCGTTCATAAAATATATTTATTTTATCTTTTTTATTATTATAATTAACTGCTCTGGAAATAAAGTAGCAAATTATCATGGTACAAAATCATTAGAAAAAAAATTTGATCAGATTAAAGTTAATTATACCAATAAAAATGATTTATTTTCCATTTTTGGACCACCTTCAACAGTAAGTGATTTTAATAAAAATAAATGGATATATTTTGAAAGAATAAAAACAAATCAATCTCTAGTAAAATTAGGAGCACAAAAAATCAAAAAAAATAACATTCTAATTGTTGAAATAAATGAAAATGGATTACTTAAAGAGAAGAAATTGTTAGATCTTAATAATATGAATGATATTAAATATTTAAAAAATACAACAAACAAAGAATTTACAAAATCAGATACTATGCTTTACGGTGTATTCAGCTCATTAAGAGAAAAAATTAATGCACCGTTAAGAAATAGAAAAAAATAATCTATCCAGCTATCACAGCTAATAGTAAAAGTGCTACGATATTTGTAATTTTAATCATTGGATTTACTGCTGGTCCTGCTGTATCTTTATAAGGATCACCAACGGTATCACCTGTAACGGCAGCTTTATGAGCTTCTGATCCTTTGCCTCCAAATTTACCATCTTCAATATACTTTTTAGCGTTATCCCATGCACCACCTCCAGCTGTCATAGATACAGCTACAAACAATCCAGTAATAATAACACCCAATAACATTGCACCCACTGATGATAATGCTGCGACTTGACCACCAATTGGTAATATAATCAAATATAAAACTATAGGAGATAAAACTGGTAGTAATGATGGTATCACCATTTCTTTAATTGCTGCTTTTGTTAATAAATCTACAAGTTTTCCATAATCTGGTTTCGCTTTTCTTTTCATAATACCAGGAATTTTTTTAAACTGTCTTCTAACTTCTATAACAACTGCACCCCCTGCTCTACCTACAGCTTGCATTCCCATAGAACCAAAAAGGTATGGCAACATTCCTCCAATTAATAAACCAACTACAACAAAAGGATTTGATAAATCAAAAGTAACAACAATACCCTCTAATTTTGATCCTGCTTCTTTTGAAAAGTGTTTAATATCCTCTGTGTATGCAGCAAATAAAACTAACGCACCTAATCCAGCGGATCCAATTGCATACCCCTTAGTAACAGCTTTTGTCGTATTTCCCACAGCATCTAATGCATCGGTTGTCTTTCTAACATTTTTTGGTAAGTTTGACATCTCAGCTATACCACCAGCATTATCCGTTACTGGACCATATGCATCTAAAGCAACAACCATGCCTGCAAGAGCTAGCATCGTAGTTACAGCAATTGCTATACCAAATAAACCAGCTATTGAATTAGTTAATAGAATTCCTGCTACAATTATTATTGCAGGAATTGCTGTCGCTTCCATTGATATGGCTAAACCTTGAATTACATTAGTACCATGCCCTGTAGTTGACGACTCCGCAACACTTTTTACAGGTCTATAATCTGTACCAGTGTAATATTCAGTTATCCAAATTAACAATCCAGTAATAATTAAGCCTATAACACCACAATAATACAAGCTCATACCATTAAAAGAAACTCCGTTTACTGAATAATTTGTATCTAATCCTATAACATAATCTGTTATTGGGTATAGAATAATTAATGATAAAACAGCTGTAGCAACAAAACCTTTGTATAATGCATTCATTATATTTTTTGATTGTCCAAGTTTTACAAAAAAAGTACCTACTATAGATGTTAAAATACAAGCCGCACCAATACTTAATGGGTAAACCATCATATTCAAATCTGACACAAAGAAAATTGATGAAAGAACCATAGTTGCAACAATAGTTACAGCATATGTTTCAAATAAATCTGCTGCCATACCTGCGCAATCTCCCACATTATCACCTACATTGTCTGCAATAACAGCTGGATTTCTAGGATCATCTTCTGGAATACCTGCCTCTACCTTTCCAACTAAATCTGCACCAACATCAGCACCTTTTGTAAAAATACCACCACCTAATCTTGCAAATATAGATATTAGAGAAGCACCAAAACCAAGAGCAACTAATGCATTTACAATTTCTCTTTCGTCAACACCAGCTGACAATAATATGTAGTAATAAACTGCAATAGCTAATAATGCTAAACCAGCAACCAACATTCCTGTGATTGCTCCAGATTTAAATGCTATCGAAAGACCTTGGGATAAACCTTTTCTTGATGCCTCAGCTGTACGTACATTCGCTTGAACAGAAACTAACATACCAACATAACCTGCTATACCAGATAATGCTGCTCCTATTAAATAACCAATTCCTACTAATAATGAAAAAGCAAAACTAATGATAACTAAAACAACAACTCCAACAATAGCAATTGTTTTATATTGTCTGTTTAAATATGCTTTTGCTCCAATTTGAATAGCAGAAGCAATTTCTTGCATCTTTGCATTTCCTGCACTCGCATTCAAAATTGAAGATCCTGTAACAAATCCATATATAATGGATAAAATTCCAGCAAAAATTGTGTATAGTAAGATGATATCAACAGACATATAAATCCTTAAATAAGTGTTTTAGTTATTTTTTAAAATGCGCACATTACAAAAAAGATTATAAAAGGCAATATTTAACTTCTTAGAATATATGAGAATAACCCTGATATTTAAGGTATTTTATTGGAATTCTCCTATTATCTAATAAGTATTTTTTTGATTTAGTATTAATTTGCCCAATTATAGAAATTTTTTGATTCATTTTAGATGATAAAGTTTTTATGTATTTTCTCTTTGACTTAGAAGCTGTAAACAAAATTTGATAGTCATCACCATTTAATAAATAGTCTAATTTCTTTAGTTTTTTGTTTTTAATTAATTGTTTTAAATAATTTGAAATGGGAATCCTTTCTATATCGATTAAATAACCAAGTTTTTGTTTATTTATTAATTTATTCAGATCAATTACCAATCCATCTGAGACATCCATAGAACAGTTTGCAATTTTAAAAAGATGTAAACTAAACTTTATAGGTAGATTGGGTGAATAATATTTATCAATAAAATATTTTTTTTGATTTGGGTTTAAAATAATTTTCTTTTTTAAAGCTTTTAAACCAATGTGACTATCACCTAAATTACCAGTTAAATAAATGTCATCTCCAATTTTTGCTTTATTTCTATAAACAATTTTATTTGAATATCCTAAAGATATAACTGTAAAACTTAGATTTTTTGAGTAAGTAGTATCACCACCAGATAATTTTATATTAAATTTACTTTGTTCATTGGATAAAGATTTGTTGATTAATGACATATTTTTTTTTGTAAAATGTTTTTTGTTACCTGAGCCAGCTAAAAAGAAATAATTTGGCTTTACCCCTTTAGCATAAATATCTGATATAGATGATCTTATTATTTTCCTTATAACAAGATCTGGTTTATTGAAATTTAAAAAATGTATACCCTCATTATAAGTATCGACAGAAATAACTAATTTTTTATTTTTATCGAAAAAAACATCATCATTTAAATTAAGCGAAGATGGATTATTTTTAGATAATTTTTTTAAATAACTATTTATTAAGAATTCTTCATTCATCAATTTCTTAATTTCTTTGAAATTTTATCAAGCAATGCATTTAAGTATTTTGTTTGTGATAAATCGATAAAGAAATTAGAGGCATTAAGGTATTCTTTAATAATTATCTTTGAAGATATTTTTGGTTTATACATTAATTCAAAAATCGCACTTTTAATTATTACTTGAAAAACTTTATCTAGTTTTGATATTTTTAAATCTTCATTTAAATGATTTATAATTTCCTCATGAATTACATCATCTCTTTCAATTGTACCGTTGACCACATCTTTTATAAATTTTTTAAAACGATGTTTTGGAAAATTTAATTCTACTTCATTGTTATAATACTTACTGTAAAGCTTCTGTATTATAATAACTCTTGGATTATTTTTTTTACTAAAATGAAGTGGCATTCTATAAAGATAATATTGTTTTTACTGCGTTAGCTGCTTCTCTACCCTTTTTGCCACGTGCTATAGCTTGATTTTTATTTAAACAAGTAATTATTCCATTACCAACAGGTTTTTTTGAATCCACAGATATATTCATAATTGCATCAGTCGTTGATTTAGATATAAAATCAAAATGAGGCGTTTGACCTTTAATTACACATCCAAGTGCAACAAAACCGTCATATTTTTTTAAATTTTTAGATATAACTACGGGAATCTCAAATACTCCTGGAACAGAGATTACATTAATCTTTGCAAAATTCTTTAGTTCATTCTTAGCACTTTTAAGAAGAGCAGTTGAAATATCTTTGTAATAGTTTGCTTGTATAATTAATACTTTATTTTTCATTTTATTATTTCTTGTTTAATGATCTTGATACCATAACCATCCAACCCAACAACCTTTTTTAGAGTTCTAGTAACTAATATCATTTTCTTTATTTTTAAGGATTTAATTATTTGAGCTCCAATACCATAGCTTTTTATTAATTGATCCTTTTCCTTAGTTTTAGATTTTTTATCTTTAAATTCTTTAAGTGTTTGAGTAACAGATTTTAAATTTGGATCTCTTATAAAAATCATAACGCAATTGCTGTATTTTTTAAAATATTTTAAAGTTTTTTCAAATGAGTTAGGGAGTTTTTGATTAATTAGATAATTTTGAACTACATTAGATGAAATTACTCTAACTCTTGGTGATTTACTTTTATTAACTTTACCCTTAACTAATGCAAAATGCTCAGAACCATCAATTGAGTTCTCAAAAACATAAATTTTAAATTTTTGATTATTTAAATTAATTGTAGATGTTTTTTTTAATTTAATAAGATTTTCTTTTCTTAGTCTGTATGAAATTAAGTCTTCAATTTTTGCAATATGAAGTTTATGTTTACTTGCAAATTTTAATAAGTCATCGCCTTTTGCCATCGAGCCATCTTCATTCATAATCTCACATATTACAGCAGCTGGAATTTTGTTGCCAAGTCTAGCTATGTCGACAGATGCTTCGGTGTGACCCGCTCTAACAAGAACTCCTCCTTCTCGAGAAATAATTGGAAATACGTGACCAGGAGAAACTATTTCATTTTTTAATACATTTTTTTTTGTAGCAACTTTTATTGTTCGTGATCGGTCTTTAGCTGAAATGCCAGTAGTTATACCCTTCTTTGCCTCTATTGAAATGGTAAAGGCTGTTTGATTTCTCGATTGATTAACAGGAGCCATAAATGTTAGCCCAAGTTTATTTGCTTGATTTTTATTTAGTGTTAAACAAATTAAACCTCTGCCGTTTTTCGCCATAAAGTTAATTTTTTTAGAATTAACATCACTGGCATTAAATACTAAATCCCCCTCATTTTCTCGATTTTCATCGTCAACAAGAATATACATCCCTCCTTTTTTTGAGATAGAAATAATCTTTTCTATTGGGCTAAATTTATTTTTTATCATTAATAAATTTTTTTACATATTTAGACAAAATATCAATTTCAATATTCACTAAATCATTTTTTTTAATGTTTGCTAAATTTGTAAGTTTAAGTGTATGTGGAATAACCCAAATTTCAAATTTATTCTTCTTTATCTTGGCTATGGTTAAAGATACGCCATTTATCAAGATTGATGCTTTCTCAACTAAAAATTTATAAAATTTTTTATCAATACTGAATTCGTAAATTGTAGATTTATCTACATTTGTTAAATTTGTGACTTTACTTACTGTATCAACATGACCTTGACAAATATGACCTGAAATATTTTGTCCATACTTTAAAGGTAGTTCTAAATTAACATAATCACCAACATTAGATTTCTTAAATTTTGATTTTCTAATAGTTTCATTTGATAAATAAAATTCAGATATGCCCATTTTATATGATATTAATGTTAAGCAGACGCCGTCACAGGAAATAGATATACCTAATTGCTTATTAGTTAATTTTAATTTTGACTTGATAAAGATATTTATTCCTTTAGCTCTTTTGATAATATTTGTAATTTTACCTTTATTAAAAATTATTCCATTAAACATTTACTGATACCTAAAAAGTTTTTCTTTATCTAAAAAAGTATTAATTTGCGATCTTTTTTTAAATTTTTTAGATAATAAATCAATAAATGAATTCATAGCAACTGAATTTTTTAAATTAATTTTATTATCAGCTTTGAATAAATAGAAATCATTTATTAAATTATTGTTTAAAAAAGATTTTAAAAGATTAGGACCTGACTCAACTAATAAATTTGCATAACCTAAAGAGTATATTTTTTTTAAAATTGCATTTAAATCAAAACTATTATTTTTTTTTTCCATAAAAATAAGTTTTGCGTTTTTATTTTTAAATTTATTAATCATATTTTTATCTTTTTTATTATGAAAAATATAAGTTTTATTTGTATTTAGTTTTAGCACATTAGAATTTATTTTAGTCTTCAAATCCTTATCAATAATAAATTTTACAGGTGAAAACTTTTCTAAACCTTGAATTCTACAATTTAAATTAGGATTGTCAGAGTTAATAGTTTTATAAGATGTTAAAATTGCTTGATTTCTATATCTTAATAAATGAGATACTTTGTGAGAATGTTCGTTCGTAATTTTTTTTTTAAATAAATAAATTCTATAGTTTTTAGAAACAGCTAATTTTCCAGTAACATAAGGAATATCATTAAATTTTGAGAATTTATAATCTTTGTAAAATTGATTTGCCTCATTTTTAATTAAACCAATTTTAGTCAAAATATTATTTTTTTTTAAAACACTTTTAGTTTTTTTTGCTGTTCGTTTATCAAAATCTTCAATCGAATAATTAACTAATTTAATTTTTTTTTTTATAATAATGTTTGTACATGGTGGTGTTTTTCCATAATGGATACAAGGTTCTAATGTTACATACATATTTGAATTTTTGAAATTTATTTTATTATTTTTTAATGCTACTACTTCAGCATGAGGTCTACCGTTAATATCTGTCTTTCCGTAAGAAATGATTTCATCTTTGTGTGTTACTACACATCCAACCGATGGATTTAGTCCTGTTAGTCCTTTATTTTGATTGGCAAGTTCTAGTGCCAATCTCATGAATGCTTTATTTTTTTTTGATGTTTTATCTTTTCTTAAAGACATCGATTTTATCAACAAATTGAACGAAGTCTTTTTCTTCTCTAAAATTTCTATATACTGATGCAAATCTTACATAAGCAACCGGGTCCAATTCTTTTAATCCGTCCATTACCATAGTGCCTATTGTGTTAGAAGAAATTTCACTTTGACCAAATTCTTCTAGTGATCGTGAAATTTTAGAAATAAATTTTTCTACTGTTTCAGTATCAAGAGGTCTTTTTTTTAGAGCTACATAAATGGATTTAGACAGTTTATCTCTATCAAACGGTGATTTTCTTCCATTTTTTTTTACAATTGTTAGTTCGCGAAATTGAACTCTTTCAAATGTAGTAAATCTCTGTCCACAACTACAAAGCCTCCTTCTTCTTATAGCTGTTCCGTCTTCAGTAGGTCTAGAATCTACAACTGAAGTTTCACCTTTTTTATCACAGGGACAAATCATAATTCATTATCCCAAATTTTTATAAATTGGGAAATTTGAACATAAATCAACAACTTCTTTTCTTACCTCGTCTTCTATTTTTTTATTATCGTCAGGGTTTGATGACAAACCTTTAATTACTTTAGTAATTAGTTCACCAACAATTTTAAATTCATTTAAACCAAAACCTCTAGTAGTTGCAGCCTGAGATCCTAATCTTATACCAGAAGTTACCATTGGACTTTCTGTATCAAAAGGAATACCATTTTTATTACATGTTATATTGGCTCTTGATAAACTTTCAGCAGCAGCATTACCTTTGACACCAAAGGGTCTTAAATCTACCAACATTAAATGAGTATCAGTACCTCCAGAATAAATCTTAAATCCATTTGTTTTTAATGTTTCTGCGAGAATTTTTGCATTAGCTAAAACATTAGATATATATTCTTTGAAAGAAGGTTCTAATGCTTCTTTAAATCCAACAGCTTTCGCTGCTATTATGTGCATCAGAGGGCCACCCTGATAACCAGGAAATACAGCTGTATTAATTTTTTTATAAATATCTTCGTGATTTGTTAAAATAATTCCACCTCTGGCACTTCTAAAAACTTTATGAGTTGTAGATGTAACGACATGAGCATGATCAACAGGATTTGGATAACCTTTACCAGCAACAAGACCTGAAAAGTGAGCCATATCTACCATAAAGAATGCTCCAACCTTATCAGCAATTTCTCTAAATCTTTTAAAATCAATAACCCTAGAATATGCGCTACCTCCAGCAATTATAAGTTTAGGTTTATTTTCAATTGCTAATCTTTCAACTTCATCATAGTCAATTAATTCAGAGGTTTTATCTACATCATAGCTTATTGCATTAAACCATTTGCCTGACATCGCAATTTTAAGACCATGAGTAATATGGCCACCAGAATTTAAACTCATTCCCATAAAAGTATCACCTGGCTTTAATAATGCTAAAAACACTGCTCCGTTAGCTTGCGCGCCAGAATGAGGTTGTGAATTCGCAAATTTACAATCAAAGAGTTTTTTTAATCTATCGTTAGCAAGTGACTCGGCAACATCAACATGTTCACAACCGTTATAATATCTTTTACCTGGGTAACCTTCGGCATACTTATTTGTTAGCACTGAACCTTGTGCCTCTAAAACAGCTTGTGAAACAATGTTTTCTGATGCGATTAATTCGATATGATTTTGTTGTCTGATTAATTCTTTATTTACTGCATCAAATATTTCTGGATCAGCTTCAGACAATTTTTTTTCAAAAAAGTTTTCATATTGAGTGTTTAAATATTTTTTTTCACTAGACATTTATTTACCTATATTTTTTTAATTCTTTTTATATGTCTACCGCCTTCAAACTCAGTTTTTAGAAAGCTCTCAACACATTTTAAGGCAACTGTTTTTTTAATAAGCCTTTCTCCTAATGTTATAACATTTGCATCATTATGCAATCGCGATAATTTGGCATTTTTTACTGAATAGCATAAAGCTGCGCGTATTCCCTTATTTTTGTTTGCAGCAATAGACATTCCTACTCCTGAACCACAAACAAGTATTCCTACATGTTTCTTATTTTTCGCCACTTGTTTACAAAGTTTATGAGCAAAATCAGGGTAATCAACGGACTTCTTATTTTGTTTTGGTCCCAGATCTTTTATTGGATAATTTTTATTAAAGTATTTTAAAATATTCTTTTTTAAATTAAATCCACCATGATCTGAAGCAATAAAAATTTTTTTCAATTTAATTAAATTTGTAATTTAAAACACAAGCAACAAGGTGAACTCTATTTTCTTCACCCCCATTAAATGCATTGTGATATTTAGTATTATTAGTAATCCAAACAGAGCCATCTGCTGGCATATGTTTTGCAACATTATCAACGACCATTATTGCTCCGGGATTTGTGTATATAGGTATATGAAGCCTTGGCTCAGGATCTCTATGCCAACTCAATGTTGATCTTGGCTCTTTAAGAAGAAGTCTCATCCTACCTAATTTATACTTTTTTGTTAATTGATCATAAACTTCTTTGAAATAAGTATTTTTAAAATCGTCAACAAATTCTGTGTATTTATGTTCATCAATTTTACTTTCCCTCTGTACCTCAACACCTGTACTATCTGGCTTAGTCCAATAAATGCCTCTTACATTATTTCCTTTAACAGAATCTGGATCACCTGGAATTTGATTTAAAGGTATGCCAGCGAAGTGAGGTATTCCAAGACTTGTATCAAAACCTTTTATTTTTAATACTTCATCGCAAGCTTGTTTTAATTTTATGATATCAAATTTTACATCTTGTTTTTGAAAATCATTGAATAATTGTGACATCGGTGCTCTACTATCTTATAGACTATTATATTAAATATTACTATTGTCGCATCATAAAAATTAATTGATAATGATTATCACAGGTAACTATCCTAATTTAAGATTAAGAAGATCAAGAAAATTCAATTGGTCTAGAAGATTGGTTCAAGATAATGATCTATCTTATAATGATTTTATTTTACCTATCTTTCTTACTGAAGGTAAAGCTAAAAAGGTTCCAATTAATTCAATGCCAAATGTTTTTAGGTACTCTATTGATAAATTAAAAAGTGTAGTTGATAAAGCACTAAAACTGGGAATACCAATGGTGGCTTTATTCCCTTATACAAATCCAAGGAAAAGAGATGAATACGGAAATGAAGCATTAAATGAAAATAATTTAGTTTGCCAAGCAATAAAATTTATCAAAAAAAATTATAAGAACGAAATTGGAATAATGTGTGATGTTGCATTAGACCCATACACATCACATGGTCATGATGGAATAATTAGAAAAAATGAAATTTTAAATGATGAAACATTAGAAATCTTAATTAAACAATCAATATTGCAAGCAGAAATGGGTTGTGACGTGATTGCACCCTCAGATATGATGGATGGTAGAGTTTTAAAAATTCGTAAAGCTTTAGATAAAAATAATTTTAGAGATGTTCAAATTTTATCTTATGCAGTGAAATATGCATCAAGTTTTTATGGGCCATTTAGAAATGCAGTAGGATCAAAAAATCTACTAAAGGGAGATAAAAAAACCTATCAAATGGATTTTAAAAATAATTATGAATCATTAAGGGAAGTTGCATTAGATATAAAAGAAGGTGCAGATATGATTATAGTAAAACCAGGAATGCCATATCTTGATATAATTAGAGAAGTAAAGAATAATTTTAAAATTCCAGTTATTGCATATCAAGTATCAGGGGAATATAGTCTGATACAAAATGCAATTTCAAAGAATATATTAGATAAAAAATCGATATACGAAAGCCTAGTTTCTTTTAAAAGAGCTGGGGCAAATGCAATTATAACGTATTTTGCTGATCAAATAAAACTAGATTAATTTTAAAGAATTTTGAAAATTAAATCTTGTTTTGGGAAAATTAAGATTATTTGGTTTAACTATTGTTTTGTCTAAAAAGTCTCCTACAATTTTTAAAGCATCATAACTATCTTCAAAACTAATATCAGCTTCATCTTTATTTACTAAAAAATTTGGTATAATTTTGTCAGAATTTTTTAATTTATAATTGATTTTATTTCCTTCAGAGACTTCTTCTACATAATCATTAAAATCTATGTCATATCCAATTAATTTATAAAAGTTTAACTCCCAAATTACAAACTTTGATAACCACTCTTTATCTTTTAGTATTTCAAAATATTTATCAATTAATAAATAAATCTCTCTATTTTTTTCGTTCTCTACTGTTAAAATTTTAATCAAATTCATCGAATAAATAATACAAAGTAGTTTTTGTTTATCTTCTAAAAAGTATGGAGTTTTAAATTCATCTATTTCAATTTTTAAAGAACCAATTTTTGTTTGCGATTTTGAATTAAAATTTATATGTAATTTATTACCTTCGAATAAATAATTTTTTATTTTTTTTGAAGTTCCACCAAAAATAATTCCTGAAATTTTTCCATGATTTTCAGTATAAAATTCAGAGATTATAGAATTTTCGTTATATTTATTTTTTGAAAGTAAATAACCTTTGTCTTGCCAATTCATTATATTTTAATAGTTTCTAAAAGTTTCATAGCAGCGGCTTGTTCTGCATTTTTTTTTGAACTACCATCTGCAATAACAGTTTTGCTATCCTTAATTTTTACACTGATTTTAAAATTTGGTTTATGTCTTGGCCCTGTATTAGAAATAAGTTTATATATCGGCAAAGTTTTAAATTTCTTCAATGAGTATTCTTGTAATCTTGTTTTGGAGTCGATCACAGTAACATCTGATAAGTTTAAATAATTTTTCCAATAATTTAATATAAATTTAGAAGAAGCTTCAAAACCTTTATCTATATAAATTGCACCAATTAATGATTCGCAACAATCAGATATAATTTTTTTTTCTATATTTATTTTTTTTTTCTTTTCAGTGTTTCCGGTTAATATATAATTATCCAACTCTAGTTCCTTGCCAACTTCAAAACATTTATTTTTGTTAACTAAATTTGCGAGCTTTTTATCAATTATACCAACTTTTTCATTTGGGTATAGCTCTAGTAGTTTCTTTGATATTACAAATCCCAAAACTCTATCACCTAAAAATTCTAATTTTTCATAATTATTTTTTGTATCGAAACTTTTGTGTGTTAAGGCTTGTGTCAATATTTGAACATCTTTGAAACTAATGCCTATTTTCTTTTGTAGTTTGTTTAACTTCATTTATTTAAATTATTTTATTAAAAAATCTTTCAAATCGAACTATCTCACTCCATTTGAAAATGTTAAAGATGCTTCCTTTCCTTGGATTAGATGAAAAAAATAAAATTTGTGCTTTTCCAACTAAATTATTTTGATTAACATAACCAACTTCAGATAGAAATCTGCTGTCTTTAGAACAATCCCTATTGTCACCTAAGAAAAAAAAGTGATTTTCAGGAACAATGTATTTATCTGAATTAGAAAAAGTTATATCGGTTCTATATGCAGCTAAATAACTTTTTCCATTTGGAAGTTTTTCTTCAAATATATTGACATCAATTTGGGATGATCCACAATATAATTTATCATTTTTGCTTTTAATTGTTTTTAATACTTGATTAGAATTTATATATAAATCACCATCAATAAATTGTATTGTATCACCTGGTAAACCAATCAATCTTTTAATATAATCTGTACGATTATCAGCAGGTGTTTTAAAAACTATAACATCTCCTCTTTTAGGGTTTTTATTTAATATACGTCCTTTAAAAATAGGAGGACTAAAGGGAAATGAATGTTTGCTATATCCATAAGAAAATTTAGTAACAAATAATCTGTCACCCACAAGCAAATTAATTTCCATTGATGATGATGGTATATAAAATGGCTGTATTAATATTGATCTTATAAATACTGCAATTATTAATGCATAAAATAATGTTTTAGTATTATCAATTATGAAATTTTTCATTTTTTTTTGTTCAAAATAACAAATGCAATTGAGTGGTTTTTTTCATCTGAAAGTGAAAGATGTATATCGTAATTCTTTAATTTAAATTTTTTTTTTAATATATCTTTTATTTTCTGTGAAATTTTAATTTTAGGTGATCCTTTCTTATTATTGTATATTTCAATATCATTAAAATTAATATTATCTCTAAAGCCTATGCCTATTGATTTAACGAAAGCTTCTTTAGCAGCAAATCTTTTTGCGTAATAATTTGTTTTGTTTCTGTATTTTTTTGATTGGTTAATTTCATTCAATGTAAAGAGTCTTTTTTTAAAACCTTTAATTTTTAGGGATTTTTCTATTCTTTTATTATCAATAATATCAACACCGTTACCAATTATCATTAGTTTAATATTTTTCTAAAATTAGTAATTACTTTTTTCATACCAAACATGATGGCCTCTCCAATTATAAAATGTCCAATATTAAATTCCTCTATAGATTTAATCTTTCTTAAAATTTTAGTTGATTTATAATCTAGACCATGACCTGCATGAACTTCCATTCCTAGTTTTTTTGCTAACGTGGCACAATTTTTTATTTTTTTGAACTCGACTAAATAATTTTTGTTATTTTTAACTTTTAAAGCAAATTTTCCTGTATGAAGTTCCACACATTTAGCATTTAATTCTTTTGATGCAAAGACATCTTCAATATTTGGATTGATGAAAAGACTTGTTCTAATTTTTTTTAAATTTAATTTACTAATTACTTTTTTAATTATTTTTTTATTTTTTGTGATATTTAAACCTCCTTCGGTGGTTATTTCATTCCTTTTTTCAGGAACTATACAAACAAAATTAGGTTTATATTTTAATGCAATTTTAAGCATTTCATTGTTAGCAGCCATTTCTAAATTTATTGGTACTCTTTTAATTTTTGAAAATATAGCTACGTCTTCGTCTCGAATATGTCTACGATCTTCTCTTAAATGAATAGTAATAGAATTTGCACCGAAATTCATAACTTGCCTTGCATATGAAATAGGATCAGGATGTCCCTCTCCTCTGGCATTTCTTAATGTTGCAATATGGTCTACGTTAACACCTAGTCTAGATTTCATTTTAAATATCTACTTCCAGGTTTTGTAATTGGAATTTTTTTCAACCCAATTGGTAAATCATTTTTTTTATAAGTTGGTATTTCTAATTTAATTTGGGAAACAATATTTTTATCTTTAATTTTTAAACTTATTTTACTAGATCTATCAATCAAACACGCATATCCAACTACTTTTGATTTAAATTTTTTTACAAGTCTAGCACATTCTAAACTTGACTTACCTGTAGTAATTACATCTTCTACAATCAAAACTTTAGAATTTTTTTTTATTGAAAAACCTCTTCTTAAAGTAAATTTACCATTTACTCTTTCACAAAAAATTGTCTCCTTGTTTAATAAATTTCCAACTATATAACCTATTACAATCCCACCCATAGCTGGTGACAATATTATATCGATTTTTTTGAATTTTTTTTTTATTTTAGTGCTTAAGGATTTACAAAATTCTTCTGATTTTTTTGGATAACTTAACAATTTAGCACACTGAACATACTGAGGTGAATGTAAACCTGAAGATAAAACAAAATGTCCCTCTAAAAGTGCCTTAGTTTTTTTTAAAACCGCTAAAGAATCTTTTAAAGAAAGCATATTTTTTGTTTTTATGTCTAATTATTTTGAAGTTATATTCTTTCTGTTTTAGCTCACTAATAAGTTTTGTAAAGTTTTTCAAATCTTGAATAATTAGGTTGAACCTAAAATTTATAGTTCTTTTGGTCTTTTCCACCATTTCAACACTTGAAATATTTACATTATTGGTTCCAATCATTGTTGTAACATCACCTAATATTCCAGGTCTGTCAGGTAAAGACATCCAAAGGGTAGTGTTATATTTTTTTTCCGTAGGCTTGCTGTCCTCTTTATATTGCCAGTATCTTCTTATAGCGGCTCTAGCTTTACCGGTTTTAGCACTTGTTATCCAATGCAAAGAAGGTGAATCTTTTTTTGATGTTAATATTTTAACTACATCTCCATTTCGCAATATTGATTGTAGAGGACTTTCCTTTCCATTTATTTCACATCCAATTGCAGTATCACCTACTTTAGTGTGAACAGCATAAGCAAAATCAATTGGACTTGCTTCTTTGGGTAATTTTATAACTGAGCCTTTTGGAGTAAAACAAAAAACATTTTCTTGAAACATTTGCAGTTTTGTATATTCAAAATAATGTTCAGGATTTTCATTTTTATCAATAATTTCTACTAGATCTGCTAACCAATCATATTCCTTCCAAGTTAAAGAGTTAAACTTTTCTGACGATTTATATTTCCAATGAGAAGCTATACCTCTTTGCGCAAATTCATGCATTTGTTGTGTTCTTAGTTGTATTTCAATAGGTCTTTTATTTGGACCAATCACTGCAGTATGAAGAGATTTATAATTATTTATTTTTGGAGATGAAATGTAATCTTTAAATCTACCAGGTATGCAATTCCATTTATTATGAATTACGCCTAAGGTTTTGTAACAATTTTCAACATTATCTAAAATTATTCTAAAACCAATTATGTCTGTAATTTGCTCTAGTGAGGTTCTTTTTTTTTGTATTTTTCTCCAAATAGAAAAAGGTGTTTTTTCTCTAGAATAAATTTTAAAATCAATATTATTTTCATTTAATAGATTTTCAAATTCACTAAGAACTGAATTATAATTAATCAAATTATTATCTTTTATTGTGTCTAATCTATCTTTGATCATTTTTCTTGCTTCAGGATTTAAAATATCGAAAGAAAGATCTTCAAGTTCATCTCTTATTCTATTCATTCCCATTCTATCAGCTAAAGGAGCATAAATTTCCATAGTTTCTTTAGCAATTCTTTTTCTTTTTTCCTCTTTATCAATAGCCTTCAAAGTTCGCATATTATGCAAACGATCTGCAAGTTTCACAAGAAGGACTCTAATATCTTTAGAAGTTGCCAGGATGAGTTTTCTAAAATTTTCAGCTTTTGAATTAGAAATAGCTTGGTTTTCAAAAACTGAAATTTTTGTAACTCCATCAACCAAATCAGCAACTTCTTTTCCAAATTGCTCTTCTATAGTTTTATAAGTTGCATAAGTATCTTCTATGGTATCGTGAAGTAAACCAGTTGCTATCGTTGCACTATCCAACTTAAGTTCGGTTAAAATATTTGCAACAGCAACAGGATGAATGACGTAGGGATCTCCTGATTGTCTTTTTTGATCTTTGTGAACTTTCACTGCAAAATTATATGCTTTGCTTAAAGTTTCTGGGTTAAGAAACTTATTGTATGATTTGACCTTATTTATTAATTCGTCAGAATTTAGCATTAATTTATTATATCACTTATTTAGATAACTTTAATACTTCTTAAATTGTTTTTTTTTAAAGAAGATAAGAGTTTTATTATGCTTTTTTTTAATTTTGGGTGAGACCAATTCTTACATATTTCAAACAGTGGCATAAGTACAAAGTTTCTATTATGCATTCTTGGATGTGGGATCTCTAAATTGATAAATTTTTTATTTGATTTAGTAATCTTTCCATTAAAATCTAATATATCAATATCACAATTTCTTGGATGATTTTTAGGAGCTATTTTTCTGCCTAATTTTTTTTCTATAGACTTAATTATTTTAAACAGCTCAAATTGATTTAATTTTGTTTTTATCAGTAATACAGCATTAATAAATTTTGGAAAACTAGGATCTGGCCATGACTCAGTCTCATAATAACTAGATGTTTTGATAATTTTAATATCATGAGTTTCCAATAAATATTTAGATTTTTCTAAAAAATGTATTCTATTTCCTAAATTAGAACCTATTGATAGATATACATTTTTAACTAGAGCGTCTGAAGTATCTCGCTTTTTCACGGTTCCAATCTTTAGTTTTTTTTGTTTGTCGCTTATCGAATTGTTTTTTGCCCTTAGCAACTGCTATTTCAACTTTAGCTTTACCTTTTTTAAAATACATTTTAGTTGGGACTAAAGTTAGACCATCCTCGTTCATTTTACCAATTAGTTTATTAATTTCCCTTTTGTTAAATAACAATTTTCTTTCTGAGTAAGGATTGTGATTTGAATAACTGGCTTGTTTATATATGGGGATATGTGAATTAATTAAAAAAATTTCTCCTTCTTTTTCTACTGCGTATGACTCTGCAATATTTATTTTTCCATCTCTTACAGATTTTATTTCAGAACCTTTTAATACAATTCCTGCTTCTAAGATTTCCTTAAAGAAAAAATTAAAAGATGCTTTTCGATTTATTGTAATGATCTTGATGCCAGATGTAGATTTATTCATCAATAAGTTTTGCTGCTTTTAATGCTTTCTCGACTTCCTTTTTTGTATTTTCAGTTATTTTTACCAAAGGTAATCTTACAGTATCATCGCATAGACCAAGTAATTTAGCAGCATACTTAACTGGTGAAGGATTGCTTTCTATAAATAAATTTTTATGCAGCGGTTGCAACATATCATCAAGTTGTTGAGCTTTTTTTAAATCATCCTTATTTGAAGATTTTGATAATTTTTGAAATTCAGAACATAATTTAGGAGCTACGTTTGCCGTAACACTAATTGTTCCAACACCTCCTCGTTTATTAAATTCAAAAGCATTATCATCGTTTCCAGTAAGTTGAATGAAATCATTACCCATTTTTTCTTTTTGTTGATCAACACGATTTAGATCACCAGTTGCATCTTTAACTCCAACTATATTTTTTAGTTCATATAATTTAGCCATTGTTTCAACGCTCATATCGATTACTGAACGGCTTGGAATATTATAAATTATAATTGGAATTCCACAGTTATCATTGATTGATTTATAATGTTGATATAATCCTTCTTGAGTAGGTTTATTATAATATGGTGTAACAACTAAAGCACCATCCGCACCAGCTTTTTCAGCGTGTTTAGTTAATGATACAGCTTCTTCTGTAGAATTCGATCCAGTGCCGGCTATTATGGGAAGTTTACCGGTAGCTTCTTTTATACACAATTCAATTGTTCTCTCATGTTCATCATGTGATAATGTTGGTGACTCACCTGTTGTTCCAACTGGAACTAACCCATTTGTTCCATTTTCCAGATGATGATTTATTATTTTTATGTAACTTTCTTCGTCAAGCTTGTTGTCTTTAAACGGTGTAATTAATGCTACATTTGATCCTTTAAACATAATTATTTATAACATAAGTTGTTTGATTTAATAAAATGTATTTAAAATTATTAACAACAAGTATCCTTTTTTTCTTATCGTTTCAATCTGCTTTTTCAAATGAAACTATACTTCCTGTTAAAAAACCAGATTTAAATGAAAAAAATACAACAAAAAAAATAGCTGAAATCATTCCTCTACCAAAACCATCTGAAAAAGAAGATGAAATTCAAAAGGAAATAAAAATTACCACCACGGAGATATTTAAGAAAATTGATGGTGTAATAATTCCAAAAAATAAGCCTCTAATAGTTAAAGAAAAATTAAGAAAGATAAAAAAACAAAAATTTTATAGCGATAGAGATTTGAGATATGCAAAACAAGCTATTTCATTTATGGAGAAAAGTAATTGGAAGGATGCAAAAAAAGCCGCAAGTAAAGCAAGAGCAAAATCTATTTATGATTTTATTCAATGGAGACATCTACTTACAACTGGTAACAGGGCTACTTTTACAGAATATAAACAGTTTATCGAAAGAGTAAAAGATTATCCAAGGATAGATAGAGTTCGTTACTTAGGAGAGCATAAAATAAATTCTAAAAATCATACTAAAAATGAAATTATACAGTGGTTCGATAAACACCCTCCTTTAAGTGGATTTGGAAAAATGATGCTAGGCGATGCTTTGTTATCACAAAATAAAGAGGCAGCTATAAATTTAATAAAAAAAGGATTTATTACAGCTGATTTAAGTAAAAATGATCTTATTTTTTTTAGAAAGAAATTTAAAAAATATTTGAACAGTAGTGATTATATTAAAAGAGCTGATTATTTAGCTTGGGAGAATAAATATTGGGACCTTAAGAGAATGTTAAGATATCTACCTAAAGATTATCAACTTTTATATACAGCAAGGCAACTTTTAATGAGCAGATCTTATGGTGTTGATAGCGCTATATCGAATGTACCTGCAAGTTTAAAAAAGGATGCAGGTTTAAATTATGATAGACTCAAATGGAGAAGGAAAAGAGGAAGAGTTGATAGTTCTTTAGAAATTTTACTAAGTATCAAAAATAATAAAGATTATATGGTTCGCCCAGATAAATGGTGGGTTGAAAGATCAATAATAGCGAGATCACTTATTTATAAGAAAAGATATGAGCAAGCTTATAAAATTACAAGTAAACATGGTCTATCAGAGGGTGCCGAATTAGCTGAAGCTGAATGGATGAGTGGATGGATTGCTTTAAGTTTCTTAAAAGACCCAATTTTAGCAAAAAGTCATTTTACTAAATTTTATAATAATGTTGGATATCCAATTAGTTTATCAAGAGGTGCTTATTGGCTTGGAAAAGCGAATTTGGCACTAAATAATAAGGAAGAAGCAGATAAGTGGTTTAAAGAAGGTTCAAAATATCTAACAACCTATTATGGTCAATTATCTCACATGAAAATATATCCAAACAAAACTTTTGAACTTAAAGAAAGTACTCAAGTTGATAAAAATTATGCTGAAAGTTTTTACAAAAATAAATTAGTGGCAATAGTATATTTATTAGATGAAGTTAAAAAAGATAAATATACGAAACATATTTTAAGATTTCTAGCAAATGACAATGTTTCAGCAGGGAGTGAGGTATTAGCAGCAAAACTAGCAACAGACATCTCTAGATTTGATTTTGCTATTCAGGTTTCTAAAATAGCATCTTATCAAAAAAGGTTTCATAACAAATATAATTATCCAGTAATCAGCACTCCGAATAAAGTTGGATCAAGAAAAATACCAGAACAAGCTTTAATATTATCTATTATAAGACAAGAAAGTGAGTTTGATATATCTGCAAGAAGTAGAGTTGGAGCACAAGGCTTAATGCAGTTGATGCCTTACACTGCAAAGACTGTTGCTAAGCAGGCAAAAGTTTCTTATTCAAAATCTCGTTTAACAACAAGTCCTGAGTATAATATAAATTTAGGATCTTTTTATATTGCAGGTTTAATTCTTGATTATGATGGATCCTACCCTTTCGCTGTAGCAGCATATAATGCAGGACCAAAAAGAGTGAAGTATTGGAAAAAAATAAATAAAGATCCACAAAAGAAACAAATCGATTATGTTGATTGGGTAGAACTTATTAAGTTTAAAGAGACCAGAAACTATGTTCAGAGGGTTATGGAGAATTACAATGTTTATAGATACATTTTGTCTCAAAAACCAATATTTTTAAAAGATTTTTTTAGAAATAATCCGCTCTATTAGTGGCGGAAGGAGAGGGATTCGAACCCTCGGTACACCTTTTCAAGCGTACGGCGGTTTAGCAAACCGCTGGTTTAAACCAGCTCACCCATCCTTCCACGATAATATGTGTAACTTGAAATCATTGAATATTCAATCATATTCAAGTATTTTCTCCAAAATATGAAAAACAAATATTCAGTATTCTCTCTGATAAAAAATGCTTTATCACAGCATGAGAATTGGCAACAAGCTTGGGGAAATCCAGAGCCAAAAAAAGAATACGATGCTATTATTGTGGGTGGTGGCGGACACGGTTTAGCTACTGCTTATTATTTAGCAAAGAAACATAATTTAAAAAATATTGCAGTCTTAGAAAAAGGTTGGATTGGTGGTGGAAATACAGGGCGTAATACTACAATCATTAGATCAAATTATTTATGGGATGCTAGTGCTGGTTTATACGATCATGCGCTTAAATTATGGGAAAATTTATCTCAAGAGCTAAACTACAATGTGATGTTTAGCCAAAGAGGTGTAATGAATTTAGCTCACAATCTTCAAGATGTAAGAGATTTAAAAAGAAGAACACATGCTAATAGACTAAACGGGATTGATGCTGTTTGGTTAAATACTGAGGAAGTAAAAAAATTTTGCCCAATTATAAATACATCAACTGATATCAGATACCCGGTTTTGGGTGGAACATTACAAAGAAGAGCTGGAACTGCAAGACATGATGCTGTTGCCTGGGGTTATGCAAGAAGTGCGAGTGACATGGGAGTTGATATAATTCAAAACTGTGAAGTTAAAGGAATAAAAAGAAATGGAGATAGAGTTGAAGGATTAGAGACCACTAAAGGATTTATAAAAACTAATAAAATTGGAGTTGTTGCAGCAGGCCACTCAAGTGTAATTGCAAATATGGCAGGATTAAAACTTCCTCTTGAAAGTAAGCCATTACAAGCATTAGTTTCAGAGCCAGTAAAACCAATTATTGATACTGTTGTAATGTCAAATGCAGTTCATGCTTATGTAAGTCAATCTGATAAAGGTGAATTAGTTATAGGTGCGGGAACAGATTCATATGTTTCATATACTCAAAGAGGAAGTCATAATATAATTGAAGAAACTTTAAAGGCGATTTTAGAACTCTACCCTATTTTTAGTAGAATGAAGATGTTAAGACAATGGGGAGGAATTGTTGATATATGTCCGGATGCGAGCCCTATTATAAGTAAAACTAATATAAAAGGTTTATATTTTAATTGCGGTTGGGGTACTGGTGGTTTTAAAGCTACTCCAGGATCAGGTGATTTATTTGCTCACACAATCGCAAATGATGAACCACATAAATTAAATGCAGCATTTAATTTAAATAGATTTGTAAGCGGTGATCTTGTTGACGAACATGGTGCTGCAGCAGTTGCACATTAATAATGTTTTTAATTAATTGTCCATTTTGTGGAGAGAGAGATCAAAGTGAATTTTCATCAGGTGGTGAAGCTCATATAGTTAGACCAAAACAACCAACGGAACTTAGCGATGATGAATGGGCTGAATATCTTTTTATGAGAAAAAATATAAAAGGTATTCAGTTTGAAAGATGGAACCATGCACATGGATGCAGAAAATGGTTCAACGTCGTTAGAGACACATCGAATGATAAAATATTATCTGTTTATAAAATGGGTGAAAAACCTCCAGTTAATTATAAGTAATGCCCAATTATAGAATTCATAAAACCGAATATATTGATGAAACTAAGAGAGTTTCATTTAAATATGACGGCAAGACTTACTTTGGATATGAGGGTGATACCTTGGCATCAGCACTTTTGGCAAATGGTATTCATTTAGTCGGTAGAAGTTTTAAATATCACAGACCAAGGGGCATAGTTTCTTGTGGAGCAGAAGAACCTAATGCAATTTGTCAAATTGGCAGTAAAAAAGACTTAACTGAACCAAATGTAAGAGCAACCGAATTAGAATTGTATGAAGGATTAGAAGCAAGTTCTCAAAATTGCTGGCCTAACGTAAAATTTGATATTGGAGGTATTAATAATTTTATATCACCGTTAATTCCTGCAGGCTTTTATTATAAAACATTTATGTGGCCAAAGAGTTTTTGGAAAAAAGTATATGAACCATTAATACGATTATCTGCAGGTTTAGGAAAATCTCCCACAGAACCAGATCCTGATATATATGATCACAAATATGTTCACTACGATGTATTAGTTATTGGAGGTGGGGTTTCAGGTATTATTGCTGCAAAAATGGCAGCAAAAAATAATTTAAAAACATTATTAGTAGATGACAAAAAAATACTAGGTGGTACTACAATTTATCAAAATAATGAATCAATTAAGATTGATGATAAATTATCAAGCGAATGGTTAAAAAATGAAATTCAAGAAATTAAAAAATTAAGTAAATTAACAATTAAGACAAGAACAAGTATTGCGGCTTATCATGGATACAATTTTCTTTTAGCTAAAGAAAATTTAACAGATCATTTACCAGAGGAAAAAAAGAAAAATAAGATTAGACAACGATTATGGAAAATAAGAGCAAAAAAAGTTGTAATTGCAACTGGATCAATTGAAAGACCACTTGTATTCAATAATAATGATAGACCAGGAATATTATTATCTAATTCTATAAACAAATATTTGGATTATTACGGCGTTACCTGTGGAGAAAATATAATATTATTTACAAATAATGATAGTGCATACGAAACCTCAATTTCACTTCATAAAAAAGGTATAAAGAATATAATTGTTGATTTAAGAAAATCTGCTAATTCTGAATTAATCAAACAAGCTGAAAGTTTAGGAATAAAAATCTACTTCAATCATGTTGTAACAAATACTTTTGGATATAGAAAAATAAATTCATTAGAAATCATGAAACTATCGGAAGATGGAAATACAACTGTAGGTAATAAAATTAGATTAAGTTGTGACTGTTTAGGAATGAGTGGTGGATGGACACCTATGGTGCATATGCATACTCAATCTGGAGGTAAATTAGATTTTAGAGATGAAGACCAAGTATTCTTACCAAAAGAAAATAGTGAAGATCAAATTTCTGTTGGTTCATGCAATGGAGATTTTGATTTAGAAAATATTATAGATAAAACAGTCAATAAAATTAATAAATTCTTAGATATAGATAATCAAGATTACCAGGATACAAATATTATTTGCTCTAAAGAAAATGATAAAAGAAATATATGGCTTTTACCAAATAAAATACCTTTAGGTAAAACAAAATGCTTTATAGATTTTCAAAATGACTCAACTGCAAAAGATATTAAATTAGCCTTAAAAGAAGGCTTTAGATCAATTGAACATGTAAAAAGATATACAACGACTGGTATGGCAACAGATCAGGGAAAGTTATCTAATATGCACGCACTTGGGATTATAGCTGATACAGCTGGTGTAAAAATGGGTACATTAGGAACAACTACATTTAGACCACCATTCACACCATTAACCTTCGGAACACTAGTTGGGAGAAATGTTGGAAAATTTTTTGAAGTAGTAAGAAAAACATCTATGCATGAATGGCACGTAAAAAATAATGCAGAATTTGAAAATGTTGGTCAGTGGAAAAGACCTTGGTACTATCCAAAAAATGGGGAAAATATGCATGATGCTGTTCAAAGAGAAAGTAAAGCCGCACGTGATAGTGCCGGTATCTTAGATGCATCAACTCTCGGAAAAATTGATATCCAAGGATCAGATGCATCAGAATTTTTAAATCGAGTTTACACAAATGCTTGGTCAAAACTTGCAATCGGAAAATGTAGATACGGACTTATGCTAAACGAGGATGGTATGGTTTATGACGACGGTGTTACTACAAGAATATCTGAAAATCATTACCTAATGACAACCACCACTGGGGGAGCTGCAAATGTATTAAGCAAACTTGAGGATTATTTACAAACGGAGTGGCCAGAGTTAGATGTTTATTTAACATCAGTGACAGATCATTATTCTACAGCAAGTATTTGTGGTCCAAATTCAAAAAAAATTCTTAACAAACTTTTTCCAAATTTAGATTCAAGTGATGAAAACTTTCCTCATATGTCATTTAAAGAAGGTAAACTTGAAAATATAAATTGTAGAATAATGAGAATAAGTTTTACGGGTGAACAGAGCTATGAAATTAACATAGAGTCAAAATATGGACATTCATTATGGAAAATGTGTATAGAAGCTGGGAAAGAGTTTAATTTGACACCTTATGGTACCGAAACAATGCACTTACTTAGAGCTGAAAAAGGTTTCATTATTGTTGGACAAGATACAGATGGCACAATGACTCCCTCTGACCTACAGATGGATTGGATTGTAAGTAAAAAGAAATTTGATTTTATTGGTAAAAGATCATTATATAGAAGTGATACTGTTAGAGAAGATAGAAAGCAATTGGTAGGACTACTAACAGATGATCCAAAAGAAATTTTGGAAGAAGGTGCTCAAATAGTTTCAGACGTTAAATCAAAGCCTATAGATATGCTAGGACATGTAACTTCCAGCTATTTTAGCCCAAACCTAAATAAATCAATTGCCTTGGCTGTAGTTAGAAGTGGTAAAACAATGAAAGGTCAAAAGTTAATTATTCCAATGGAAAACAAAAATATTAATGTGACCGTTTCTGATACAATTTTTTTAGACAAGGAGAATAAAAGACTAAATGCTTAACATCTTACATCCAAATATTTCAAATAATAATAAAAACAACATCAATATTAATTTATCTGAGGAAAAAATTAAAATTAATATCAGGGGAAAAAATAAAGAATTTTTTACCAAAGTGGGTAAAATTCTATCTATTATTTTACCTTCTGAGTCAAATACTAGTTCATCAAATGAAAACTATGATGTTTTGTGGCTAAGTCCAGATGAATGGATGATATATTTTGATGAAAATAAAAATACAAATATTTTTGATCAACTTTATAAAGATATTTCGTCTTTAAATTTTGGATCAATTACTGATATCTCTTCACAATTAATTTGCATAAATATAAAAGGAGAAAATATATTTGAATTATTATCTTCTGGATCACCTTTTAATTTTGAAAAATTTAAAAATAATGTTGGTTCATCAACACAAACAATAGTAAATCATATTGATGTAATTCTTCACCACAAGTCAAAGAATAATGTTAATTTATTTGTAAGAAGATCGTTTTCAGAACACCTTTATGAATGGTTACTTGATAGCTCTAATTTTGTCTAATTTATAATTCAAATAAAAATAAGTATAACCAAGATACATAAGAGAGAAAATCCAATTGAATATTACCCATAACCAAAAAAATTCAGAAAAGTCAGAATTAAAATAAATTGCAGTATAAAATACGACAAATGGAAAAATTCCATTTCGGCAAATATTAGCAATTAATGCGTTTTCAGCTTTTTTTAAAGCCATAAAAAAACCATTTGATAAAAAAAATATTGGATAAGCTGGCAGCACAAAAGCTGAAATCTCTAAATATAATTTTCCAAATTCAACGACCTCTAAATCTTTTGAAAATAATTTTGTTATCATTTCAGCACCAAAATAAATAATAAAAGAAGAAATAATCATTATAATAAAAGCATATTTTATAGCTTGGAAGTACGTTTCTTTAATTCTTAAAATATTTTGTGCGCCAAAATTTTGAGCAATAATTGTTATAATTGCTGTATTTATTCCCAAGATTGGTAATAAAACCACTTGTTCTATTTTGGTACCAGCCCCATAACCAGCTGCTGCATATTCTCCTGATAAACCTGCATATTTGAATACAATAGCAGAAGCAATAGAATAACCGCAAATTGAAATTATTATTGGCATAGATTGAAAAAAAATATTTTTTAAAAAAAAAAATTTAGGAGTAAAATAAGAAATAAGTATGTTTTTAAATAAATTACTTTTTAAAACTTTTTTAAATATGATTAAAAAAGCAACCGTTTGAGCAATTAGAGTTGCTATTGCAATACCCTCCATACCCAAAGCTGGTATGAAATAAAATCCAAATATTAAAATTGGATTTAACAATATGTTTAAAAAAAAAGATAATATTAAAGCATTTCTATAAGTTTTTGTATCGCCTTCTGCATGAAGTAATGAATTTAATGCAACAACTAAAATAAAAATAAACGAGCCAAGGAAAATGATATCTGTATATTGTAAGCCAAGATTTATTACCTCGTTAGTTGAACCCATAATTGAAAAAAGGTCTGATGCATAATTTAAACCAATAAAAGTAATCAACAGAATTATCATAAAAGAAAAGAAAATTAATTGGCAGAAATAAATTGAAGCATTTTTATTATTTTTTTCTCCAATGCTATTACCTATCAGTGATGTACCTGCAACTGTGATACCAATAGATGAGGCAATAATAATAAAATAAATTGGAAAAGATTTTGTTAAAGCTGACAAAGCTTCAGGTGATATTTTTCCTGCAAAATATGTATCAGCAATATTATATAACGTTTGAAAGAGTGTACCTACAGATGCAGGTATTGCTAATTTTTTAATTAATTCTTTGATGTCATCACTTAATATATTCATGATATTATTTTTTTGAATTTATCATTTGATTGTGCCTCATTGTGAAACGTTTTATTTGATCATTTGTCAATTTATCAAAGCAATTTGGACATGATAGGCCTATTTTATACTTTTTTGATTTGGTTAGTTTTATATGCAATGGCATTCTACAACCACCACATACAGTATAATTTCCAATTTCTAGATTTTTTTTAATAGTAACTCTTTTATCAAAAACAAAACATTCACCATTCCACTTACTTTTTTTTGGATCAGTTTTGTTAAAATAATTTAAAATACCACCCTTAAGCATATAAACATTTTTAAAACCTTTATTGTTAAGATAATTAGAAGCTTTTTCACACCTGATACCACCAGTGCAAAACATCCCTATTGATTGATCTTTATTAAATTTTGATAAATAATTTTTAAAGTCTCTAAAATTTTTAGTTTCTGGATTAAGCGCATTTTTAAATGTACCAATCTTATATTCAAAAGGTTTTCTGGCATCGATCAGCTTAATATTTTTTTTAGATATAAATTCGTCCCATTTTTTAGGTGATAAATACTTTTTATTAAAAAAATTTTTAAAATTAATTTTTTCATTAATTGGAACCACTTCATTTTTTATTTTAACTTTATTTTTTGAGTATGGTAATATTTTTGAATTAATTTTATTTTGAATATCAAACTTATCAATTAACAAGATATTTTTTATTTTTGTAATTATAAGTTTAATTTTTTTACTACTACCTGATATTGTGCCATTAATTCCCTCAGGAGATAATATTATAAGACCTTTAATACCATGTTCATTAGTTTCTTTTAATATATTTTTTTTAATAATTTTTAATTTATTAAGTTTTGATATTTTATAAAAAGATACGATTTCAAACATGATTACCAACAAACTGTAAAACCATCACCAATTGGTAAAATATACTTATTAATAGATGATTTTTTTATGTATTTATTAAATTCTCTTAATTTTATAGTTAATTTGTCTTTTATCTTTGGATTTGCAACATCTCCTTTCCAAAGTGTATTATCAATTAAAATTATACCCTTTTTACTTTTTAACTTAAGGGACTGTTTAAAATAATTTATATAATTTTCTTTATCTGCATCAATTAATATCACATCATATTTTTCCTTTTTCTTAATCAAATTTTCAAGAGCAATTTTTCCATTGTTACAAATAAGATTTATTTTTTTATCTTGCTTTGCTTCTTTAAAAAACTTAATTGCCTCATTGTTAGTTTTTAAATTTTTATCTATGCCAATTAATTTGCAATTCTTAGGTAAAGCGAGTGCAGCAGATAAAATGCTGTAACCTGTAAAAGTCCCAATTTCTAAATATGATTTATAGTTATTAATTTTTATGATAAATTGTATGAAGTTAGCTTGTAGAATTGAAATTTGTAATTTTTTATTATGACCAAGTTTTTCGTTATATTTTAATAATTTTTTTTGTACTTTGTGAAGATTATTTGTATGTGAAAAAATATAATTGATCATATTTTGATCAATTATGAAATTTTTATCCATTCAACTTTTCTTTTAATATTTTGTTTATTAATTGAGGATTGCCTTTTCCTTTACTTTCTTTCATGGCTTGACCAACAAAAAAGCCAAATAATTTATCTTTACCAGATTTATATTCAGCGACCTTATCTGAATTATTTTCAATAACTTTATTTATCAATTCCTCTATCGCTTTTGGATCGCTTTCTTGTTTTAAACCTTTTTCTTTTACTATTATTAATGGATCTTGATCTCTATCTATCATTTGTTCAAAAACCGTTTTAGCTATTTTTCCTGATATGGTTCCATCTTTTATAAGGTTAATAAGTTTTGATAAATTTTTAGCACTAACTGGGCTTTGAGATATTTCTAAATTTTTTTCATTTAAAACTGCAAATAATTCGCCTGTAATCCAGTTTGTTGCTAATTTAACATCTGAATTTTTTATAACTTCTTCAAAGAAATTTGATGTTTCAATGTCAGATACCAAAATTGTTGCTTCATATGGTGAAAGATTAAATTTATCTATAAATCTTTTTTTTTTTTCATCTGGTAATTCAGGTATATCTGATTTTACTTTTTCAATTAACTCTTGGCTTATTTCAAGTGGTAATAGATCTGGGTCAGGAAAATATCTGTAATCATGTGCGTCTTCTTTTGATCTCATAGATCTTGTCTCATTTCTTTTAGTGTCAAAAAGTCTTGTCTCTTGATCTATATCTTTCCCATCCTCTAACAAATCTATTTGTCTATTTGCTTCAGATATTATTGCCATTTGCATAAATTTTATTGAATTAACATTTTTAATTTCACACCTGGTGCCGAATTCAGTCTCCCCTTTTAATCTTACTGATACATTAACATCTGCCCTCAAAGACCCTTCTTGCATATTGCCATCACATGTTCCTAAATATCTCATTATCGATCTCAATTTTTTTATATAAACGTTGACTTCATCTGGAGATCTCAAATCAGGCTTACTTACTATTTCCATTAAAGCCACTCCAGATCTATTTAAATCGACTAATGTATTATTTGGATCAATATCATGAATACTTTTACCTGCATCTTGCTCTAAGTGTAATCTTTCAATTCCAATTTCTTTTTGACCATTTGGCATATCCAAAATTACTTTTCCTTCACCAACAATTGGATATTTGTATTGAGAGATTTGATATCCTTGGGGTAAATCTGCATAAAAATAATTTTTTCTATCAAAGACAGATTTTTTATTTATTTTGGCTTTAAGTCCTATTCCAGTTTTAATTGCTTGTTCAATACAAAATTCATTTATAACTGGTAACATTCCTGGAAATGCTGCATCTACGAGACTAACTTGTGTGTTTGGTTCTGCACCAAATTTTGTTGATGATTGCGAGAAAAGTTTAGACTCTGAAGTAACTTGAGCGTGCACTTCTAAACCAATTATCACTTCATATTGTTTATTTTCTCTTTCAATAAGATATTCACTATTTTTACTCACTTAACCACCAGTCTGAAATATCATTATTAAAATTAATCTTATCTTCTAATGCATAAGAAATATTAAGTATATTTTGCTCATCAAAGGGTTTTCCAATTATTTGAAGACCTAAAGGATAATTATTTTTATCTTTACCAGCTGGTATGGAAATACCTGGTAAGCCCGCTAGATTTATTGGAACTGTAAATATATCATTTAAATACATTGATACTGGATCATTTGTTTTTTCACCAATTTTAAATGCTGAGCTTGGAGTAGATGGAGTTAAAATCGCATCAACAGTAGAAAAAGCATCATCAAAATCTTTTTTTATTAATTGTCTTACTTTCTGCGCTTTTAGATAATAGGCATCATAGTATCCAGAAGATAAAACATACGTTCCAATCATAATTCTTCTTTTAACTTCATCACCAAAACCTTCAGATCTAGTTTTTTCGTACATTTCTATTAAATTTTGACCAGGAGATCTAAATCCATATTTAACACCATCATATCTAGCTAGATTTGAGGATGCTTCAGCTGGTGCAACAATATAATAAGTTGGTAATGCGTAATTAGTATGTGGAAGCGAAATATCGATAATTTCTGCTCCGCAATCTTTTGCATATGATATACCATTTTTCCATAGCTGCTCAATTTCGTCAGGCATATTGTCAACTCTATATTCTTTAGGAATACCAATTTTCTTTCCTTTAATATCTTTTGATAATTCTTTTGAATAATAATTTCTTTTGTAATCAATTGAAGTTGAATCTTTTTGATCAAATGAAGAGATCACTTCTAAAAGCATAGAACAGTCTCTTACATTTTTTGTCATAGGTCCTGCTTGGTCTAAAGATGAGGCAAAAGCTACAATTCCATAACGAGAACAACTTCCATATGTAGGTTTAAGTCCAACAGTTCCTGTAAATGATGCTGGTTGACGAATAGATCCACCTGTATCTGTTCCAATGGTAACTGGAGTTAAATTTGCAGCAACAGCTGCAGAAGAACCTCCTGAAGATCCACCAGGGACTAAATTTTCTCCTACCGGATTTTGAACATTTCCAAAAAAACTAGTTTCATTTGAAGAACCCATAGCAAATTCATCACAATTAAGTTTACCAAGAAGTATTGCTCCTTGACCCCACAAATTTTGAGTAACTGTAGACTCATATGTAGGAACGAAGTTATTTAATATTTTGCTACCTGCTGTTGTTCTAACTCCATTTGTACAAAATAAATCTTTAACAGCAATAGGAATACCTGGTAGTTTTAAATCTAAATTAGGATTAGAGTCAAATTTCTTTGATTGATATATTGCTTTTTCAAAATTATCCGTAACATAAACATTTAATTTTTTCGATTTTTCAGCACGATTTATAAATGCTTTTGTAATTTCCTCTGAAGATAATTTTTTTTCTTTTATATTCGATGTTAATTCGAATAAACTTTGACTTGTTATATCTGACATTATTCAACAACCTTTGGTACGACAAAAAAATCTTTATTTTCTTCAGGTGAGTTTTTTAAAATTTTTTCTCTGATATTTTCTGATTTAATTTCATCTTTTCTAAATCTTAGGGTGGTCTCAGCAATCGATGTTAAAGCTTGAACATTATCAGTATTTAATTCATTTAATTTTTCTATAAATTCAAATATATTATTTAAGTCACCCTTTAATTTGTTAGCTTTTTCATCATCAATAGAAATTCTTGCTAATTTCGAAATGTGCTTTACTGTTTTAAGATCTATACTCATATGGTAAAAATATTGCCGCAAACTATCACTTAAGTAAATAATATACAATATGATCACAATTGAGGAATTTAAAAAGAAACAGCTATATACATCTAGATTAATTGGTCTTGATTTAGGTTCAAAGAGAATTGGTGTAGCTATATGTGATGAAAATCAAAAAATTGCTACACCGCTTAAAACAATAAAAAAATCCAAATTTGAAGATCTTATCAATGAATTAGAAGATATTATTAGAGAAAATAATATTAAAGGAATAATTATTGGTAATCCAATAAATATGGATGGTAGCTTAGGCAAATCCTCTCAATCAGTCAATGATGTGTCAAAAGCAATATCAAAAGAAATTGATCTTCCTATAAGTCTTTGGGATGAAAGATTATCAACAGTTGGGGCGTTTAAATTAACTGAAAATTTAGGTATTAACGTAACTAAAAGAGAAAAAAATATAGATAAAAATGCTGCCGCATTTATCTTACAAGGTGCCATAGATTTTATTAATAATTAATACTTGCATTAATCAACCTTTGTGGCTATAGAGTTGGTTTTAATGGCAACTAAAACTAAAGCTATTAAAATTTCTCAAAAACATCTTCTAGGTATTCAGGATTTATCAATAAATGATGTTAATTTAATTTTAAAAGAAGCTGAAAAATTTATTGAATTAAACAAAAGTAAAAATAAAAAATTAGATTTACTTAAGGGGAAAACACAAATTAATCTTTTTTTTGAACCATCAACAAGAACACAAAGCTCATTTGAACTAGCAGGAAAAAGATTGGGTGCAGATGTAATGTCAATGAATATAACAAACTCAGCAATAAAAAAAGGTGAAACACTAATAGATACTGCAATGACATTAAATGCAATGCATCCTGATATAATAGTTATTAGACATCAAGACTCAGGGGCTTGTAATCTTTTATCTCAAAAAGTTAATTGTGCTGTTTTAAATGCTGGTGATGGAAGAAGAGAACACCCCACTCAAGCATTACTTGATGCATTAACTATATTGAATAGGAAAAAAAAAATTCAAGGATTAAAGGTTGCAATTTGTGGAGATATACTTCATTCAAGGGTAGCAAGATCTAATATTTACTTACTAAATATGTTGGGTGCCGAAGTTAATATTGTAGCTCCTTCAAATCTTTTACCAAAAGATATAGAAAAATTTGGAGTTAATATTTTTTCAAATATGAAGAAAGGTGTAAAAGATTGCGACATAGTAATGATGCTTAGACTTCAAAATGAAAGAATGAGTAGTTCATTCTTGTCATCTAATAGGGAGTATTATGAATACTATGGACTAACACAGGATAAATTAGAATATGCAAAATCAGATTCAATAATTATGCATCCTGGTCCAATGAACCGCGGTATTGAAATTGATACAAAACTAGCTGATGACACCAATATGAGTGTTGTAAAAGAACAAGTTGAATTAGGTGTTGCAATAAGAATGGCATGTTTAAAAATTTTTTGTGAATGATGAAAAAAAAATACTTTATTAACGCAAATATAATTGATCCTCATAACAACATAAGTGAAATAGGAGGATTAATAATAGGTGAAGATGGAAAAATTGAAGGTGTTGGCAAAAAGGTGAATAAAAACAATATTCCTAGTAGAGAAAAAGTTATTGATTTAAAAGAGAATTATATTTTCCCAGGAATAGTTGATATGAGAGTATTTGTCGGTGAGCCAGGTTATGAATATAAAGAAAATTTTAGAACTTTGAGCAATGCTGCATTATCAGGGGGAGTAACCTCAGTTGTAACAATGCCTAATACTGATCCAATAATCGACAACGTTTCAATAGTAGATTTTTTAAAAAGACGAGGTAGAGATAAATCAAAAATAAACATATTTCCCACAGCATCTCTAACAAAAGGAACGGTAGGTACAAATATGACAGAGTTTGGTCTTCTACAAAGTAAAGGGATAATAGCATTCACAGATGGAATTAAAACAATTCAGAATACAAGAGTTATGTCCAGAATAATGAATTCAGCAAAAGATTTAGGATCTTTAATAATGCAACATGCGGAAGATCAAGAATTAGCTGAAAATGGCATGATAAATGACGGAATAATTTCAACAAAACTTGGATTACAAGGTATCCCAGAAATAGCAGAATTAATAATTATAGAGAGAGATTTAACATTATTAGAAGAATACAACTGTCGTTATCACATTTCTCAAATTTCATCAGGAAAAGCAATTGAAATTATTAAGGATAGAAAAGAAAGAGTAAGATTTTCCTGCGGTGTCTCAATAAATAATTTATCTTTAAATGAAAATGATATAGGTGACTTTAGAACTTTTTTAAAATTGTCTCCACCACTTAGAACTGAAGATGATAGATTAAGATTAGTGCAAGGATTAAATGATGGCACAATCGATGTAATAGTTTCAGATCACAAACCTGAAGATGAAGAGCAAAAAAGATTGACATTTGCTCAAGCTGCAACAGGAGCGACTGGCATTGAAACTTTATTATCCTTGTCATTAGAATTATATCACAATGGATCTGTAAAACTTGAAAAAATTATTGCTTCATTAACATCTAATCCAGCAAAAATTTTGAAAATCAATAAAGGTAATTTATCTGTAGGTAATGACGCGGATTTCTGTATTGTTGATTTAAATAAACCTTGGATAGTAAAACAAGAAAATTTGGTTTCTAAATCAAAAAATACTTCAATTGAAAATAAAAGATTACAAGGAAAAGTAATCAGTACATATGTAAAAGGACAAGAGCTTTACAATATTTAAATGGAAATTTTTATTTTATCACTTTTATCATATTTACTTGGATCTATTCCTTTTGGATTTTTATTAACAAAAATTTTTTTAAAAAAAGATATAAGAGAAATAGGATCAGGTAATATAGGTGCCACAAATGCTTTAAGAACTGGTAATAAATTTTTAGGCTACTCAACTTTATTACTAGACATTTTAAAAGCGGTTTTGCCAATAATTTATGTTAAATTAAATTATCCAGAATTTATTTACATTTGTTCATTATCTGTTTTTTTAGGACATGTTTTTCCAATATGGTTAAAATTTAAAGGTGGTAAAGGTGTTGCAACATATGTCGGAATTTTGATTATTTTAAATTATTTTTCAGGTATTATTTTTGGTATTGTTTGGATAATTACATATTTAATATCTAAATATTCATCGTTAGGGTCAATTCTTGGATCTTTAACCGTTCCTATTTTTATATTTTTTTATAGCAATGATAATGTTATGTTTTACTTCATAATGTTTATTTTAATTTTTTACACTCATCGAGAAAACCTTAAACGCTTGATAAATAAAGAAGAAACTAAGACAAAAATTTAATAATTTGACAGTTTAACTGTTTTAAGTACGTTCTCTAAATATGAATCTAGTAATTGTTGAAAGTCCAGCAAAAGCAAAAACAATAAATAAATATTTAGGATCAGATTATACAGTTCTTGCAAGCTATGGTCATATAAGAGATTTGCCTTCGAAAAATGGTTCTGTAGATCCTGAAAATGATTTTAAAATGATTTGGGAAGTAGATAGTTTTTCAAAAAAATATTTAAAGGAGATTACAGATAGCGCTAAAGATTCAAAAAAAATTATTCTAGCTACTGACCCTGACAGAGAAGGTGAGGCAATAGCTTGGCATGTAAAAGAGTTTCTTGAAGAAAAAAAATTATTAAAAGATAAAGAAGTTGAAAGAGTTGTTTTCAACGAAATAACAAAAAAAGCAGTTACAAATGGAATAGATAATCCAAGAAAAATAGAACCTCATTTAGTAGATGCTTATATGGCAAGAAGAGCTCTAGATTATCTAGTAGGTTTTAATATCTCCCCTATTTTATGGACAAAGTTACCAGGTTCTAAATCTGCAGGACGAGTTCAATCTGTAGCTCTCAGACTATTAACTGAAAGAGAACAAGAAATAGAAGTTTTTCAACCAAAAGAATTTTGGACATTAAATATTATTTTTAAAAATAGTAAAAATGAAAAAATAAATACAACTATTTCACAATTAGATGGAAAAAAAGTTGAAAAATTTTCATTCAAAAACAAACAGGATATTAATAATGCTTTATCTCAAATAAAAAATAAAAAATATAATATAACAGATATAAGTTCAAAAACTTATAACAGAAATCCATCAGGACCTTTTACTACATCAACATTACAACAAACAGCATCAAGTAAACTTGGTTTTGGAGCATCAAGAACAATGCAAATTGCTCAAAGACTATATCAAGGAATTGATATTGAAGGTGAAACCGTAGGATTAATTACTTATATGAGAACAGATGGAACCAATATTTCAAAAGATGCAATAATATCTTTCAGAGATTTTATAATGCAGAATTATGGAGATAAATATTTACCAGAACAACCTCTAAATTATAGTGGTAAAAAAGCAAAGAATGCTCAAGAAGCTCACGAAGCTATACGTCCAACAGAAATAATTAGAAAACCAGAAGATATCAAAAAATACTTGAGTACTGATCAATATAAACTTTATAATTTAATATGGTCTAGATCTTTATCATCACAAATGCAGTCAGCAAAATTTGATAGAAAAACTATTACAATCAATTCTAATGACGATAAAGATATGTTTAAAGCTAGTGGTTCAACATTAAAATTTGATGGTTTCCTTAAACTTTATAAGCTTGATGAAAATGATGATGAAAACGAAAATACTTTGCCTGATGTTGAAAAAGGTGATGTAATATTTGAAGATCATATTGATGAACAGCACTATACACAGCCACCGCCTAGATATTCGGAAGCTAGTCTAGTTAAAAAATTAGAGGAGCTAGGAATTGGAAGACCATCTACTTATGCAAGTATAATTTCAGTAATAGCTAATAGAGGTTATGCTGATATAAACAATAAAAGATTTTTCCCAACTGATAGAGGGAAATTACTTTCTGCTTTTTTAGAAAAATTATTTACCAAATATGTTGATTATGATTTTACTGCAAAATTAGAAGATCAATTAGATGATATAACATCAGGTAAAGAAAATTGGATAAAAGTTTTAGAGAACTTTTGGAAAGACTTTAATTCTAATGTTTCAGGTGTAAAAGAAAAAAGAACCAGAGAAGTATTAGACCTATTAAATGAAAGTCTTGGATCACTAATATTTGAAGTTGATAAGGATGGAAATATTGATAGAAAATGCAAGCTTTGTGAAACTGGGCAATTAAGTTTAAAAAATAGTTTTAGAGGTGGTGCTTTTATTGGGTGCTCAAATTATCCAGAATGCAAATTTACAAGACCACTATCAAAATCTAAAGCAGCACAACAATTGACACTGGCAGAACCTAAATTCATTGGAAAAAATGATAAAGGTAAAGATATTTTTCTTAAAAATGGAAGATTTGGTCCATATTTGCAATTTGAGAAAGAAATTATAGAGGAAGATGAAAAAACTAAAAAGAAAAAAAGAAAATTAAAAAAAGAAGAAAATAATTTAAAAAATGTTTCTATTCCTAAAGGAATTGAGATTGAAAATATTGATTTAGAAAAGGCAAAATACCTATGCTCATTACCATTTAGTTTAGGTAAAAATCCTGAAAATGATAAAGATATTACTGTGAATGTTGGAAGATTTGGTCCTTACCTTAAATGTGAAAATAAATCTGCAAGACTAGAAAATGTGGATGAATTATTCACAATTGGATTAAATAGAGCTGTTACATTAATTGCTGAAGCTAAACCAGGAAGAATTTCATCATCTATGATTAAAGATTTAGGAGAACACCCTGAAGATAAAAAGCCAGTTAGAATCATGAAAGGCCAATACGGACCCTATATAAAATACAAATCGTTAAATGCAACAATACCAGAAGAAAAAGATCCTGTTGAATTAACTATGGAAGAAGCATTAATTTTAATTGAGAAAAGAAAAGAATACGATAGAAATAAAAAAAAAAAAAGCAAATAATGTCAGCAGAACAAAATTTAAAAAACTTAGACATCGAACTACCAAAAGCTAATGATCCTGTTGGATCTTATACTGCTACGAGAATATCTGGAAATTTACTATATATATCTGGTCAAATATCAATTGATGAGAATGGAAATTTAATTAAGGGAAAACTAGGGAAAGATTATAATACTGAACAAGGTTATGAGGCAGCTAAAAGATGTGCATTAAGTATAATATCACAAGCAAAAAAAGCATGTGATGATGATTTATCCAGAATTAAATCATGTTTGAAACTTACTGGATATGTTAATTCTACTGATGATTTTACAGAACAACCAAAAGTCATAAATGGAGCATCAGATTTAATAAAAAGTATATTTGATGAAGCTGGTTCACATGCAAGAGCTGCCGTCAGCACTAATAGCCTTCCATTGGGTGTTGCTGTTGAAGTTGATGCAATATTTGATCTTAACTAATTATCTGCCAATTCCAAAATAATTTATTTTATTTTTCTTCATATCTTTTGGAGTATAAAGATTTCTCATATCAAATACTTTTAAACTTCTTTTTTTTGCTAATTTTTTAAAATTTAGTTGTTTAAATTCATTCCATTCAGTGTGAATAATTATTAAATCTGCATTTTGACAAGCATCTTTTATATTTTCATAAAAGGTAATATTTTTTGATTTAAATTGTTTTTTCTGACCAGTTGGATCATAATAATTTATAAAAGCACCTCTTTTTAATAAAGACGGTATCATTTTCAAGGACGGAGACTCCCTCATATCATCTGTACCTGATTTAAAAGTAACACCTAAAAAAGTAATAAATTTGTTTTTTATTTTATTTTTCATTATTGTTTTAATTCTTTCTAATAATAATTTATTTCTTCTTGCATTTGAATTTATTACTGACTTCACAACAGATAGGTTTGTTTTAAAAATTTGTCCCGTTGAAACTAATGCTCTTGTGTCTTTTGGAAAACATGATCCTCCATATGCTGGTCCAGCTCTTAAAAATCTACTTCCAATTCTCTCATCTAAACCCATGCCAGTTGCAACATCCTGGACATCAATGTTAGATTTTTCACATAGATTCGCTATTTCGTTAATAAATGTAATTTTAGTAGCTAAAAAGGCGTTTGAAGCATATTTGATTAATTCGGCAGATCTTCTTGAGGTATTAATGTATCTGCTGCCTTTCTTAATTAAAGGAAGGTAAAGATTTTTCATTATCTGATTTGCTTTATTACTATCAGTCCCTATCACTACTCTATCAGGATATTGAAAATCTCTTATGGCCTCTCCCTCTCTTAAAAATTCTGGATTAGAAATAACATCAAATTTATTTTGATTTTTTTTTGAATTTAAAATTTTTTCTATTTTATCACCAGTAGTGACTGGAACTGTAGATTTGGTTACTATAATTTTATATTTATTTAGATTGGATTTGATACTTTTTACAACATTATAAACATATTTTAGATTAGCTTTGTTATTTTTTGTTGGAGTACCCACACATATAAAAATGATATCTGATTTTTTTATTGAACTAGAAATATCTTTAGAAAAAAAAAGTCTTTTTTTGTTTATATTTGTATCAACCAATTCTTGAAGTCCAGGCTCATAAATTGGTATTATTCCTTTATTTAACTTATCGATGATCTCTTTATTATTATCTACACAGGTTACTGTATTACCTAAATCAGCAAAACATGCTCCACTAACTAAACCTACATATCCAGAACCTATCATGCAAATTTTCATAATTTGGAAATCTCAATTCCTGAATTTATATAACCATTCATAGATCCACAATCTAAATAATTACCTTTAAACCTATGACCAATAAATAAATTGTTATCTAATATCATTCGTCTTATTGCATCTGTAATATGTATTTCATCACCTTTTCCTTTTTTTTGATTTTTTAAATAACTAAAAATTTTTTTTGATAATATATATCTTCCAATGACTGCATTGTTAGAGGGAGCATATTTAGCATTAGGTTTTTCAATTACATCAGAAATTTTAAAATTGAATTTATCTAAGTTTTTATTTATTGAATAAATTCCCCAACGATCAACATTATTTTTTTTTACTTTCATGCTCGCCATAACTGATGCTTTATATTTTTTGTGAATTTCGACCATATCTTTTGAACAATTCTTTTTCATGATTAGATCATCAGGTAATAGCATTAAAAAATAATTATTTTTTATTAATTTTTTGGTTTTTAATACAGCATCTCCGGTTCCAAGAGGCTTATTTTGATAAACAAATTTAATTTTTTTTTTAAAAAAAAGGATTTTTTTATATTCTTTAATTATTCTAGGATCTTTCTTTTTTTTTATTATTGATTTATAAAAATTATCATTATTAAAATATTTTCTTATCATTTCTTTTTTTTTGGAAATAATAAAAATAATTTCTTTTACTCCAGCGTCAATACATTCATCTAAAATGTATTCAATCCCTGGTTTGCCATTAATTGGAAGAAGTTCTTTAGGAAAAACACTTGTTAAAGGTAACAAACGCGTACCCAGACCAGCAAGAGGAATTATAGCTTGTTTAATCATTAAGATGTTTTACTTATAATCATATTTATTAAAAATGAAAATTTTAAAGAATGTTTTTGAACTAAATAAGGCAATAAAAAATTACAAAAATGTAGGATTTGTACCTACAATGGGAGGAATTCATAAAGGCCATGAGTCTTTAATAAAAATTTCGCAAAAAAATAACAAAGAGACAATAGTAAGTATTTTTGTCAATCCAACACAATTTAATCAAAAAGAAGATTTTAAGAATTATCCTAGAAATATAAAAAATGACATTTCAATATTAAAAAAACTTAAAGTGAATTATTTATTTTTACCTGAGGTAAATGAAATATACAAAAAAAAAATGAAAAATTTTAAACTTAATGAATCTGATAAGATTTTGTGTGCTAAATTTAGAAAAGGTCATTTTGAGGGAGTGTTAAATGTGATGAATAGGTTGTTATCTATTGTTAAATCCGAGTATGTTTTTATGGGTGAAAAAGATTTTCAACAATACAAGTTAATTAAAAGAATATTGGGTAAAAAATATAAAATAAATATTGTTGGTTGTCCTACTATTAGAGAAGGTAATAAAATTGCTTTATCTACAAGAAATAAATTATTAAATAAATCATCTATAAAAAAAGCATCAAAAATAGCCATCAAATTGGATAAATTAAAAAGACTATCAGAAACAAATAAAACTTTCGATTTGTCAAAATTTAAAGTTGAGCTTGAAAATAAATTTAAAATTAAAATTGATTATCTCGAATTTAGAGATGAAAATAGAATGAAATTAAATAATTTTAAATCTAAATACAGATTATTTATTGCTTATTATATTAATGGAGTAAGATTGATTGACAATTTTTGATTATAAAAAATAAGCTCCTACACCTAAGAAAGATACAAATCCAATTACGTCTGTTATTGTAGTAACAAATACACTAGAAGAAATTGCAGGATCAATTTTCATTTTATTTAATGTTACGGGCACTAAAATACCAAAAAGGCCGGCAACTATCATAGTTAAAACCATTGAAATTGAAATTATTAAGGAAAGTTGAATATCATTAAACCATAGTTGAACTATCAAAGAACTTATTATTGCAAAAATAACACCATTTAAAACACCGATATTAAATTCTTTAATAATATTATTCGTAAAATTATTTTTTGTTAAATCCTGTGTTGCTAAAGATCTTACTGTAACAGCTAATGTTTGCATGCCAGCATTACCTCCCATTGATGCTACAATTGGCATTAAAAAAGCTAGAACTACCATTTGTTCTATAGTGGCACCAAATAAACTTATGCAATAAGTTGCGAGAAAGGCAGTAAACAAGTTTAATAACAACCAATTAAATCTTCTTTTCGTTTTTGTTATTACTCCATCAGTTATTTCCTCATCGCCTACTCCAGCTAATCTAAGTACATCTTCTTCAGCTTCCTCTTTTAATACTGTTAGAACATCATCATAGGCTATCATACCAACAAGTTTGTTGGACTTATCTACTACAGCTGCTGAACTCAAATTATAATTTTCAAATAAATTACCAACTTCCTCTCTATCCATATCAACTGGTATTAAAGTTTGAGATTCAGCCATTATAGACATCATTTTTGTGTCTCTTGGAGTTCTTAATACTCTTGATGAAGGAACTGTTCCAATCGGTTTGAATTCTTGATCAACTATAAATATTTCTAGAAATTCTTCAGGAAGTTCTTTATTTTCTCTTAGATAGTCTATCGTTTGTCCTACAGACCAGTTACTTGGTATAGCTGTAAATTCTCGCTGCATTAATCTAGCAGCAGAGTCTTCTGGATAACTTAAACTTTCAAGTAATGCAAAACGGTCTTTTGGGGGTAATGAACTAAGTATGGTATTTTTATCTTTTTCATCAACATTTTCTAAAATTTTAATTGCATCATCTGACTCTAAATTTTTTAGTATATTTACTATTGATTCAGATGATAAATAAGCAATCATCTCAGACTGAATTGACTCATTTAATTCAACAAAAACTTCAGGATCAACTTTGAAACTATTTAATTTTATTAAATTTTCTCTATCATTTTGACTTAAATGTTCAATTATGTCAGCAGCATCTGCTGGATGCATAGCATTGAAAGAATTTGTAATAAATTCAGCATCATTTGTAGCAATTTTATCTGTGACAACTTTGATGAATTCTTTGTTAAATTCAAAGTTAACTTTTTTATCTTTTATTTTTTTCACTATAGTCATAAAATTTACCTATAATTTAGTTGGCACTATTAATACAAAATAAAGATAATACAAATTTATAATGACAATAGAGATAAAAAAGTCAGCAAAACCAATAAAATATAAATCTGCGATAGATATTCTTGAGAATAGATTAGAGCAAATTAAAATAAATAAAAATAAAGAACTTATTTGGATACTCGAACATGAAGAGATTTATACTGGTGGAACAAGTTTTAGTGATAATGAAATTCTAGATAAATCAATAAACTTTATTAAAACGAATAGAGGTGGAAAAATAACATATCATGGTCCTGGTCAATTAGTATTTTATTTTGTGATAGATTTAAACAAAAGAGGTAAAAATATAAAAAAAATAATAACTGCTATTGAAAAGACAATTATAGATACTTTAAGAATTTACAATATAAAATGTTTTGCTGATAGAAAAAATATTGGAATTTGGTTTGAGCACAAATCCGGCAAAATAGATAAAATTGCAGCAATAGGCATAAAAGTAAAAAAATGGATTGCTTATCACGGCTTTGCACTAAATATATCTAATAATCTTAATGTTTATAAAAAAATAATTCCTTGTGGAATTAGAGATAGAGGTGTTTCAAATTTAAATAAAATAAAAAAACAAAGTTATAAAAATATTGAAAATAATTTAATAAATAATTTTTTATCAAATATTAAAAATTAAGTCTTTTAGTTTTTAACGTATTTCTAAAATAATTAGGAGGAATAGCTCTAAAAGTATATTTTTTATGATTTATTTTAAATTTTATTTCATAAGAATGTAACATTAAATTTTTATTATTTATTTTCGAGTTACTTGTTGAATTATATTTTTTATCCCCGATAATTGAATTTCCTAAATTAAATAATTGTTTTCTTAATTGGTGCTTTCTTCCAGTAATTGGATTTAGCTGAATAAAGGTTGCATTATTATTTTTATCTAGAATTTCATACTTTGTTTCAGCTTTTTCAACAATTTTTTTTTTATTTTCAAATCTTATTAAGTCATCTTTAAGTATACCTTTATCAGTTAAAATTAATTCACCATTACATATTGCCAAGTAAGTTTTATAAACTTTTCTTAATCTAAAAAGTGAAGTAAGCAATTGCGCTGTCTCTCTATTCTTTGCAATTATAAAAACACCTGAAGTATCCTTATCTAATCTGTGTACAGAAAATGGTTTTGTATCTCTAAATAGATTACTTTTTGCAAATATATCAATTATATTTTTTTTAGATTTAGTGCCACCTTGCACTGAAATTCCTGATTGTTTATTTAGGACTACAAAATTATCGTTATTTTCAATAATTAAATCTTCATTTTCTTTTATAATATCATTGCTAGGTATAAATTTATTATTTTTTTGCTTTATAATATTTTTAAATTGAATGTTATATAGTTCAATTTCATCATTAAACTGTATTTTTTTTGAACTTTTTATTTTTTTTTTATTTAACTTAATTCTTCCATTTCTTAAATTTTTTTCAATTAAACTTTGTGGAATTTGACCAAAATGATTTCTTAAAAATCTATCAATACGCATTCCATTGAACGTCTTGTCAACGTTTAATAGCTTTTTCATTCATTTAACTTTAAGCAGTAGCTTCTTTAGGAGCTTCTTTTTTTTGATCTTTTATGGGATCTTTCTTCTTTTTATCAACTCTTTTTGCATCTACATCCCTGTCTACAAACTCAATAACAGCCATTGGAGCGTTATCACCATATCTAAATCCAGCCTTGATAATTCTTGTATATCCACCTTTTCTATTTTCGTATCTCTTAGAAAGAGTTTTTTTTACTTTATTTGTAGATTTAATGTCTTGTAGTTTTGAGATTAAAGTTTTTGTATTAGATAATGTATCTTTCTTACCTAGTGTTATGATTTTATCAGCTTGAGGCTTCAAAACTTTTGCTTTTGGTAAAGTAGTTGTAATTTGTTCATACTTTATCAATGAATTAAGCATATTTTTAATTAGAGCTTTTCTATGTTCTGAAGTTCTATTGAGCTTTTTATAGCCCATTTTATGTCTCATTAGATAGCTTCCTCTAATTTTTTAGATAATTCAGCAATATTATCTGGTGGCCAGTTTGGAATTTCCATTCCAAGATATAATGACATTCCAGTTAATACCTCTTTAATCTCATTTAGTGATTTTCTTCCAAAATTTGGTGTTCTTAACATCTCGCCTTCTGATTTTTGTACTAAATCACCAATATAAATAATATTGTCATTTTTTAAACAATTCATAGACCTTACTGAAAGTTCTAATTCATCCACTTTTCTTAATAAGTTTTTATTAAATTCTGGTTCTGATGGTTGTTCTTTAACAATCACTTCTTGTGGTTCATCAAAATTAACAAACATACCGAGCTGATCTTGGAATATTCTTGCTGAATAAGCTACTGCATCTTCCGCAGAGATAGATCCATTTGTTTCAACTTCCATTGTCAGTTTATCGTAATCTAAAGCTTTTCCTTCTCTTGCAGTACTGACTGAATAAGATACTTTTTTTACTGGACTAAATAAAGAGTCTATTGGGATTAAACCTAGAGGAGGTTCTTCTGGTTTATTCATATCAGCTGAAACATACCCCTTTCCAGATCCTACTGACATTTCCATATGAAACTTGGTATTTTCATCCAAGTTACAAATTACTAAATCTGGATTTAGTATTTCAATATCAGCAACATTTGTTATATCAGATGCTTTTATTTCTCCAGGACCTTTAGCATCAAGTATTAATTTTTTTGGAGCATCTGTTGAGCTTTTAAGAGCTAAAGATTTAACGTTTAATACTATATCAGTGACATCTTCCCTTACACCTTTAATTGATGTAAATTCGTGTAACACACCATCAATCTGAATAGAGGTTACAGCTGTGCCTCTTATTGAAGATAAAAGTATTCTTCTAAGTGAATTACCAAGTGTTAACCCATAACCTTTTTCTAATGGCTCAGCAGTAATCTTTGCAAATGTCTTATCGTCACTTAATTGAACATCCAGCTTTGCAGGTTTAATTAATGATTTCCAATTTTTTGAATTTACTTCAGTTTGCTCCATTAAACTCTCCTTTTTTTTGGTGGTCTCGTACCATTATGTGGCATTGGCGTTGTATCTTTAATTGATATAATTTTAAATCCTCTAGCTTGTAAAGCTCTTAATGCTGTTTCTCTACCAGATCCTGGGCCCTTTACTTCAACAGATAAAATTTTCATTCCAACATCCAAAGCCTTAGCTGCAGCTGCATCAGCCGCAACTTGCGCTGCGTATGGTGTTGATTTACGAGAACCTTTAAATCCTTTTTGTCCAGCAGATGCCCAGGAAACAACATTCCCATTTGTATCAGCTATTGAAACAATCGTATTATTAAAAGTAGATTGTACGTATGCAATTCCATTAAGAATATTTTTTTTTCCTTTTTTTTTCTTTGAATAAGAACTTTTTTTTGATTTAGTCTCTGTTTTTTGCTCTTTATTTTCGGTTACTTCTTTTTTCATTATTTTTTAAGTGGAGTTAATTTTTTACCAGCAATCGCTATTGCTTTTCCTTTTCTTGTTCTAGAATTACATCTTGTTCTTTGTCCTCTCACTGGAAGTTTTTTTCTATGTCTTGATCCTCTATAGGTAGCAAGATCGATTAATCTTTTTATGCTTAATGATGTTTCTCTTCTTAGATCACCTTCCACAGTAAATTTTTGGTCTATATACTCTCTTATTTTTAAAATTTGATCGTCAGTTAATTCATTTACTCTTTTTGATTTTGGTATTTCTAATTCAGTACATATTTGTTTAGAAAATTTATTTCCAATACCATAAATATATGTAAGTCCAACATGGACTAATTTATTTTGTGGTATGTTTACACCTGCAATACGAGCCATAATTTTTGTGATAAATTGTGCCTTTTATATAAGAAGATTAGTCAAAGTCAACGGCTTAAACATTCAAAAAAGCCTCTATTTTACTTGTAATTTCATGAATTTCCATTGATCCGTCAATCTCATGAAAATTTAAATTTTTCGAATAGTAATCCAAAACAGGTCTGGTCGTTTCGATATAAGCATCATATCTCTTTAATATAGTATCTAAATCATCATCGGATCTTTTTTCTAAAATTTTTCTTTTTTTTATTCTTTCTACAATAGTTTCTTTATTTACATTTAAGAAAAAAATATGATCAATCTTCTGATTTGAATCATTTAGTAATAAATCAAGGTTTTTAGCTTGGCTAAGTGATCTTGGATAACCATCAAATATTAATTTTTCTTTTTTATTATGATCAAAAATATGACTTTTTAAAATACTATTTACAATGTGATCACTCACAAATTTTCCATCATTCATGTTATTTATTATTTTTTTTCCTATATCGGTATTTTTTTTTATTTCTTCTCTTAAAATGTCACCGGTAGAAATTTGATAACCATTTAATTTTTTCACTAGATATTTGGCTTGAGTACCTTTTCCAGCTCCTGGTGGACCAAATAGTATTATATTCACCTATCTACCAAATTTTGTTTTTTTAATAAGTTGCTCATATTGAGAACTCATCATCCTTGTTTGAATTTGTGTAACAGTATCTATTGCAACAACAACAACAATTAAAACTGAAGCTCCACCCAAATAAAATGGAATAGGATAATTTGCAATTAAAAATTCTGGCATTAAACAAACTAATGCAAGATATAAAGCACCTATTGTTGTTAGTCTTGTTAAAATTGTATCAATATAGAGTGCAGTACTTTCACCAGGTCTTATGCCTGGAATAAATCCACCATATTTTCTTAAATTTTCAGCAGTTTCAGTGGGATTGAAAGTTATTGAGGTATAAAAAAATGTAAAAAATATTATTCCAGATGCATATAATAACATATACAAAGGTTGTCCTTGAGAAAAATATGATGAAATATTTAAAAATGTTTCATTTTGAGAAACATTAAAATTTGAAAAGGTAACTGGCAATAATAATAAAGCTGAAGCAAAAATTGCAGGGATTACACCTGCTGAATTAATTTTTAAAGGTAAATGAGAAGAGTCGCCACCGTACATTTTATTTCCCATTTGTCTCTTTGGATAATTTATAAGAATTTTTCTTAATGCTCTTTCCATGAATACAATAAACATTATCGTTGCAACAAGTAATAAAAATATAAAAATTATCATTAGTGTTGAAATTGCACCAGTTCTTCCTAATTCAAAGGTCGTTACTAAAGCTCTAGGAATTTCAGCAACAATACCTGAAAATATAATTAAAGATATACCATTACCTATTCCTCTCTGAGTAATTTGTTCACCAAGCCACATCAAAAATATTGTTCCTGCAACAATAGTCGTTACTGTTGAAATCTTAAAAAAAATTCCAGGATTAATTACTAAATCTGCTGAGGATTCTAGGCCGACTGCTAATCCATATCCTTGAATAGTCGCTAACAATACAGTTCCATATCTTGTTATTTGAGTTATTTTTTGTCTTCCTATTTCACCTTGAGCTTTTAAATTTTTAAAATACTCTGAAACTCCAGTAAGTAATTGGACAATAATTGAAGATGATATATACGGCATTATTCCAAGAGCAAAAATGGCCATTCTACTAACAGCACCGCCTGCAAAAACATTAAACATACCCAACAAACCTTTTTGGTTACCTTCCATCATTATTTGAAGTTGTTCAGGGTCTATTCCAGGAAGAGGAACAAAGGTGCCTAGTCTATAAACAGCAAGAATAAATAATGTAAAAAGTATTCTATTTCTTAAATCGTTTGATTGTGTTGAGACGCTCATTATTTAGATTGATTTTTAATAATAATTTGTCCACCAGCTTTTTCGATTTTTTCTTTTGCAGCTTTTGAGGAATAATCTGCTTCAATTTCAATTTTAGAATTCAAATCACCATTTGATAAAACTTTAAATTTATTAATTGATTTTCTAAATAATTTAGACTTTTTGAATGTATCGATATTTATTTTCACATCTGCATTAATTTTTTTAGTATCAATTAATTTTTGTAAATAATCTAAATTTATTAAAGCAACTTTTTTTTTGTTTACTGGGTTGAAGCCTCTTTTAGGTAGTCTTCTGTATAATGGCATTTGACCACCTTCAAAACTTTTTATAGCAACACCAGATCTTGATTTTTGACCTTTTACACCTCTGCCAGAAGTTTTTCCTTTACCAGATCCTATACCTCTCCCAACTCGAATTTTTTTTGTTTTTAGGTTATTTAATGTATTTAAAGATGTCATTATCCTCTTTTCTCAATTATTTCTGAAATTTTTTTATTTCTTAAATTAGAAATATTTTTAGGTGAATTTTGTTTTGATAAAGCCTTTATGCATGCTCTAATTACATTATGTGGATTTGCAGTCCCTAAGGACTTAGCTACTATATCTTTTATTCCAAGTACTTCACAAACAGCTCTAACTGGACCTCCAGCTATTATTCCAGTACCCTTGGGAGCTGATCTTAATTTAATTTTTCCAGCACCGTCTTTGCCATATATATCATGATGGATTGTTCTTCCATCTCTTAAGGGTATTTGTATCAATTTTCGTCTAGCTAATTCATTTGCTTTTTTAATTGCATCAGGGACTTGTTTTGCTTTTGCATGAGCAATACCAATTTTACCATTCTGATTACCAACTACAACTAATGCAGAAAAGCCAAATCTTCTTCCACCTTTAACTACCTTGGTTATTCTATTTATGTGAACTAATTTTTCTACGAATTCAGTATTCTTTTCCATATTTTAAAATTCCATTCCATTTTTTCGTAAAGTTTCAGCAAAAATTTTAACTCTTCCATGATATTTATAAATACCTCTATCAAAGTAAATTTTTGTAATATTTTTTTCATTTGCTTTTTTTGCAAGTATTTCAGCCACAATAGTTGATAATTCTGATTTATTTTTTTTTTGTCCTTTAATTTCTTTATCTATTGATGAAGCAGAAACTAAGGTAATATTTTTTACATCATCTATTATTTGTGCACTTATATTTTTTGACGATCTTGAAACGCTTAATCGATATCTGTCATTAGATATTTTTTTAAGTTTTTTTCTTACTCTAAATCTTTTTCTTTCAATAGTATTTAATCTCATTACTTTTTCTTACCTTCTTTTCTTAATATATATTGACCCTTTTCTTTTATACCTTTGCCTTTATATGGCTCAGGTGGCCTAATACTTTTAATTTGTGAAGCAACCATACCTACCTGTTGTTTATTTGGGCCAGTTATTTTTAACGTTGTTTGTTTTTCAACAGCTATTTTAATGCCTGCTGGAATATCGTAATTAATATCATGACTAAATCCTAGTTGCATGTTTAAAACATTTCCTTTTAAAGCAGCTCTAAATCCAACCCCTGTAAGTTCAAGCATTTTTTCGTAACCACTACTCGCACCAATAATTGCGTTGTTAATTAAGCTTCTATTCATGCCCCATAATCTTTTAGATGTGTCATCAAGTTTTTTAGGTTTTATCGAAACATCTTTACCCTCTGTAATGTTAAGTTCAAACATGTCTAAATCCAGCTTGATTGCTTGTTTGCCTAATGGACCCTCTACATTAATAGTATTACCAGATAATAATACTTTAACCTTTTCTGGAATTGGTATGTTTATTTTTCCTATTTTAGACATTAAAATACCTTACAAATAATTTCACCACCAAGTTTTTTCTTTCTTGCATCAACATCTGTCATTACACCTTGTGGAGTAGATACAATTGCTATACCAAGACCATTGTTAATTTTTGGAAGACTACTGGCGCTAGAAAAAATTCTTCGTCCTGGTTTGGAAATTCTTTCGATAGTATTTATAACGGGATTACCTGAGTTATATTTTAAATTAATTTCAATAGAAGGTTTTTTATCATCATTAACTTTGTAGTCTATAATATAACCTTCAGACTTTAATACATCAGCTATTTTAGCCTTAAATTTTGACGATGGTAATGAAACTTTACTGTGATTTCTCACTTGTGCATTTTTAATTCTTGCTAACATATCACCTATTGGATCACTTAAACTCATATTTTCCTTTCTACCAACTTGATTTTACCATTCCAGGAATTTTACCTTCTAAACCAAGTTGTCGAAGGGCTATTCTTGAAATTTTTAATTTTCTATAAACACCGTGCGGTCTACCTGTAATTTGACATCTATTCATAACTCTAACTTTTGCAGAATTTCGCGGTAGTTTTGACAATTTTTGCTGGGCCTTAAACCTTTCTTCTAATGATAATTTTTTATCCATTATTATTTTTTTAAGTTTCATTCTTTTTTTATAAAACTTGTCTGACAATTTTATTCTTTTATTATTCTTGTTTATTGCACTCATTTTAGCCATTAATTGCTCCTTGTTTCTTTAAATGGAAAATTTAAATGTTTTAATAATTCAAAACTATGTTCTACTTTTTGAGATTTAATAACTATTGTGATGTCTAAACCTCTAATCTTGTCAACTTTATCAAAATTTACCTCTGGAAATATGATATGTTCTTTAACACCAAAAGTATAATTTCCAAACTTATCAAAACCGTTAGGACTTAATCCCCTAAAATCTTTTATTCTTGGTAGCGCTATATTTGTTAATCTATCAATGAATTCATACATTTTATTTTTTCTCAATGTTACCTTCAAACCTGAATTGGTGTTTTTTCTAGTTTTAAAATTTGCAATAGATTTTTTGAAAGTCGTTACTACTGGCATTTGACCAGTAATATTTGCCAGATCTTCTTGGCAAGATTTTAGAATTTTTTGATCATTTCCATCAAGACCTAAACCCATATTTAAAACAATTTTTTGTATTCTGGGACCCATATATAAATTTTTATATCCAAACTTTTGTTTTAATGTTGGCTCAATATCTTTGGTTATGGTTATTTTTAATCTCGGTGTCATTATTTTTTAACCTCATTTTTATTTTTAGTATCAAGAATTGCCAAATTTGAGAGATGTATAAAGTTCTCTTTTGAAACTATTCCACCTTTCTTTTCTTTTGTAGTTTTCACGTGTTTTTTTACCATGTTGATACCTTTAACTTTTGCCCTATTATTTTTTCTATCAATTTCAATGACGTCACCATCTTTATTTTTATCTTTACCGGTCAATATCTTTACTTTAATACCTTTTTTAATCATTATAATACCTCAGGAGCTAAAGAAATTATTTTCATTTGTCCTCTATTTCTTAATTCTCTAGTAACTGGTCCAAAAATTCTAGTACCTATTGGCTCCCCTTTATCATCTGTCAGTACAGCTGCATTGTTATCAAACCTTACTTTGGATCCATCATTCCTATGAATCCCCTTTTTAACTCTTACTACAACAGCTTTATGAACTGCACCTTTTTTAACTTTTCCTTTAGGAATTGCTTCTTTGACTGCTACAACTATAGTATCTCCAATACTTGCATATCTTCGTTTAGATCCTCCTAATACTTTTATGCATTCAATTTTTTTAGCGCCGGTATTATCTGCAACGAATAATTCTGTCTGAACTTGTATCATTCGGAAACTCCTATTACTTCAAATTTCTTTGACTTTGAGTACGGTTTGCACTCTTTTATAGATACTTTATCTCCGTTTTTATATTTATTCTGTTCGTCGTGGACACTATATTTTTTTCTAGCTTTTATTACTTTTTTTAATACTGGATGTTGATATTTTCGCTCAACTAGAACCGTTATAGTTTTATTTGGCTTATCGCTAACAACTATTCCATTTAATACTTTTTTAGGCATCTTTTCTCACTACTAATGTTTTTAATCTTGCAATATTCTTTTTCGTTTCACTTATTTTTGATGGACTTTTTATCTGACCATTAATTTTTTGAAATCTAAAGTTAAAAAGATCTTTTTTTAGTTTTTCAATATCTTTCAAAGCTTGTTCTTTGGTCATTTTTTTTATCTCACTTTTTTTCATTTAAATTCTCTTAATAAATTTACATTTAATTGGCAGTTTAGCAGATGCTTTATATAAAGCCTCTCTAGCAATTTCTTCTGTTACACCGTCAACCTCAAATAAAATTCTTCCTGGCTTAACTCTGCATGCCCAAAATTCAGGTGAACCTTTGCCTTTACCCATTCTTACCTCGGTAGGTTTTTTTGATACAGGTATATTAGGAAACATTCTTGTCCAAACTCTGCCTTGTCTTTTCATGTGTCTAGTTAATGCTACTCTGGCTGCCTCTATCTGTCTGGATATAATTCTTTCTGGCTGAATTGCTTTCAATCCAAAAGAGCCATAGTTCATGGCATTACATCTGGAAGCATTGCCGTGAATTCTTCCTTTGTGTGCTTTTCTAAACTTTGTTCTAGTAGGTTGTAACATGATTATGTTTTGTTCCTTTCTTGGCTAAATTCTTTTGTAAAAATTTCTCCTTTATATATCCAAACTTTAATTCCAATTATCCCATAAGTGGTAAGAGCCTCTGCTTCAGCGTAATCAATATCTGCTCTTAAAGTATGTGATGGTATACTTCCATCTCTTAACCATTCTGTTCTTGCAATTTCGTTTCCGCCAAGTCTTCCACTACAAGATACTTTAATACCCTTTGCTCCCAATCTTAATGCAGATTGCATTGCTCTCTTCATCGCTCTTCTGTATGAAACACGTTTAACTAACTGTTGAGCAATATTTTCAGCAACTAAAAATGAGTTTGTCTCGGGTTTTTTAACTTCCTTAATATTTAATACTATTTCATTTTCACTCAATCTTGATAATTTACCTTTAATTTTTTCAATATCACTTCCCTTTTTTCCAATTACAAATCCAGGTCGAGAAGTATAAATTGTTACGAAACATTTTTTTGCTGACCTCTCTATCATGACCTTTGAAACTCCAGAGTTAATTACATTTTTTTTAATGAATTCTCTAATTTTAAAATCTTCAATTAAATAATTTCCAAAATCTTGTTTCTTTGCATACCAGACAGAATCCCATCCTCTGTTGATACCTAATCTTAAACCTACTGGATTAACCTTTTGTCCCATGTTCCTTCTCTTTTTGTTTCATTTGTTCGCTCAAAACTATTGTTACATTTGAGTATGGTTTCATAATTTCTGCAGCCCTACCTTTGGCTCTAGCTCTAAATCTTTTCATGATTACCTGTTTTCCACAAAAAGCCTCTTTAACTACCAAATTGTCAATATCATATTGAAAATTATTTTCTGCATTAGCAACTGCGGATGAAATTGTTTTTTTAACATCTTTAGAAATTCTTTTTTCTGAGAAAGATAAATCTCTAATTGCAATCTCTACTTTTTTACCAACTATAGATTTAAGTATAGGTTTTAATTTTCTTACGCTAGATCTTACATTTTTATTTATTGATCTAACTTGTTTTAAATCTATATCTTTTTTTTTACTCATTTTTATTTCTTATCAGCTCCCTTAGTTCCACCCTCAACTTTTGCTTTTTTATCAGCTGGTGTATGACCAAAAAACTGTCTTGTTGGAGCAAATTCACCAAATTTATGTCCCACCATGTCTTCAGAAACTGTTATTGGAATAAATTTTTTACCATTGTAAATTAAAAAACTAAATCCAACGAAGTCAGGTATTATTGTAGACTTTCTAGACCAAGTTTTAATAGGTTTTTTATTAGGATCGTTTTTTATCTTTTCGACTTTTTTAATTAAACTTTCCTCAACAAACGGTCCTTTCCAAACAGATCTTGCCATAAATTAAGCTCTCTTCTTCTTTCTTCTTCTTATTATAAATTTATCAGTTCTTTTATTGTCTCTTGTTTTTAATCCTTTGGCTGATTGTCCAGTAGGTGAAACAGGATGTCTACCACCTGCAGATTTTCCTTCACCACCACCATGAGGGTGATCTACTGGATTTTTAACAACCCCTCTGGTATGTGGCCTTCTTCCCAACCATCTTGATCGGCCAGCTTTTCCAATTTTAATGTTTTTTTGATCCGGATTAGATAATACTCCAATTGTAGCCAATGCTCTTGAATCTATTTTTCTGACTTCACCTGAGGTCATTTTTATAATTGAGTAATTTCCATCAATACCTGAAATTGTTACCGACGAACCAGCAGCTCTTGCTATTTTTCCACCAGCGCCTGGCTGTATTTCAACATTATGTATATCAATACCTACTGGAATATCCTGTAATGGCAAACAATTCCCTATTTTAATTTCTGAGGAAGAACCATTTTGAATGTGATCACCAACTTTTATTTTTTGTGGAGCTAGATAATAAAATTTTTGATTGTCTTCAAATTTAACTAACATTATATGGCATGATCTGTTTGGATCATATTCAATTCTTTCTACAATAGCTTTCATATCGTTCTTTTTTCTATAAAAATCAACTTTTCTGTACTTGTGTTTATGTCCTCCACCATGATTTCTAGATGTTATACGACCATAATTATTTCTACCTTTTGATGAATAATTTGCATTTGTTAATGGCTTATAAGGTTTACCTTTCCATAATCCTTCTCTACTTGTTAAAATAGTGCCTCTGGTAGATTTCGTGTAAGGTTTAAATGTTTTTAGAGCCATAATTTAAATTCCTGTTGTTAAGTCAATATTTTGACCTTTTTTAAGAGTAATAATTGCTTTTTTAAAACCTTTCTTTTTAACTTTTTTTCCTCTAGTAGATTTAATTAATGTTTTCTTATTAATAATATTAATTTTTGTTACGTTAACTTTAAAAATTTTTTCAATTGATCCTTTTAAAGTTTTTTTATTAGCACCTTGAGGCACCTTAAAAACAATTTTATTTTGTTCTGACAAGTTTGTTGATTTTTCAGTTACAACAGGAAATAAAATTTTATCGTATAAGCTTAGTTTATCCATTATTGATACCTTTTTTCCAATTCTTTAACCGAGCTCTCGGTAAAAATAATTTTTTTATATTTAACTAGATCAAATGCACTGAAATGATTTGCGTCTGTTAATTTAACATTAGGAATATTTTTAGTTGACCTTAGGATATTTTCTTTTGATTTTATATCTACTATTAATAATGAATTATTTGCATCAAACTTCTTTAAAAGTTCAAACATTTCTTTTGTTTTTTCAATTTTTTTTCCAAAATCATCAAAAATAATTACATTATTAGATTTATTTTTCTCAGTAATAAGTGAGGCTATACTCATTTTTTTTTCACTCTTATTCAACTTTCTAGTTTTATAATTATCCTGACCTTTTGGTCCATGAGCTATTCCACCACCTACAAATATAGGAGCCTTTTTACTTGAGTGTCTAGCGTTACCTGTGCCTTTTTGTGAGTAAATTTTAGACGTTGAACCAGTTATTTCATTTCTTTGCTTTGTCTTTGCTTTTCTACCTTTAAAGTTTGCGTTTAATTTATAAATAACACCAGTAACTAATTGATTGTTAACTTTAGCACTAAAAATTTTATCGAGCACTTCTATACTCTGTTTTTTTCCATCAATGCTTAATTTATCTATTTTCATTTATTTTTTCTTTTTATCTGGTGATTTTTTTTGTTTTTCAATTTGCTCAATTTTTTCATCAATTGACATTCGATTAATATTTTTGACAGATTTTCTAATTAAAACTTCTGTATTTTTTGAACCAGGAATTGAACCTTTTAAATATAGCAAATTATTTTCTTTATCAGTTTTTATAACTTCAATGTTTTGTATAGTTCTAATTTTATCTCCCATATGACCAGCCATTTTTTTTCCTTTAAAAACTTTACCTGGATCTTGCCTTTGTCCTGTTGATCCATGTGATCTATGTGAAATTGAAACACCGTGAGTAGCCCTTAATCCACCAAAATTATGCCTCTTCATGGCTCCTGCAAATCCTTTACCAATTGTCTTAGATTTAACATCAACAAATTTAACATTCTCAAATATTTCTAATCCAATTTCATTTCCTTCTTTAAAATTTTCTGTATTTTCTAATCTAAACTCTTTAAGTGTTTTTTTTGGCTCAGTATTTTTTTTAGCAAAATAGCCTTTCATTGCTTTGGTTAGTTTTGAATTTTTAATTTTTCCAAATCCAATTTGGACTGCTCTATATCCTCTATTTTCTTTGTTAATAACGTTTATTACTCTTCCAGTCTCCATTTTTAAAACAGTAACTGGTACCGATTGTCCAGTTTTAAAAAATTCTCTAGACATTCCTATTTTTTTTCCAATTAAAGCTAAATTATCCATTATATTTTAATCTCCACATCTACCCCAGATGCTAAATCAAGTTTCATTAGTGCCTCAACTGTTGCGGGTGTTGGTTCAATAATATCAATTAACCTTTTATGGGTTCTGGTTTCAAATTGTTCTCTACTTTTTTTATCAATATGTGGGGATCTTAAAACAGTATATCTCTCTATTTTTGTAGGTAGAGGAATTGGACCTTTAATATTAGCACCTGTTCTTTTAACAGTATTTACGATCTCCTCAGTGGACTGATCTAAAACCTTGTTATCGTACGCTCTTAATTTAATTCTAATATTTTGTTTTTCCATAATTAACCTGTTTTTTTGGTTACCTCATCTTGAACATTTTGTGGAACCTTGTCGTAATGATCAAAAAACATTGAGTATTGAGCTCTACCTTGTGACATGGATCTCAAGCTATTTATATAACCAAACATATTTGCTAATGGCACCATTGCGGTTATTACTGTTGCATTTCCTCTTTGCTCTTGTGTGCTTATTTGACCTCTTCTACTATTCAAATCACCAATTACATCGCCCATATAATCTTCTGGAGTAACTACTTCTACTCTCATTACTGGTTCTAAAAGCTTTAGGGTTCCTCGAGCACATGCTTCTTTAAAACATTGTCTTGAAGCAAGTTCAAAAGCTAGTACGCTTGAATCAACATCATGATGTAAACCATCTAAGATTGTAACTTTATAGTCGATTAATGGAAAACCAGCCAAAATTCCACCATCAGCTATTGTTTCTACACCTTTTTCAACACCAGGTATAAATTCTTTTGGAATTGCTCCACCTTTTATTTTGCTTTCAATTTCTCTACCTTTACCTGGTTCTAGAGGTTCAACAGATAATTTTACTCTAGCAAACTGTCCTGCTCCACCACTCTGTTTTTTGTGTGTATAATCAAACTCAGCAGGATTTAATATTGTTTCTCTGTATGCAACTTGAGGTGCTCCTATATTTGCCTCAACTTTGAATTCTCTTTTCATTCTATCAACAATTATATCTAAATGTAATTCACCCATTCCTTTAATTATTGTTTGACCTGACTCTTCGTCAGATGACACTCTAAATGATGGATCTTCTTTAGCTAATCTTCCTAATGCTTCACCCATTTTTTCTTGATCGGCTTTTGATTTAGGCTCAACTGCAATTTCTATAACTGGATCTGGAAATTCCATTGGCTCAAGCAATACTGGTGCATCTTTATTTGCCAATGTATGACCTGTTATTGTATTTTTTAATCCAGCAAGAGCTACTATATCACCTGCGCTTGCTTCTTTGATATCTTCTCTTGAATTAGCATGCATCAAAAGCATTCTTCCAACTCTTTCTTCTTTATCTGAAGAAGTATTATAAACTCCAGTTCCAGATTTAACTGTACCAGAATAAATTCTAATAAATGTAAGGCTTCCCACAAATGGATCTGTTGCGACTTTAAAAGCTAAGGCTGAAAAAGGCGCAGTATCCTCAAACTTCATCTCAACTTCCTCATCAGATCCTGGTTTTGTCCCCATAATAGATCCAAGATCCTCAGGACTAGGTAAATAATCTACTACAGCATCTAATAATGGCTGAACACCTTTATTTTTAAAAGCAGAACCTGTTAAAACTGGTACAAACTCGAAATTTAAACATCCTTTTCGTACACATTTAATCAAATCTTCTTGTTTAATTTCCTCACCACCTAAATAGGCTTCCATTAGTTTTTCATCTTGCTCAACAGCTGTCTCAACTAATTCTTGTCTGTATTTATCACATGTATCTTTGAGATCATCTGGAATATCTTTTTCTTCCCACTCAGCACCAAGGTCTTCATTTTTCCAAACAATTGCTTTCATTTTAACTAAATCAACAACTCCTTGTAATGATGCCTCTATTCCAATAGGAACTTGCATAACCAAAGGTTTGGCTCCAAGTCTGTCTTTAATCATATCCACACATCTAAAGAAATCTGCACCAGTTCTATCAAGTTTATTAACAAAACAGATTCTTGGAACTTTGTATTTATCAGCTTGCCTCCAAACTGTTTCAGATTGTGGTTCAACACCAGCAACACCATCAAATACAGCAACTGCACCGTCCAATACTTTTAAAGATCTTTCAACTTCAATTGTAAAATCTACGTGACCTGGAGTATCAATAATATTAATTCTATGCTCTCTCCAAAAACAAGTGGTTGCAGCTGATGTTATTGTAATACCTCTTTCCTGCTCTTGTTCCATCCAATCCATCGTGGCAGCACCGTCATGAACTTCACCAATTTTATGACTCTTGCCTGTATAATATAAAATTCTTTCAGTAGTTGTAGTTTTGCCGGCATCTATATGGGCCATGATGCCAATGTTTCTATATTTATTTAGTGGATGAGTTTTTGCCATATTATTTACCATCTAAAATGTGCAAAAGCTTTATTTGACTCTGCCATTTTATGTGTATCTTCTTTCTTTTTTATTGCTGAACCTCTTTTTTGATATGCATCGAAAATTTCATTAAATAACTTATCTGACATTTTTTTATCTTTTCTTTTTCTTGATGCATCAATAATCCATCTTAATGCTAACGCTTGAGATCTTTTAGCTTTAACTTCTACTGGAACTTGATAAGTAGCTCCACCGACACGTCTCGATCTAACTTCTACGGTTGGTCTTACATTATTTATTGCATCATTAAATACTGTTAAAGGTTCGTCTTTTGATTTTGATTTAATTTTATCAATTGCATCGTAAACAATCTTTTCTGCGATAGTTTTTTTTCCATCTAACATTATTGAATTAATTAATTTTGGAATTATTACTGATTTATATTTAGGATCTACAATCGGAATTTTTTTTGGAGCTTTTCTTTTTCGGGACATGTTTATTTGCCTTTTTTCGTTCCATATAAAGAACGTCTCTGTTTTCTGTTTGCAACTCCTTGAGTATCTAAATTACCACGCAGTATATGATATCTCACACCAGGCAAGTCTTTAACACGTCCACCTCTTATTAATACTACTGAGTGCTCTTGTAGATTATGTCCCTCTCCAGGAATATATGCCGTAACTTCAAATCCATTTGATAATCTAACTCTTGCAACTTTTCTTAATGCTGAGTTTGGTTTCTTAGGAGTAGTTGTATAAACTTTTACACAAACACCCCTTTTCAAAGGTTGTTTTTGTAATGCTGGAACTTTATTCCTAGCTATTTGTTTATCTCGTCCTTTTCTTAACAATTGGTTAATTGTTGGCATAAAATTTTTTATATAAGTTTGATTTTAGATGAAATAACTGTCAGGTTATTTGTGGCAGCGTTTAGTGCACAAGTCACTACATTCCAACCAAAAACACGCACAAAATACTATAGAAATTCCATTTGTCAAATCAAAAGACATAGAAAAATAATGAATTTTTATTGATTTACTGGGCTTTCTGCTTGCTCAATCTTCTCGTTCTCAGCAATGAATTTTTCATCGTCTAAACGAGCTTTCTTGTTCCACAAATTTTTAACAGATCCGGTTCCAGCAGGAACTAATCTACCTACAATAACGTTTTCTTTTAATCCAGATAATTTATCTACCTTACCTTTAATAGCAGCATCTGTTAACACTCTAGTTGTTTCTTGGAAAGAAGCAGCAGAAATAAACGACTCTGTTTGAAGTGAGGCTTTAGTTATTCCCATTAAAACTCTTTCTCCAACAGCTGGATTTTTACCATCTTTAATGAGTTGCTCGTTCATATTTTCAAATCTTATTCTATCAATAATTTCTCCAGGAAGTAGTGAGCTGTCACCTTGAGTTTTAACTTCAACTTTTTTCAGCATTTGTCTTAAGATAACTTCAATGTGTTTATCATTTATAATTACACCTTGCAGTCTATAAACATCTTGTACTTGATTTACAAAATATTCAGTCAATTCTTCGATGCCTAAGATTCTAAGAATATCATGAGGTAATGGTTGACCATCTAATAAATATTCACCTTTTTTTATTTTTTCACCTTGATTAAAATTTATGTGTTTTCCTTTTGGAATTAGATAGCTTGATGTATCACCATTTTCAGACTCGATGGTAACTCTTTGTTTTCCTCTTACCTCTTTACCAAAAATTACTTTACCGTCATTTTCAGCAATGATTGCACTATCTTTTGCTTTTCTTGCTTCAAATAATTCAGCAACCCTTGGTAAACCTCCTGTAATATCTTTAGTCTTTGTAGTTTCTTTGGGAAGTCTAGCTATTACATCGCCAGCTGAAATTTTTTGTCCATCTTTGACAGATAATATTGAGTCTGGAACTAAATAATATCTTGCTTCATTATCATCAGCTTTTTTAACAACATTTCCTTTTGAATCTCTTAAAGTAATTCTTGGTTTTAAATCTGTATTTTTTGATTGTGTTTTCCAATCAACTACTGCTTTTGTAGAAATTCCAGTTGCATCATCAGTTGTTTCCGCTATTGATACACCATCTATTAAATCTACGTAGTTTGCTATTCCATCTTTTTCAGCTATAACAGGTGTTGTATATGGATCCCATTCACATATTTTCGATCCTTTTTTAACTTTATCACCATTCTCAAAGAAAAGTTTTGATCCATATGGAACCTTATATGCAGCTACTTGTAATCCATTATCATCTTCTATTGATAATTCAGTATTTCTACCCATTACAATTAAATTCTTTTTCGAGTCTACTAATAGATTTGTGTTAACAATTTTTAATATACCATCAGTATTAGATACAATTTGAGAGTCTTGTTTAACTGATGCTGTTCCTCCAACGTGAAAAGTTCTCATTGTAAGCTGAGTTCCTGGTTCACCGATAGATTGGGCAGATATCATTCCAATCGCCTCACCAACATGAACCATTTTACCTCTTGATAAATCTCTTCCATAACAAGTGGCACATACACCTTCTTTCAAACTACATGTCATAACTGAGTAAACATTTAAGTTTTTTACACCTGCAGAATCAATTTTTTCGCATGCAGCCTCATCGATCATGCTATTTTTCTTTATTAAAACTTCACCAGTTAATGGATTTTTAACGTCTTTTGCGGTTACTCTTCCAAGAGCTCTTTCTGATAAACTGACCATTATATTTCCACCCTCTAAGACCTCGGTAAGTTTAATAAAGCTTGGGTTATCACATTTTACTTGAGTGATAGTTAAATCTTGAGCAACATCACAAAGTCTTCTAGTTAAGTATCCTGAGCTTGCAGTCTTCAATGCAGTATCAGCTAGTCCTTTTCTTGCTCCGTGTGTTGAATTAAAATATTCTAATGCAGTTAACCCTTCTTTAAAGTTTGATGTAATTGGAGATTCTATAATTTCTCCAGATGGTTTAGCAATTAATCCTCTCATACCTGCCAACTGTTTCATTTGGGCAGCAGAACCTCTTGCTCCACTGTCAGCCATCATAAATACTGAATTAATTTTTAGGCCATCTTCTGTCATTTCTGTAGCAGAAATTCTTTTCATCATTTCGGATGCGACTTTATCTGTACATTTTGACCACGCATCAATAACTTTATTGTATTTCTCACCTCTAGTTATTAATCCTTCTGCATATTGATTTTCATAATCAGAAATTAATTTTTTAGTTTCATCAATTAATTGTTGTTTGTTATCTGGAATTACTAAATCGTCTTTACCAAATGATATTCCAGCTTTAAAGGCATGTTTGAAGCCAAGATCTTTTAATTTATCACAAAAAATTACTGTATTTTTTTGGCCAGAAAATCTGAAAACATGATCAATAACCTCAGATACTATTTTCTTAGGCAATAATCTGTCAATTAGCGCAAATTTATTATTGATGTTTTTTGGAATTAAATTTGCTAAAAGAAATCTTCCAGCTGTACTTATATGTTTTTCATATTTTTTATTACCCTTTTCATCAACAGTTGCAAATCTTGAGACAATCCTTGAGTGAACTTTGATCTGACCAATTTCTAAAGCATGCTCAATCTCAGAGGTGTTTACAAAATATCCTTCAACTCTATCAGTTTGATATGGTGGTTGAGAAAGATAATATATACCTAAAATCATATCCTGACTTGGAACAATTATAGGTTTTCCATTTGATGGGCTTAAAATATTGTTTGTAGACATCATTAAAACTCTTGCTTCTAATTGTGCCTCTAAACTTAATGGCACGTGCACTGCCATTTGATCACCATCAAAATCTGCATTGAATGCAGCACAAGTTAGTGGATGTAATTCAATTGCATTACCTTCAATTAATTTCGGTTCAAAAGCTTGAACACCTAATCTATGTAATGTTGGTGCCCTATTTAATATAACTGGATGTTCTCTAACAATTAATTCTAGCGCATCCCAAACTTCATTTCTTTCTCTTTCAACAAGTTTTTTAGCTTGCTTTATTGTAGAAGCTAATCCAAGTTTATTTAATCTTGCATATAAAAATGGTTTAAATAATTCTAAAGCCATTTTTTTTGGCAAACCGCATTCATGTAATTTTAAGTCTGGTCCAACTACTATTACTGATCTTCCAGAATAATCGACCCTTTTACCCAATAAATTTTGTCTAAATCGTCCTTGTTTACCTTTTAACATCTCTGCTAAAGATTTTAATGGTCTTTTACCTGTTCCTGTAATTACTCTTCCTCTTCTACCATTGTCAAATAATGCATCTACTGATTCTTGAAGCATTCGCTTTTCATTTCTTACAATTATGTCTGGGGCTTTTAGATCCATTAATCTTTTTAAACGGTTATTTCTATTTATAACTCTTCTATATAAGTCATTTAAATCAGAAGTAGCAAATCTACCTCCATCTAAAGGAACTAATGGTCTTAGCTCAGGAGGTATTACTGGTATTGTTGTTAAAATCATCCATTCTGGTTTATTTCCAGTCTCTATAAAAGACTCAATAAGTTTTAATCTTTTAATTGATCTTTCTTCTGAAACTTTCGATTTTGTCTCTTTAATAGATTTGATTAAAGCTTCTTTTTCTTGTTCTAAATCTATTGATTTTAAAATTTCTAGAATTGCTTCAGCTCCAATACCAGCGGTAAACGACTCTTCACCATACTCGTCTTGATATTTTATAAGTTCTTCTTCACCTAGAAGCTGGTTCTTCTTAAGTCCAGTTAAACCTGGTTCAATAACTATGAAGTTTTCAAAATAGAGTACTCTTTCTACCTCTTTAAGCTTCATATCTATCGCAAGTGATATTCTACTTGGTAACGATTTTAAGAACCATATGTGTGCAACTGGAGTTGCTAAATTAATGTGACCCATTCTTTCACGTCTGACATTTGACTTAGTAACCTCAACACCACATTTTTCGCATATAATTCCTCTGAATTTCATTCGCTTATATTTTCCACAAAGACATTCATAATCTTTTATAGGTCCAAATATTCTTGCACAAAATAATCCATCCTTTTCAGGTCTAAAAGTTCTGTAATTTATTGTTTCAGGCTTTTTAATTTCTCCATAGGTCCAAGATTTAATTTTCTCTGGACTAGCAAGAGTTATTTTGATGCTATTAAAATTTTGAGCTTCTGAAATTTCTGAAGATTTAAATAGATCTGTTAATTCTTTACTCATATTAATTTAGCTCCACATTTAGTGCTAAAGATTTAATTTCTTTAACTAAAACATTAAATGACTCTGGTATTCCTGATTCAAAATTTTCTTCACCTTTAACTATAGTTTCATAGACTTTTACTCTTCCAGCTACATCATCTGACTTAACAGTAAGAATTTCTTGAAGAGTGTATGATGCTCCATAAGCCTCTAATGCCCAAACTTCCATTTCACCAAAACGCTGACCTCCTAATTGTGCTTTACCTCCAAGAGGCTGTTGTGTTACTAAGCTGTAAGGACCAGTGGATCTCGCATGAATTTTATCTTCAACTAGATGATGAAGTTTTAACATATAAATCGTTCCGACTGTAACAGGTCTATCAAATTTTTCGCCAGTTCTTCCATCCCAAAGTGTAGTTTGACCTGAGTTTGGCAATTCAGCTAATTCTAACATTTTGGTAACATCGTTTTCTTTAGCGCCATCAAATACTGGTGTAGCTATTGGAACACCATATCTTATGTTTGAACATAAATCCTCAAATTCAGATTGATTTAATTTTTCAATATCTTCATCATATATTTCTTTACCATACACATTCTTCAAAAATGATTTAATCTTCTCTGTCTTTTCAATTTTCTTTTGGTTTTCGTTTACTAACTGATTTAACTTCTCGCCTAACTCTGTGCAGGACCATCCTAAGTGTGTCTCTAATATTTGACCAACATTCATCCTACTCGGAACACCTAATGGGTTAAGAACTATATCAACTGGTTTACCATTTTCTCTATAGGGCATATCTTCAACTGGAACTATTTTACTTACAACACCTTTATTTCCATGTCTTCCTGACATTTTATCTCCTGGTCTAAGTCTTCTTTTTATAGCGACAAAAACTTTAACCATTTTCATAACACTAGGTAATAAATCGTCACCCTGTCTAATTTTTAAAACTTTATCTTCAAATCTTTCTTGAATATCTTGTTTAGCGCTATTGTACTGATCTTTAATTTGAGACAATGAAGATACTTTATCTTGCTCATCTACTGATATTTTAAATAAATCAGAAACAGGTAAATTATTAATTATCTCATCAGATATAATTGTATTAGACTCAACATCTTTAACTTTTTTATTAGTTTTTGTTCCATTTAATATTGATGACAATCTCTGTTTTATACTTCTTTCTAAAATTTCTTCTTCAACTTTTTTATCTTCTTGAACACTCTCGATTTCTGCTCTCTCAATAGTTATTGATCTTTCATCTTTATCAATACCATGTCTATTAAAAACTCTTACATCAACTACAATACCACCGCTTCCACTTGGCATTTTTAATGATGTATCAGTAACATCAATTGCTTTTTCTCCAAATATTGATCTTAATAGTTTTTCTTCAGGGCCTGATGCGGTATCTCCTTTAGGAGTAACTTTGCCAACCAAAATATCTCCTGGTTTAACTTCAGCACCAATATAAACTATTCCTGACTCATCTAAGTTTTTTAAAGATTCCTCATTAACATTTGGAATATCTCTAGTTATATCTTCCTCACCCAATTTTGTATCTCTAGCCATTACTTCGTATTCTTCTATGTGTATAGATGTAAATACATCATCTGTTACACATCTCTCTGAAATTAATATTGAATCTTCAAAGTTGTAACCTTGCCAAGGCATGAAGGCTACAGTTACATTTTTACCTAAAGCTAGTTCACCAACTTTAGTAGACGGTCCATCAGCTATAATGTCACCAGATTTAACTTTATCACCTACTCTTACTAACGGTTTTTGATTTATGCAGGTGTTTTGATTAGATCTTTTAAATTTCTGTAAATTATAAATATCTACACCTGATTTAGAATAATCTTTTTCTCCAGAAGCTTTAATAACAATTCTCTTACCATCAATCTTGTCAACAACACCATCACGTCTTGCAACAATTGTAACTCCTGAGTCAAGTGCAACATCACTTTCGATACCTGTACCAACAAGTGGAGCTTCTGGTTTTAATAAAGGAACTGCCTGCCTCATCATGTTAGATCCCATTAACGCTCTATTAGCATCGTCGTTTTCTAAGAATGGAATTAATGATGCAGCAACTGATACAAGCTGCTTTGGAGAAACATCGATATAATCTATGCTATCTGGTTTAGCTAATATGAAATTTAAATTTTGTCTACAAGAAACTAATTCTTCAGTAAACTTACCATTTTTGTCAATAAGAGAATTAGCTTGTGCAATAGTAAATTTGGTCTCTTCCATGGCAGATAAATATTCAATATTATTTTGCACGATACCATCTTTTACCTTTTTATATGGGCTTTCAATGAAACCATATTTATTTATTTTTGAATATGTAGATAAACTATTAATTAGACCAATGTTCGGTCCCTCTGGCGTTTCAATTGGGCAAATTCTTCCATAATGAGTTGGATGAACATCTCTGACTTCAAACCCTGCTCTTTCTCTTGTTAAACCACCTGGTCCTAAAGCAGACACTCTTCTCTTATGTGTGATTTCGGAAAGTGGATTAGTTTGATCCATAAACTGAGACAGTTGTGAGGTAGCAAAGAAGTCTTTTAAAGAAATTGTTAAAGGTTTAGCATTTATTAAATCTTGAGGCATTGCTGACTCAACATCTAGGGTAGTCATTTTTTCTTTTATAGCTCTCTCCATTCTATAAACACCAATTCGTGCTTGATTTTCTACAAGTTCACCAACTGACCTTACTCTTCTGTTACCTAAATGATCAATGTCATCAATTTCATCTTTACCATCTCTTAAGTCTAACATTTTCTGAATTATAGCTAGTATGTCATCATTTCTTAAAATTGTAATTTTATCAGAACAAGTCAGTTCTAATCTTGAATTCATTTTTACTCTTCCAACATCTGATAAATCATATCTGTCAGAGCTAAAAAATAAGTTATTAAATATTTGGGTAGCGATCTCTATTGTTGGAGGTTCTCCAGGTCTTAAAACTTTATAAATTTCTGTAATAGCATCATTTTTATTTTCATTTTTATCATTGAAAATACTTAGCAATAAGTATGGACCTTTATTTATTGAGTTAGTTCTAGAAATATCTATAGATTTAATATCAGCTTCAATAATTTTACTAATTATAGTTTCATTTAATTCTGTTCCGATTTTAAATTCATCTTCTCCAACTTTAATATCTCTATGTAAAAACTTACCATACAGAGATTCGCTAGAAACAAAAATTTCTTTTAGACCATCATTTGAAAGTTTTTTTGCAGTTAAGAAATTGATTTTTTCACCTAATTTTACAACTACTTTATTATCTTTTGCATTAATTACTTCTTCTGAAAAATTTTTGGCTTTGTAATTTTCTGGATCAAACCTAGTTTTCCACTTGTTTAAATTTTTATCATAATTTAATGTTTCTTTTTGATAAAATTCATCAACAATATCATTTTTTGAAAATCCTAAAGCTTGCAATAAAGTAGAAACTAATATTTTCTTTTTTCTATCAATTCTAAAATATAACAAATCCTTTACATCAAATTCAAAATCTAACCATGATCCACGATTAGGAATAACACGACAATTAAATAACAGTTTACCACTTGCATGTGATTTACCTTTATCGTGATCAAAAAATACACCAGGACTTCTGTGCATTTGATTTACAACAACTCTTTGAACTCCATTCGTTATAAAGGTTCCGCTGTTTGTCATCATTGGCACTTCACCCATGTAAACTTCTTGTTCTTTCGCAGATAGAATATCTTTTGTGTTATTTTCTTGATCTATTTCATATACAACTAACCTTAATGTACATTTAAGTGCAGCTGAATAAGTTAAGCCCCTAGCTATACATTCATCAACATCAAATTTTGGTTTTTCTAGTTTATAAGATACATATTCTAAAGTTGCTTTATCATTTAAGTCCTCAATTGGGAAAATACTTTTAAAAACTCTATCAAAACCTTTTACAAGGTGTTGCTCTACATCATGTTTAAATTCTGTAAGTTCTTTATAAGAATTTTTTTGTACCTCTATAAGATTTGGTATAGATAAACTTTCTTTAAGCTTACCAAAACTTTTTCTTATATTTTTCTTTTCTGTAAAAGATAATTGCATCTCTACTACTGATTAAAAATATAACCAGTAAATAATCCTATCTAATTTATTTTAGTTCTACTTTTGCGCCAGCTGCTTCGAGTTTTTGCTTAATCTCTTCTGCTTCTTTTTTATTTACACCTGACTTGACTTCTTTTGGTGCACCTTCAACTAAATCTTTTGCTTCTTTAAGACCCAAAGCAGTAATTGCTCTAACTTCTTTAATAACATTTATTTTTTTATCACCTGCAGCTGTAAGCATTATTGTGAATTCATCTTTTTCCTCTGCTGGTGCCGCACCACCTGCTGCTGCTGGTGCTGCTGCTACAGCTGCTGCTGCAGTCACACCCCATTTTTCTTCTAATTGTTTTGAAAGTTCAGCTGCTTCTACAACAGTTAAACTTGATAAGTCATCTATAATTTTATTTAAGTCAGCCATATTAAATCTTGTCCCTGGTTATTTTTTTGATTTTTCGAGCGCTAAAATAGCGATTTTTGACGCTGGCGCAAGTAAAATACTTGCTATTTTTTGTGCTGGAGACCTCAAAATTCCTACTATTTTAGCCCTAGCCTCATCTAATGAAGGTAGAGTAGCTACATTTTTAACGCCAGCAACGTCTAAAATGTCAGAACCCATGATTCCGCCAAGAATCTTTAAATTTTCATTTTCTTTAGAGAAATTTGTTAAAATTTTTGCAGAGGTTATTGCATCTTCGGATAAAGCCACAGCAGTAGGGCCTGAAAACAAATTAGAAAGATCTTTGCATCTGGTTTTTTCTAAAGCCAATTTTGTTATTCTATTATTTGTAATTTTAAATTTTATGCCATGTTCTCTCATTTTAGCTCTTAAGTCATCAAGCTGTTTCATAGTTAAACCTTGATAATGAGTAACTATTACAGCTTCAGAATTTTCGAACTGACTTGTCATATCTGATATATACTGTTTCTTTTGTTCTTTATTCATCATAACTAAATACTCTTACCTAATTTAATTTTGTATGACACGCCCATTGTTGAGGTTATAAAAGCTTGATTAATTAAATCCCCTTTAATTGTATTATTTGATTTTTCCTTTTCTAATGCATCTAAGACCGCATTAAAATTCAATAGTAATTTATCGTCTGAAAATGACTTATTTCCTATACTTAAACCTATATTTCCATCTTTATCGTTTCTTATTTCAACTTGTCCAGATTTTGCATCAGTTATAGCTTTTTTTATATCATTAGTTACTGATCCCAGTTTTGGATTTGGCATTAATCCTTTCGGACCAAGAACTTTTCCTAATTTTGAAAGTTTAATCATCATTCCTGGTGTACAAATCAATTTTTCAAAGTTAATATTTCCTTGCTTTATTTCTTCTATAAGTTCATCGCCGCCAACAACTTCTGCTCCAGCATCCTTTGCTTCTTGTGACTTATTATCTTCACAAACAACTCCAACCTTCACTTTTTTTGAACTTCCGCCTGGTAAATTAATAACTGTTCTAATATTAATTTCACTTTTCTTTTGTTTGTTATTAATTTGAAAACTTAAATCTAAAGATTCATCAAATTTTGTTGTACAATTTTGTTTTATAATAGGAATTAATTTAGACAATTCCTCAGATTGTAAATCTCTGGTTTTTTCTGGTAATTTTTTAAATCTTTTTGAAGACATTATTCTACTACCTCAATACCCATAGATCTAGCCGATCCTGCTATAATTTTTGCTGCTTCGTCAACATTATGAGCATTCAAATCTGACATTTTTTTTTCAGCTATTTCTTTTAATTGTTTCATAGAAATTTTAGCAACAATATTCCTACCTGGTTCTTTAGAACCACTTTTTAATTTTACTGCTTCTTTAATAAAATGAGAGGCTGGTGGTGATTTGATTATAAAATCAAATTTTTTATCTTTATATACGGTTATTATTACTGGAACAGGTTTACCTGCAAATGATTTAGTTTTTTCATTAAATGCCTTACAAAATTCCATTATATTTATTCCTCTTTGACCTAATGCTGGGCCCACAGGAGGAGCTGGATTAGCTTGACCTCCATTGATTTGTAACTTTATATATCCACTTATTTCTTTTTTTGCCATTAGCTTGCCTTTTCTACTTGACTATATTCTAAATCCACAGGTGTTGGTCTTCCAAATATTGATACTGATACTTTTAATCTCAATTTTTCTTCATCTATATCTTCAACCAAACCACTGAATGACGCAAAAGGACCATCTATAACTTGTACTTTTTCACCAACATTGTATTCAACACCAGATTTTGGTTGTACTACGCCGTCTTTGATCTGACCAAGTATTTTTTCGATTTCTTTTTCAGATACTGGAATTGGTGTACCTTTCGTTCCTAAAAAACCACTTACTTTTTTTAAGTTTTTAATCATGTGATAAATAGTGCTATCCATTTCACTCTTCAACAAGACATATCCTGGAAAGTATTTTTTTTTTCTTTGTACTCTTTTTCCTCTTTTAACTTCAGTAATATCATGAGTTGGAACAATAATTTCCTCAATCTTGTCTACTAGATTAGCTTTTGTAGCTTCATCCTTTATTTCTTGAGCAACTTTATTTTCAAAACTTGAATGCGATTGTACGATATACCAATTTTTCATTACAGATTAACCTTTAAAACTAGTTCTAAAAAAAACTGAAGTACTTGATCCAACAAAAGGAAAAATAAAGCTGCAACTATGGCCATAGCCACTACCATCAAAGATCCTTGGATAACCTCTTTGCCTGTTGGCCAAGTCACTTTAAAAGCTTCTTGCTTCACATCCTGGATAAATTTCAAAGGATTCTTCATAATAAATATTTTTGGCAGGAGCGGAGGGAATCGAACCCCCAACCTCCGGTTTTGGAGACCGGCGCTCTACCAATTGAGCTACACTCCTATGGAGTTTACTCTATGATTTTAGTTACTACTCCAGCTCCTACTGTTCTACCACCTTCTCTAATAGCAAAGTTTAATTTCTCTGCCATCGCTATCGGTGTAATTAATTTTACTGTAAATTTAGCATCATCACCTGGCATAACCATTTCAGTACCAGCAGGTAATTCTACTTCACCTGTAACATCAGTCGTTCTAAAGTAAAATTGAGGTCTGTACTTTGTAAAGAATGGTGTATGTCTTCCACCTTCTTCTTTTTTCAATACATATGCTTGAGCCTCAAATTTAGTATGCGGAGTAATTGAACCAGGTTTACATAAAACTTGGCCTCTTTCAACATCAGTTCTTTCCACACCTCTTAAAAGAGCACCAATGTTATCTCCTGCCTCACCTGAGTCTAAAAGTTTTCTGAACATTTCTACTCCAGTGCAAACTGTTTTTTTGGTTTCTCTTATCCCAACAATTTCTATTTCATCTCCAGTTTTAATAACTCCGGACTCTACTCTTCCAGTTACAACTGTACCTCTTCCTGAAATTGAGAAAACATCCTCAACGGGCATTAAAAAATCCTTATCTTTTGGTCTATCTGGTTGTGGAATAAATTCATCTACAGATTTCATTAGCTCCATTATAGAGTTTTTTCCAATCTCATCATCTCTACCTTCAACAGCAGCTAATGCCGAACCTTTGATAATTGGAGTTTTATCACCTGGAAATTTATATGATGTTAATAAATCTTTTATTTCTTCTTCAACAAGTTCGATCATTTCTTTATCATCAACTTGATCAACTTTGTTTAAGTAAACAACTATGGCTGGGACCCCAACTTGTCTTGCTAAAAGAATATGCTCTCTAGTTTGTGGCATTGGGCCATCTGCAGCATTCACAACTAATATTGCGCCGTCCATTTGTGCAGCTCCTGTAATCATATTTTTTACATAATCTGCGTGACCAGGACAATCTACGTGTGCATAGTGTCTTTTTTCTGTTTCATATTCTACGTGAGCAGTTGAAATTGTAATTCCTCTTTCTTTTTCCTCTGGAGCTTTATCAATTTGATCATAAGCAGTAAATTGCGCACCACCTGACTCTGCTAATACTTTTGTAATCGCAGCAGTTAATGTTGTTTTACCGTGATCAACATGACCTATGGTTCCAATATTACAGTGCGGTTTATTTCTTACAAACTTTTCTTTTGACATTACTTATTTACCTCTTTTTTCCTTAATTTAATTTTTTGGAGCGGGTAAAGGGAATCGAACCCTTACATCCAGCTTGGAAGGCTAGCGTTCTACCATTGAACTACACCCGCAACACCCAAGTACACTCCGTGTTATAAAAAAAATTTATTGAATGGTGGAGGGGGAAGGATTCGAACCTTCGAAGACCGAAGTCAACGGGTTTACAGCCCGCCCCATTTGACCGCTTTGGTACCCCTCCTTAATATAATCTAGGGGGAAGCACCCCATGTTCAATAAAGCTTTAAACAACATGCGTTTTATATATTTTTATTGTACAAATGCAATACGTGAAATATAGGAAAATAGCTCAATAAATAGTGTAAATTCTACAATTATTATGAACAAATCACCTTTTTTTATAGTTGGAAAACACGCTGTTATTGAAGCATTACGAAACCCACAAAGGAAAGTATTAAAAGTTTTTCTTACAGAAGAAAGTAAAAAAAATATACATAGAGTAAGTTCAAGAAAAAATCTTCTTAAAGATTTAAAAATTTATTTTAAAACGAGAAAAGAACTAGACAAATATTGTTCAAAAGATGGAATTACCCATCAAGGTTATGTTGCTGAAATAGAACATTTTGAAAAAAATAATTTAAAGGAATTTATCAAATCAAAAAAAGATTTGACAATTGCATGTCTGGATGAAGTAACGGATCCCAGAAATATAGGTTCATTAATTAGAAGTGCAGCCTCTTTTGAAATAGATGGAATAATTATTAAAGAAAGACATTTCCCATCAGAGAGTAAGCTCATGTATAAAGCTGCAAGTGGATGCATGGAACATGTCAATATATTTGAAGTATCTAACATAAATACAACACTTAAATTTTTAAGAGAGAAAAATTTTTGGATTTATGGTTTTGAGGCAAATAGCGATAAACGATTTGATGATATTAAATGGGAAGGTAAAAATATTTTACTTTTTGGTTCAGAGGGATTTGGTATGAGAGAGCATACAAAAAAATATACAGATTTTTCAGTAAAAATAGAAATAAATAAAAAAATAGAGAGTTTAAATATATCAAATAGTGCAGCAATAGTTTTTCATCATATAAATAAATATAAAAATATAGCTTGATAATCTTAAAAATCGTAATACAAAACTCTTCATGCCCTTGTAGCTCAGCTGGTAGAGCAATTGATTTGTAATCAATAGGTCCGCGGTTCGAGTCCGTGCGGGGGCACCATCAATTTGTTTCGTTTCTTAACTGTTCTATTTTGATTTTTTGTTCAAGGCTTCTATTTTTATCAAATATTAAATTAAACTTAATTTTTTTGTTTGTTTTTATAGAAATTAATTTTGCATTTCTAACTTCAATATTATCTGCGACAGCACTTATAGGTCTTTTTTTTGGATTTAAATTTTTAATTATAATTTTTGATTTATCGCTTATAACTTTGCCTTTCCACCTTCTTGGTCTGAATGCACTTATTGGACTTATTGATAATTTATTAGAGTCAATACCTAAAACAGGACCATGAACTGAAAGATTATAAGCTGTGCTTCCAGCTGGAGTTGAAACCAAAACGCCGTCAGAAATTAAATGTTTAATAATTTGTTTTTTTCCATTTAAAATTGTTAATGATGCAGTTTGTCTACTCTGTCGAAGAACTGAAATTTCATTAATAGCTATTGATTTTTTAGTTACATTACTTTTATTTTTCACACTCATTACTAAAGGAGATATTGATACCAATCTTCCTTTACTTAAATTTTTATAATTCGTTTTTTCAGAAAATTTATTCATGAGGAAACCATAGTTTCCAGAATTTATTCCATAAAAAGGTTTTTTATACTTGTTATATTTTTTTAATGTTTCTAGCATAAAACCATCTCCACCTATTACGATTATTAAATTTGATTTTGATAAAGAATATGACTTAATTCTTTTTAGAACTGCTTTTTTAATTTTAGATGATTTAGAATTTTTATCTGAAACAATAAAAGGATTAACCATTAGTGGTGCCCTCGGCCAGACTCGAACTGGCACTCCCAAAAGGGCAAGGATTTTAAGTCCTTTGTGTCTACCAATTTCACCACGAGGGCATTAATGAATTTCATGAGTATTTATGCTAATATTTATAATTGAACAAGAGAAATAAGTAAAATTATTTTGATAATGATAAAATCAACATCTCTTGTCAAAGATATTTAACTTTTTATCTGTATTAATTCTTGCCCACGACAATGCATAAATTTTCTCATTATCGTCCTTATTAATAAATTCCCATTCTAATTGTCCAGTAGAACTTAGTAATAATAATCTTCCACTATTTTGTTCCTCAATTAATAAAGAACCATCATTTAAAAATTCACTCAATCCTTGTGATTTAGTTTTAATTTTATGCTTAATATAGCTATTTTCAAATATTTTTTCTAATTCCATATTCTTAAAGTTAAATTTTATTGAAGAACTAACATTATAATTTGAATTATTAAATATTGAAATTACTCCATCTTCGATTATATCAACATCATGTTGTAGGTATAACTCTTCATAATAAATTTTTTTAACTTTTTTTTCTTTATTATCAAAAAATACAATCCTATCAGGATTTTTTAAACCAAACAAAATATTAATAATTTTGTTTGTCTTTGGTCTGTATTGAATAACAGAATTTATATGTTTTAAACTTAAGAATAAATCTCCCATTTCCCAAATTTTACTTTTAAAATTAACTGGCTCAATATCATTTAAATAATAAGGATTTTCATTAGTTATGTCATTTGTTAACAAAAAAATATCTAATTGATTTTCAGTAAAGATTTCCAAAATAGATCTATTTAATAAAATATCTCCATTATTAGAAACCAAGGTAATTGAATCAGTTTGTTTTTTCGCATTATTTATCAAATCATTTCCTAATTCTTTTTTTCCAGGTACCCAAAAATTATTATCATGATTAATATTAAGTGAATGATGAAAAAAAATTTCATCAGTTTGCCATATTAAATTACTGCAAGTATCAATTTTAATTAATTGTGATCCATTACCATGAAAAACTATGGACCCATCATCTAATAATAATGGATTGAATATTAAAAATCTTTTTTCATTATGATCCTTCAGAAGATATTCTCGATTAGGATTTTCGTTATGTATTTGATTAATTTTAGGAGAATATTTATGAATTGTTTCAAATGAATTTAAAGATTTTATCTCAACTATTGATTTTTTTGTAATTGAATCAAATCTTGGTAAAATTAACAAATCATCTCTATTTTTTTTAACATACATATTAAAAATTTTTTTATTTTCGAAATTAGTTTTATCTAATTCTAAATCAATAGATGGATATAAA
>CABYRT010000003.1 GCA_902521355.1 uncultured Pelagibacteraceae bacterium
TTAGTACAGCAGTTGTAGCAGAAGCAATTAAATCAGGAGTTTCAGATATTCATATTGAACCTTATCGATTTACATCAAGAGTTAGGTATAGATTAGACGGAATTTTGCAAGAACAAGAACATTTTAAAAAATTTCTTCATTCAAATTATGGAGCTGTAGTTACAAGATTTAAGATTATGGGAAAACTAGATATTGCTGAAAGAAGACTTCCTCAAGATGGAGCAATTCCATTTAAAATTGATGGAAAAGTAGTTGACCTTCGTCTTTCGATTTTACCAACTGCAACAAATGAAAGAATAGTAATGAGGGTTTTAAATAAAGATGCAGGAGACATCAGTTTAGAACAACTTAATTTTGAAGAAAACGATTTAAAAAATTTGAGAAAAGCAATTCACGGAACGCAAGGTTTAGTTCTTGTTACTGGTCCTACTGGATCAGGTAAAACAACAACACTCTATAGTATTCTAAAAGAGGTTTCTAAACCTCATCTTAATATTTTAACAGCTGAAGATCCTGTTGAATATGAATTAGATGGTGTTGGACAAGTTCAAATTAAAGATGATATTGGTTTTAACTTTTCTACTGCCCTAAGATCTTTTTTAAGACAAGACCCAGAAATAATTCTAGTTGGTGAGATGAGGGATAAAGAAACAGTTGATATCGGATTAAAGGCTGCTTTAACGGGTCACTTGGTATTCAGTACACTTCACACAAATGATGCACCAAGCACAATTACAAGATTACAAAACATGGGAACACCTGATTATTTGATTAGTGCAGCCGTCTCACTAGTTTTAGCGCAAAGATTAGCAAGAAAAACCTGCTCAGAATGTAGAGTGCCAGATGAAGACATAACCCCTAAAGCTTTAGCTGATTTAGGGTTTACCGTTGAGCAAGCTTCAAGAGCAAAAGTTCAAAAGGGCAGCGGTTGTTCTAAATGTAAAGATACTGGTTATAAAGGCAGAATGGGTATTTATGAAATTTTAAATGTTACAAAACCAATTAAAGAAGCAATTCTAAGAAAAGCAACAACGCCAGAACTTAAAGAAATTGCTTCAAACGAAGGCTTTAGGACAATGCAAGACATGGGAAGAGAATTAATCCTAACAGGTGATTTGAATTTTAGAGAGTATGATAGAGTTCTCTCTATGGAGTAGTAAATGTCAGCTGAAACTTTTTCTTACAAAGGAATATCTGCAGGTAAATATATTGAAGGTGAAATAGAGGCTATAAATCAAGAAGAAGCTTCTTTTAAACTTAAAGAGCAAAAAATAATCATTACCAACTTAACCAAACTTAAAAAGAAAAAAGCTGAAAAAGAAAAGGGTAAAAAAAGTGGCTTTTCTTTTGGTAAGAAAAAAGTCACTCCTGCGGATGTAATGCTCTTCTCCAAGCAATTTGCAACAATGGTAAAGGCAGGTTTACCAATTTTAAATGTTTTAACGATGCTTAGAGACCAAATAGAACATCCAACCATGAAAGAAATAATAGAGGATGTTAGGAAAAGTCTTGAAGGTGGTATAACTCTTTCTAAATGTTTTGAGAAATACCCTAAAATATTTGATAATATTTATATAAATTTGATTAAAGCTGGAGAGGCCAGCGGTAAACTTGATGATTTCCTCTTAAAATTAGTAGATTCATTAGAAAAAAGAGAAAAAGTTAAAAAGAAAATTAAAAGTGCATTAACTTATCCAGTGGTGATGTTTACGGTTGCGATAACTGTAATGGTGTTCATGTTAATTAAAGTTGTTCCAGTATTTGCTGAAATGTATGAGGGAATGGGTGTTGCATTACCTACCCCAACAGCCGTCATTATGAATGCAAGTAATTTTATGAGAGGTGCTGGCGGACTAACACTTGGAATAGTGTCAATAATAGGTTTTGTGATATTTAAATATACAACAACTAAAATTCCTGCAATTAGATATAAGTGGCACCAACGAGTTTTAAAGATGCCAGTTTTTGGTGATATGATTTTAAAATCATTGATTGCTAGAATTTCATTAATAATGGGTAATCTTAGTGCAGCAGGGGTAAACCTTTTAGAAAGTATAGAAATCGCAAAACAAGTAAGTAATAATGATGTTGTAACTCAAGCTTTAGAAAATGTAAAAAAAGGAGTTTTCTCTGGGGACACACTTACAAAATTATTTTTAAAAGAACCAGTTTTTCCACCTACTTTTAGTCAGCTCATTTCTGTTGGTGAGCAAACAGGAAATTTAGATGAAATGTTTACTTCTGTATCATCTTATTACGAAGAGGAATTTGATACAGCGGTCGATAATATGTCTAGTTTAATTGAACCAATCATGATTGTATTTATGGGAACAATGATTGGTGGATTAATGATTGCCATGTATTCACCAATCTTTAATGTTGGTGCAATTATTGGTGGCTAAGCGTTTAAATTTTTAGTTAAGACTAAATGATTAATCCAAGGCTTCTCACCTTCTTTAAAAACAACAGCGTCCATTATTTGTTGAATAAAAAAAGTTCCTAACCCGCCTGGTTTAATATCATCAATTTTTCTGTGTCTCACATTTTTTTCTTCAACTGGTCTTCCTTTGTCAAAAAAACCAATTTCAAGTTGACCGTTTTCAAGTGAAATTTTAATCTCCATTTTATCATCTGTGTCTTCACCTTGGTATGCATGCTTAACAATATTTTGTGCTGCTTCTGCAATAGCTAGTACTAATTCATCTTTTAAATCTTGATTAATATTTACTTTTTCAAATACTTCTCTTGAGAATGATCTGACTTCTTTTAAACTTGATGAACTAACAACAAAATCTCTTTGTTCAGTTATAGATTTTATTGCAACATTCATTTATCAGTCCAAATTTAAAATTTGTTCAAGTTTTGCCATCATAATTACTTTGAGAACTGACTTACTAATTTCTTTCAGCACAACTTTCGTTCCAAGTTCAGTTGCTTTTTGGTGGCTTTCAATTAAAACTGAGATTCCTGAAGAGTCCATGTATTGAACTTCTTTTAAGTTAAGATGAACTTCTTTTTTTGCCTCTATTAAAGGCATAATAATTTCTTTTGCTTTCTCGGTTACATCCATATCTATTTCACCATCAAGGTGAACAGTTGATATGTTGCCTTCTTCTGTAACTTTATATGACATAATTATTAATATTTATTAAATTTCCTTGCTAAATCAACAAAAATGACCCATTTTGATTACAATTGAAGTATAGATATTGCCTTTTAGAAGATATAATTTATATGTATACACATATTTTTATTAATTATAGGATTATTACTTATGAAAAAAAATAATAAAGGATTTACACTTATAGAATTATTGGTCGTTGTAGCAATTATTGGTATTCTTGCAGCAGTTGGAGTTGTTGCATACTCGGGCTACACATCCGGAGCTAAAAAACAAGCAGCTAAATCAAATCATTCAGCAGTTGTTAAATACATAGCAGCAGAATTACAAAAATGTAATTTAGGAGAGTCAACAGCTATGGGAGGCAATCTTACTTGCTCAGGTAAAACTAGAAAAAAAGTTAAGGACGCTGCAGCATTAGCATTAGCAGATTTTAAAAACCCATACGATACTTCAAAAAAAGCAGTAAGACCGAATACTGGTGACACATCATCTAGCTCTGCAAATGGTGGATATACGAATTTAACTGATAACAGTTCCAGTTCTAACACGATAGACGTTAAAACTTGCTTTACAGAAGATAGCGAGTGTTCAACATCTGGTAACGTTTCAGAAAATTCTGTCGTAGTAGAGTAAAAGTTAAAATAGAAAATTCTTATGACTTCCAAAAGCTCTGGGTTTACCCTTATTGAGCTTTTGGTAGTTGTAGCAATCCTTGGAATTATAGCTGCTATTGGTATCATGAGTTATAATGGATATGTAGGCTCAGCCAAAAAAAGATCTGCTGAGAATGTTATGCAACAAATATCTTTGGGTCAAACTGAATATTACTCAGACAACGGATTTTATTACAGAGATAATAGTACTGGCACCTCATGCAATCCAACAAGCACCACATCAAGTGCAATAGAAACTAATTTATTAGGTGGTACTGATAGTATTACAAGTGAAATGGGTTACGAATTATGTGTAGCAAATGATGCAACAAATTATAAAGTTTTTGCAAAAGAAAATGGTGGTAATTGCGAAATTACTATGACGGCTTTAGGTACTTTCGTTCGAAATAATTGCTAAGTATCTAATGAACTATCAAGAAATTTTAGAGAAAGTAAAATTAATATTTTCAGGTGGATTACCAAAGAATTTTAAAATTTATTTAACTATTAGTTTAGGATGGATAATTTTTATTGGCTATTTAACATGGTGGAATGGATTAAAAAGTCCAATGTTAGATAAAAGCTTTAGATGGGATGAATGGTTTTGGTTTGGGATAGTCCCAGCTGTATCACCTTATATATTCTATTATATTTGGAAGAAAAAAGAGTAATAACCTATTTTGAGCATCTATTATCTATGATGTATACTTTTTTATAATAACTTAGAGGAAAAGATGGAGAGTGTTGATCTGGAATCAGTAAAATCATTTGTTGATACCCTTTGGGTTATAGATTGTGCAATTCTTGTTTTCATTATGCAAGCAGGCTTTATGTGTATGGAAACAGGTCTCTCAAGGCACAAAAATAGCATTAACGTTGCCCTTAAAAATGCTGCTGACTTTGGTCTTGCAGTTGTAATTTTCTGGCTATTTGGTTTTGGCTTGATGTTTGGAAAAAGTTTTAATGGCTATTTTGGAACAGATTTATTCTTTTTTAAAACCGATCAGGCTGAATACATGACATATTTTGTATTCCAAGCAATGTTTGTTGCAACAGCAGCTACAATTGTATCAGGTGCGGTTGCTGAAAGAATGAAATTTAATGGATATTTAATAATTACAATTATTGCTACCGGAATTATATATCCAATTGTTGGTCATTGGGCGTGGTCTTCGAGTTATCTAAATAATATCGATGCAACAAGGCAATTACTTGCTGTTACAGGCCAAGTTAAAACAACTGGATGGCTGACAGATATAGGATTTGTTGATTTTGCAGGAAGCACAATAGTTCACTCAGTTGGTGGATGGATTGCTTTATCAGCTGTTTTAATTTTAGGTCCAAGAATAGGAAAATATTCAGATGCGAATAAAGGAAAATTTACAGGATCAAGTTTCCCTTTAGCAGTTTTGGGAACTTTAATTTTGTGGTTCGGTTGGTTCGGATTTAATGGTGGAAGTAATGGAGCTATGGATGAAGCAGTTCCTCTAATTTTAATAAATACATTTCTTGCTGCTTCTTTTGGATTACTAACAGGTCTTGGAATTTCATTTGCATTATTTAAAAAACCAGATCCTTATTATGTAATACTTGGACCACTCGCAGGTTTAGTTGCAATCACGGCAGGATGTAATTCAATGACATCAGTGACTTCAATCTTTGTTGGAATTATAGGAGCTGTAGTTGCAATTTTTGTAAATGAATTTTTAAATAAATTTGAAATAGATGATGTTGTTGGAGCAGTACCTGTTCATTTGGCAGCAGGGGTTTGGGGCACTATTGCTGTAGGATTATTTAGTGATCTTGAAATACTTGGGACTGGATTATCGAGATTAGAACAAATCAAAGCACAGTTTATTGGAATTGTTTCGATCGGTGTATTTTCTTTTTTTGGTTCATATATTTTATTAAAAATTTTAAATTATTTTTATCCATTAAGAGTAAGTCCGATACACGAAGAGTTAGGTTTGAATATTGCTGAGCATAATGCAACCTCTGTAGAACATGATTTGATTACAATTTTAGAAAAACAGTCTGAGTCCGGCGACTTGACTATTAGAGGTCCACAAGATCCATTCACTGCAGGAGGTGTAATTGGACTTTATTATAACAGATTGATGAGCAAATTAGAAACTAGTGAAGCTGAAAAGAAAGTATGGAGAGATAGAATATCAAATGAAGTAAAACTTGCGGTAAAAGTTCAAGAAAATTTCCTACCAAAAAGAAACTTGGAAAATTATCCTGTACATGGAATAAATATAGCTGCTAGAGAAGTTTCAGGAGACTTCTTTAGTTTTTATCCTCACAATGATAGCGTTTACTTTATTATCGCAGATGTTGCTGGTAAAGGAATTCATGCTGGAATGGTAATGGCAAAAGCATCAACTCTTTTTGAAATTATGTCTAGAGACCAAGTAGATCCGGATGAAATGATGTTTCATATGAATAATGATCTGTTTTTAACTAAAACCGGTGGCATGTTTGTTACTAGTATATTAGGAGAATATAATATGAGGACAGATGAATTAAGATGGGTAAATGGCGGTCATCAGCCAGCTATAATTAGATCATCATCTGGAAATTATGAGCAATTTGAAAGTAATTCTCCACCAATGGGTGTAATACTTCAAAAGGATAAGTCAGTCTATAAAACTCACAAAGTTAAGCTAGAAAATAAAAGGTTTTGCGCTTTCACTGATGGTTTATCCGAAAGCTTAAATAGCTCAGGTGAGGAAATAGGAATAGATGGATCAATTCAAATAATTGAGAAAAACTTCAATATGGACATAAAAAAACAACTAAATGAAATTACAAAAGAAGTAGTTAAAGTTGCTGGTCAAAATAAATTAAGTGATGATTTAACGTTAATTTCGATTGGAAAATAATTTACCCATTTTGATCTAATTTATTTTGTATGTTTTTTGTATAAATGATACGATTTATAAAAAACAATAAGGAAATTATGTTTAAAAAAATAGTCTTAACTATAGGTTTTCTATTATTTAGCACTAACTTATTTGCAGCCCAAACGCAAATCGCACAAGTAAATGGTATGATATGTATCAAGTGTCAAAAAATGGTCACTGAAGCATTACAAAAGGCTTGTCCTGATGCTACAGTTAATGTTTCTTGGCCAGAAGGGGTTGCAGTATCTACTTTTGCAGATAAATCAAATTTATCTGAGGATGAATATAAAAATGCAATTTTAGGTACTGGATTTGAAGTAGTTAAAGTAATTAGTGTTGATGGCATAATTACAGACGCTGAAGAAGCAAGAAAACTTATAGATTAAAAAAAATTTTATGACTGTAGCTGAACTCCAAATTTTGGTTGATAAGCTACAGTCTAAAATAAGTCAGTTAGAGCTCACAAGTAAGGGAGCTATCAAAGCAACAGAGTTTAGATTAGAAGCTGTACTACAAGCGAATTTAGATACATTTTGGTTATTAATTTGCGCTATTTTAGTTTTCTTGATGCAGGCTGGATTTATGTGTTTAGAATCTGGTTTATCAAGAAGCAAGAATAGCATTAACGTTGCTCTTAAAAATATTACAGATTTTGGAATAGCCGTAGTTACTTTTTGGGCCTTTGGTTTTGCATTAATGTATGGAACCAGTGTGATGGGCTTGTTTGGTAATAAATTTTATTTTTTTACAACCAAGGTAGCTGGTTATCAAACATATTTTGTATTTCAGGCAATGTTTGTTGCAACAGCAGCAACTATCATATCTGGAGCTGTTGCTGAAAGACTTAGGTTTTTCTCATACGTAATAATTACTTTTATAACTTCAGGAATTTTATACCCAATAGTAGGCCATTGGGCGTGGGCTTTTGATTTTACGAATCCAACAGTTAAATTTGGTTGGCTTGGTAAGATGGGTTATTTAGACTTTGCTGGTGCATCTGTTGTTCATTCTGTTGGAGGTTGGGTGGCATTAGCAATATTACTCATTATTGGAAGTAGAACGGGCAGATTCAGAAAAGATAAAGATAAAAAATTATTTCAAGGAAGTAATACACCAATTGCTGCTCTTGGCGCTTTAATTTTATGGTTCGGTTGGTTTGGATTTAATGGTGGCGCAAATGGAGCAATGGATTTAAAAATTCCATTGATATTAATTAATACCTTTTTATCAGCATCATTTGGTTTAATCTTTTCAAGTGCAATGGGTATTATCGTAATGAAAAAACCAGAGCCATTATTTATGATTACAGGTCCTTTGGCTGGTTTAGTTTCGATTACAGCAAGTTGCGCTTATGTTAATCCATCAGAAGCAATATATATTGGAGCAATTGGAGGAATTTTATCAGGCTCAACAATTATTTTATTAGAGAAATTAAAAATTGATGATGTTGTTAGTGCTATACCTGTTCATCTAGTAGGAGGTATGTGGGGGACTATATCAGTTGCGATATTTGGTGATTTCGAAATGATGGGATTAGATAAAACAAGATTAGAACAATTAACAATTCAAATCATAGGAACATTTAGCATTGGAGGATTTTGCTTTTTTGCTTCATACATAATTTTTAAATCTATAAATTATATTTATCCACTTCGAGTAGGTAAAATCCAAGAGGAGCTTGGTTTAAATATATCAGAACACAACGCATCAACAGATACTCACGAATTACTCGAAGTATTAACCAATCAAGCAAAAACTGAGGATTATTCATTAAGAGCGCCTCAAGATCCATTCACTGATAGTGGTATTATCGGTACCCAATATAATTTTTTGATGGAAAAATTAGAACAAAGTGAAAAACAAAAAAATAAATGGAAAAACCGAGTTTCATCTGAAATTAAATTAGCAATGAATGTGCAGAGACGTTTAATGCCAAATAGAGATTTGTCTAATTATCCAATTTATGGACTAAATATTCCAGCCAGAGAAATTTCAGGAGATTTTTATGATTTTTATTTACATGATGATCTTGTTTACTTCACATTGTCAGATGTTTCTGGCAAAGGAGTTAATGCTGGTATGGTTATGGCTAAGGCAATTACTTTATTTAAAATTTTTTCTAGATTAAAATTTAAACCCAATGAAATCCTACTTGAAATGAACAATGATTTAAATGAAACTAATCCGCCAGGTACTTTTATAACCTCAATAGTAGGATGCTATAACATTAAAACAGATATTATTGAAATTGCAAATGCAGGTCATCAACCAGCTTTGTTGAGAAAAGGAAAAAATTTTGTTGAATATTCATCTTCTTCTACTCCTCTTGCAATAGTCAAACATAAAAATGAAAATGTTTATAAGCTAGATACTTTTAAATTAGATGGAGGAAGAATATATTGTTTTACCGATGGCTTTTCAGAATGTATAGACGAAAATGAAAATGAAATAGGTATTGATGGAGTTAAGAAACTTTTACTTAATCATCAAAATTCTTCTTTGCAAAAAGAACTTGAAAATTCTACAGAGGAGATAAGACTTAAAAGTCTCAAAAAAGATTACAAAGAGACTGGGATAAAAGCAAATAACGATATACTTGATGATGATTTAACTATCATCGGAATTGGGCATTGAAAATTATAGAGCAAAATTTTAATGCAGTTTCTAACAAACAATTATCAGATATATCAAATACGGTAATTAATACTGCTGTGGATAGCAAGCTAGGTGATGACTTTACCTTAATATCTATAGTCAAATAACAATTTAAGTAAAATAAACCCGCGATCAAATATCATATATATTAAGTATATCTTAAAAAATATATTTCATGTGTGAGTGAAAAAAATCTGAAAATTGGAATTATTGGTGCTGGTATACAAGGTGTTTGTAATGCTTTGTTTCTACAAAAAAAAGGTTTTCAAGTAACACTTTTTGATAGAGAAGAGCCCGGTAGTGCAGCCTCATATGGAAATGCTGGTCACTTTTCTCCTTATGCGTCTGTCCCTTTAAATAGACCAGATGTCATAGCAGATGTTCCTTCAATGTTAATTAGTTCAAGAGGACCTCTTGCTTTAAAATGGAACTATGTTCCAAAAATGATTCCTTGGTTTGCAAGATTTATATTAAATTGTAGAGAAGAAAAAATGATGCATACAGCTAAAAATATGCATCAAATTTTAGATCAATCGTTACCAGCATTCGATGAATTATTTGACGAAATTGATTTAGAAGGATTAGTTGAAAATAATGGCATTCTTTATGTTTGGACTGATCAAAATATGAAAAGTAGAGAACTAGAAATTAGAATAAGAGATCAGCTTGGTGTGAAGCAACAACTAGTAAATAAAAAAGAAATTCACGATTTAGAGCCAAACTTAAAACCATTTTATCATGGTGGGGTATTTTATGATTATGCAAGACACGCAAGAAATCCAAGAAAAATTTTAATTAAATTGTTTGAGAATTTTGTAAACAAAGGTGGAAAATTTTTAAAATTAAATATTCAAGATATTGATTTTGATGAAGAAAAACCGGTTCTTAGAACTGAAACACAAAGATTTATTTTTGATAAACTTGTTGTTGCATGTGGAGCATTCTCAAAAAGATTAACTGATAAATTACATGAAAATATTCCTTTAGATACTGAGAGAGGCTATCATGTTCACTTCAAAGATTATGACCATTTAATTTCAAGACCTATTGTTTATGCAAATAGAGGTTTTGGAATGACACCAATGGAGCAGGGTTTACGTGTTGTTGGAACTGTAGAATTTGGAGGTTTAGAAAACTCTCCATCTAAATCAAGAATAAAAAACTTGATATTAAACGCAAAGGATATGCTAGATGGTTTACCGGAACATAAAGACGAGTGGCTTGGCTTTAGACCTACATTGCCAGACTTTCTACCAGTTCTAGGGCCTTCAAAAAACTATAAAAATGTTTTTTATTCATTTGGTCATCATCATTTAGGTTGGACGCTTGGTGCAATATCAGGAAAAATTATATCTAAAATGATCTCAGGTGAGAATACTAACTTAGATCTGCAACCATACAGCTCAATAAGGTTTAGTTAAAAGTAATCTTTTATAGTACTCTATTTAATGCTTGAAAATAAAAGTAATATCATAATTGCATCTATTTTGCTTTTTTTAGCAGCTCTGTTTTGGTCAGGAAATTTTATTGTTGGAAAGATAGCAGGTTTAAATGACATACCTCCAATTTCATTAAACATATTAAGGTGGTCACTGGCGTTTTTAATTCTACTACCTTTTACTTATAAAGAGATGATTGAAAAAAAGGAATTAATTTTTAAAAATATTTATCTCTTATGTTTTTTAGGAATAACAGCAGTCAGTATTTTTAATTCAGCACTTTTTTATTCTTTGAAAACTACACAAGTGATCACAGGTGTACTTATGATCTCGACTGTTCCAGTTATGATAATTTTATTTTCTATTATTTTAAAAATAGAAAAAACAAATACCTCTCAAGTTTTGGGAGTTATATTTTCTTTATTAGGTGTATTATTTATAATTTCAAAAGCAGATTTTGAAGTCTTTAAAAATTTAGCTTTCGAAAAAGGAGATTTATTTGCATTATTTGCAATGATTTCCTGGTCACTTTATTCTGCTCTTTTAAAGAAAAAAAATTACGGATTATCTCCGATAACTTTACTTCAAGTTGTTATTGGTCTTGGTGTAATATTTCTTATACCAATGTATGCAATAGATTATATTTACATTGGTAATCGAATTACAATTAATACAAATTTCATTCTCGTTTTATCTTATGTTGTTCTGTTGCCTGGCATCATTTCTTTCTTTTTCTGGATAAAAGGTGTTGCTTTAATAGGTGCTAATAGAGCAGGAATTTATTTACATTTAATGCCAATTCTTGCAGCAATTCTTGCAATGCTAATATTTGATGAAGTATTGCTATTTTACCATTATATCGGTGGAATATTTATTATTTCAGGGATATTACTTTCAAACAAAAAAAATGCTTAAAGTAGCTATACTTGACGATTATCAAAACATTGCAAAAGATTTTATTGATCTTAAAAAATTATCTTCAAAATATGAATTTCAAATTTTTAATCAGCCTTTTGAAAACGAGGATGATGCAATAGAACAACTAAAAGAATTTGAAGTGCTTTTTATAATGAGAGAAAGAACAAAAATAACAAAACAATTAATAGAGAGTTTAAAAAAATTAAAACTAATTGTTACAAGTGGAATGAGAAACAAATCTATAGATTTAAATGCAGCTAAGAAAAATAAAATTTTGGTTACTGGGACTGAAATCAATAGTAACCCAACGCCAGAGTTAACTTGGGCTTTAATTCTGGGACTTGCAAGAAATTTTAAAACAGAAATAGATAATATGTATCAAGGTTACTGGCAGTCAACTATTGGAGTGGAGCTTAAAGGTAAGATATTAGGTTTGCTTGGATTGGGTAGGGTAGGCTCTCAAGTTGCTAAAATTGGTAAAGCTTTTGGTATGCAAATTATGGCTTGGAGTGAAAATTTAAATTTAGATAAATGCAAAGAGCTTAATGTTTTACCTTGTAGCAAGGATGATTTAATTCAAAATTCTGACTTTTTATCTATTCATGTTCAGGGAGGAGATAGATATAGAAATTGTATTACAATTAAAGAATTTGAGAAAATGAAAAAAACTTCCTATTTAATTAATACTTCAAGAGGCGAAATAGTTAATGAAGATGATCTCATTATAGCATTATCAACAAATATTATAGCTGGAGCAGGCTTGGATGTTTATGAAAAAGAACCTTTACCGGAAAGTCACAAACTTAGATTTGTACAAAACGCTCTTCTACTACCTCATATTGGGTATGTCACCGCTGAAAATTATGCAACATTCTATTCTCAAATGATGGAGAATCTTGATAATTTTATATCTGGTAAACCGAAAAGAGTTATTGAATAAATTAAATTAAGACAATTTTTACAGATAAAATTTAAATTTTTTGTGTATAATTATTCCGATGAGTAAAGAATTTAAAGCTGATCAAAAACAAAAATTGGATAATCAAGAATTGACTGATTGGTTAGACTCTCTTGATGCAGTTGTTGAAAATCATGGTAGAGAGGGTGCCAAATTAATTTTAGAAAAACTTGAGAAAAGAGCAAAAGATTTAAGAGTATTATATTCTCCAGTTCCATATTCACCATACAGAAATACGATATCTCAATATGACCAAGGAATTTATCCTGGAGATTTAGAAATCGAAGAAAAAATTACAGCAATTTTAAGATGGAATGCTTTAACTATGGTTATGAAAGCAAATAAAAATTATGGTGGGCTTGGAGGACATATAGCAAGTTATGCATCTTTTGCCGAGGTATTTGAAACGGGATTTAATCATTTTTTTAAAGGCGGTGATGAAGCAGATTTAATTTTTTATCAATCGCAGTGTACAACTGGGATATATGCAAGATCTTTTTTAGAGGGCAGATTAACCAAAAATCATTTGGAACATTATAGACAAGAATTAAATGAGCAAGGACTGTCTTCATACTGCCATCCATACTTAATGAGAGATTACTGGACATTTACCACATCGTCCATGGGAATAGGTCTAGTTAATGCAATTTACCAAGCCCGTTTCATGAAATATTTAGAAAATAGAAACTTATTAAAAACTAATAAAAGAGTATGGGGTTTATTTGGAGATGGTGAAATGGATGAACCTGAAAGTTTGGCTGGATTGTCTATCGCTTCAAGAGAAAAATTAGATAATTTAACTTTTATTATAAATTGTAATCTCCAAAGATTAGATGGGCCTGTAAGAGGTAATGGACAAATAATCCAAGAACTGGAGACAATCTTTAAAGCTAATGGATGGAATGTAATTAAAGTTCTATGGGGATCTGAATGGGATAAAATTTTTCAACAAGATAAAGATCATTTGTTGTTAAAGCGTTTTGCTAAAACCGTAGATGGAAAATACCAAACATTAGGTGCAAGAGATGGAGAATATAATCTTAAAAACTTTTTTGCAGAGGATCCAGAAGTTTTAAAATTGGTTTCTTCACTCAGTAAAGATGAAATTGACAAACTTAAAAGGGGAGGTCATGATTTTAAAAAACTTTATGCTGCCTTTAATGCTGCTGTTAAAACTAAAGGTAAACCTACAGTTATTTTAGCTAAAACAAAAAAAGGGTATGGAATGGGTAAAGCTGGCGAGTCAAAAATGACTAACCACCAGCAAAAAGAATTAAATCTTGATGCATTAAAAGAGTTTAGAGATCGTTTTCAATTAGATATTCCAGATAATAAATTAGAAAATATGGAGTTTTATAAACCAGATGAAAATTCTGAGGAAATAAAATATTTAAAAAAAAGAAGGGAAACTTTAGGAGGATCTTTACCCAAAAGAAGCTTTAAAAAAGTTGAATTAGTTACTCCAAAAATCGAAAAACATTCAAACTTTTTATTCGAAGAAAGTGACAGGGAATATTCAACAACGACTGGACTGGTAAGGTCTTTAGGAAACATAATGAGAGACAAAGAGTTTGGAAAAAGAGTCGTTCCAATAGTTGCTGATGAAGCTAGGACTTTTGGAATGGCTAATTTATTTTCACAAATTGGAATATATTCACCAGAAGGTCAGTTATATGAACCCGAAGATGCGACTTCTATTTTGAAATATCAAGAGTCAAAAACAGGACAATTATTAGAGGAAGGAATTAACGAAGCCGGTGCTATTTCTTCATGGCTAGCAGCAGCAACCTCTTACAGTAATCATAATTTTCCAATGATGCCTTTTTATATTTTTTATTCTATGTTTGGATTTCAAAGAATTGGAGATTTAATTTGGGCTGCAGCTGATCAAATGCCAAGAGGATTTTTAATAGGTGCTACAGCTGGGAGAACTACTTTAGCTGGAGAGGGATTGCAACACCAAGATGGACAAAGTCATATAATCGCCTCGACATTTCCTAATTTAAAATCTTACGATCCTTGTTTTGCAAGTGAGCTAGCTGTTATATTTGATGAAGGAATGAAAAGAATGATGACAGAATGTAAAGATGAATTTTATTATATTACTGTAAATAACGAAAAATATTCACATCCTAAAATTGATTTAAAAAATAAAGATGGAATAATAAAAGGTGGCTACCTTTTCAAAGATCAATCAAATGAAAAAATAAACATAAATTTATTAGGATCTGGACCAATTTTTAGGGAATGTATTGAAGCTTCTAAAATACTTAAAGATGAATATGGAATTGGTTCAAGATTATACAGCATAACAAGTTATTCAGAGTTAGAAAAAAATGCTAAATCAGTTTTAAGACAAAACACATTGTCTCCTGCAAATAAAAAACAAAATTATTTGCAGCAGCTAATTTCTAATGACGACCCTATAATTGCTACTTCAGATTATGTAAGAGCATATTCACAATTAATATCTAGCCACATAAAAAACGATTTTTTAGCGATGGGTACAGATGGATTTGGAAGAAGTGATACGCGAAAAAATTTAAGAGATTTTTTTGAAGTAGATAGCAAACATATAGTCGTCAGTTCTCTGTATACACTCTACGAGGAAAAGAAAGTCCCATTACAAACACTAGAAAAAGCGATTAGTAAATATAATCTCAACAATAACAAGAATAATCCTTGGGAAATATAATCCCTACTAATTTTTTATGGAATTACCTGTCGTCAATCATAAAGATTATGAAGCTCAATTAAATGATGATAATAAGTTTCCTATAAAAAAATTTGGAGAATTAGCTAAAGCGTTAATTAAAAATAAAATAGTTAAAAATTTCTATGTTCCAGAGCCATGCTCAGTAGAAACCTTAAAAGAGGCACATACAGAAGACTATATAAATAAAATAAAAAATAAAACTTTAGATAAAAACGAGATTAGAAAAATTGGTTTTCCTTTAGTTGACAGCGTAGTTAGAAGATCTTTTATTGCAACCGGAGGAACTGTGCTTGCTACAAAGTTAGCACTGAATTATGGAATATCATGCAATACCGCAGGAGGCAGTCATCATGCAACATCTAATGAAGGAGCTGGATTTTGTGTTTTTAATGATGTTGCAGTAGCAGCTAAATATTTAACTACAAGAGGTTTAGCAAACAGAATTTTAATTATTGATTTAGATGTTCACCAGGGTAATGGCAATTCTGAAATATTTAAAAATGATAATCAAGTCTTTACATTCAGCATGCATTCGAAAGTTAATTATCCAGCAAAAAAATCAGTAAGTAATCTTGATATTGAATTAGAAGAAAATTTAGAAGACAAAGAATATATTGATATTTTAAAAAATAACCTAAAATATTTGAACCAAGAAGAGTTTGATTTTGTTTTCTATATTGCTGGGGTTGATATTCACTATAATGACAGGTTGGGTAAACTAAAAATTTCTGATAATGGTATATTTCAAAGAGATGAATTAGTTATTAATAATTTCTTCTCAAATAAAATTCCTATATGTGGAGTATTAGGAGGTGGATACAACAAAGATTTTAATAAACTAGTAGAATTACATTCTATTTTACATAAAACATGTGCTAAATTCTTATAATGAAAAAAAATTCAAATTTAACCCCAGAACAAGAAAATATTTTATTCAATGAAGCAACCGAACCTCCTGGTTCAAGCGAATTAAACAACGAAAAAAGAGAGGGTTCATATCACTGCGCTAACTGTGATATTGAATTATTTAAATCATCAACAAAATATGAAAGTGGATCAGGATGGCCTTCTTTTTACAAATCTCTTCCAGACGTTTTTGAGACTAAAACAGATCACCATATTGGTTATGCTAGGACAGAGTATCATTGTAAAAAATGTGGGGGACATCATGGACACATATTTAATGATGGTCCACAACCTACCGGCATAAGATACTGTAACAACGGTGTTTGTTTGGTATTTAAGCCAAAAAACTAACAAAAAAAAAGTTTATAAAATTTAAAATCATATATAATGATTTTATTGTGAGAAATTTAATACTTTTATTTTTAAGTTATATAATTCTAACTACTTATGCTTTTTCAAATTCAGTATCAGAGTATATTTCAAACTTAATTCCGGGAGAAGGAGATACGGAAGTAAGTATTGATTTAAGAGAAAATTATTCTCCAGATTATAGTATCTTGTTAGTTAGAGAATTAGATAGAAATGAAAATGGTAATTATTTTACCCAAATGTCTATATTTAATACTGAGAAAAATAACGATGAAAGAATTACTGCAAATTTTGGTTTAGGAAAAAGATATCTAAGTGATGATAAATTTACACTTACGGGATTAAATGTATTCTTAGATTATGATAATGAAGGAAATGCTAGATCGAGCCTTGGTTTGGAAATGAGAAATGCTGTATTAGAATTTGCATTTAATAATTATTTTGGTTTGGATGACGCTGATGGAGAGAAAGTTTTAGACGGATATGATTTAAGATTAGCGTCGCAAATACCTTATTTACACTGGGCTGATATATTTTTGAACTCATATTCTTGGGATGGAGTAGAAAGAAATGATATTGAGGGACTAATTATTGGTTCTGAATTATCTTTATCATCAACATTGCAATTAGAATTAGCTTATGATGATAAGGATAGGACTGGCCTAGATGACGAGTACTATGTAAAATTAATGTTTGTTTATCCTCCAAAAGAAGGACCAACATTAGGAGATGGAATTAGTTCAGATATGTGGAGGGAGAATAAAGATATGACTGGAGAACTACTAACAAAGGTAAAAAGAAATAATAAAATTATGGTTGAGTTTAATGGTAATGCAACCATATCAAGGACTGATTAATGAAAGAATTTTTTAAATTAACAACATTTCTGTTTATATTTGTATTATCTAATAAACTAGCAATTGCTGCAACAGCAACTGGAAATGCTGATGTTTATAAAGTGATTATGAGAAAAGTTGAACTTTGCACTGGTTATACAGTTGTTGACTTTGATGATGTTGGAACTGCTGCCGCATGTCATGATGCGGTAACTATTGGTTCAGGCGACAAAGAAGTAGACATTGCTTCTGTAACAGCTGGTTCTGCTGCTGCTAATTATGGAGATCCTGCACTTTTACCTTTGGGAGAGACTTATACTCATATGAGAGTCACAGTTGATAGAAAATTTATAATTAGATCTGAAAGCGCTCTTGATACAGGTGGAACTGATGATACAGATAATTGTGTTACTGTAGCAACCACTGACGCGCAATACGAAAATGATGAGGCAACTGATAAGTATACCCATAAAGTAGCAATAGCTGAAGGTGGAACAAAAGCAGCTATGAATTTATATATGACTGACGGTAGACAGGGAGACGAAAGCACAAGTAACAATTATACTCAATGTGAAACAGCTAATTGTGCAAAAAATGATGGGTGGACTTGGGATTATGCAGCCTCAGCTTCTAATCTTTCATCAGCAATCGCAATGACAACAATGAGATCCTCTGTTACAACTGATGATATTCAACTGGTGTATGCTTTAGCCAAACCTTATACTGTCACATTAACTCCACCAACAATCGATATATCTTTTGGTACAAGAAATGCACTTGGTGTACAAGAAGTTTGCGATAATGGTAGTAATTGTGCTGGACAATCAGATTCACATTGTTCATTCTATCCTGAGGAACCTATTGTAACAATTACGATAAAATAAAATTTATTTTAAACTAGAAATTAAATTACCTGCTTTTTCAAGTTCTCTTAACTCTTGATATCCACCCACATGATAGTCATCAAAAAATATTTGAGGTATGGTTCTTTTACCATTTGCTTTTTTTGTCATTTCTTCTCTTAAACCATCTTTCAGTGATACATCTATTTCGGTATAACTTAAATTATTTCTTGTTAGCAAACGCTTTGCAGCATCACAATAACCACACATTGGTCCAGAGTAGACGATAATATTTTTCATATCTTATATATAATCTTAGTTTTATAAATTACTATAGTAGATAGTCGTTTTTATTTATCTTTGATTTGATTAATTTTCTTGAATATTCAAATTTTTTCCTGTGTTTAATACTTTGCGAACTTGCTCTTTTTCTCCACAATCTAAAAGAAGAGGGTTTTAAAGATCTTCTCATAATTTTAATAACATCACTTTCAGTCTTTCCAGTTTTTTTTTCAATTTCTTCAAAAGTAATCCGATCTGCCCAAGCCGCCCATATGACCCAATCTGGACTCTCCAAAGGAGGCTCAGGATTCTTAACTCTGGTAGTAGGTCTGTGACTTTTTTTCATCAAAATTCAACAAATTATTAAAAATATTTTAATGCAAATACTTAAGGCTATGATATTATCACTTTTAGATAGTCCTATCTAGCCATCTTTAGCTCCCGGTTTTTTAGGACTATCCTTAAAATGCTTCCCTTAGATTTTATCCTTTTTTTACAGATCATTATTTTTATGTTTATTACCCCAGGCACACCTAGAATTGTAATTATTTCATACTCAATGAACTATGGTGTTCAAAAATGTGTTTGGACTGCATTAGGAGATGTAACTGCGAACATTATTCAGGCAACATTAGTAATTTTTGTTATTGGATCTTTTTTGTCGGACAATCCAACAATATTAAATACTTTAAAGTGGTTAGGTATTGCTTATTTAACGTATCTTGCATATGATATTTATAAATCGAGACCTAAAGATATAAATACAAAAGATATTTCAGATAAAAGTTTTTTTTCATTTTATAAAGATGGTTTTTTAGTTGCAGGAACAAGTCCTAAAGCATGGATGTTCTTCCCATTTATATTTCCACAATTTATTGATTTTAATTCTAATTATATTATCCAGTTTATTATTTTAATAACAACTTATGTCATATTAGATTTTCTATCTTTGATTGGTTATGCAATCTTAGCTAATAAATTAATTGTTTGGATCAAAGCTAACCCTAAAATTATAAATACAATTTCAGCTTGTGTGATAATTTTGATAGCTATAATTATTGCATTTACTCAACAATACTAAGATAAATTGCGTTACTACTCCCACTTGCAATTAAATAATTTTTGATATTTATTTAAACATTATTAATTAATTAATTAAAGGGGAATAAATGAAAATAAAAAACATTTTAATTACATTTGTTTCTGCAATAGCATTATTATTTTCAACTTCAGTTGTATCATTTGCAAAAGTTGTTGGAGATAAAATAATTCTAGGTGCTGCAATCTCTTTAACTGGAAAGTATTCATCTAATGGTGTTCATACTCAAAATGGCTATAACATGGCTGTTGACAGAATTAACAGTATGGGTGGAGTAAAAGTTGGGGGAAAAACTTATAAGTTTGACATCATATATTATGATGATGAATCAAACCCAAAAAGAGCAGCTCAGTTAGCAGAAAGATTAATCTCACAAGATAAAGTAGAGTTCATGCTTGGGCCATACAGTTCTGGTTTAACAAAAGCGATCGCACCAGTAACAGAAAAATATGGTGTACCAATGGTTGAGGCTAACGGTGCTTCTAGATCTTTGTTTACAAAAGGTTACAAATATCTATTTGCAGTATTAGCACCAGCAAACTTATATCTTGATGTAGCAATAAGAACAGCTGTTGAATTAAATGGTGGTAAAGGTGTAAGAATTGCACAAGCTTTTGAGCAAGATGCATTCTCACAAGACGTTAGATTAGGCATTTTAGATGCTGCTAAAGAAACTGGATCTGAAATTATAATCGATGACAAACTTCCAAAAGAGCTTAATGATATGGCTGCTACATTAGTTAAAGTAAAACAAATGAAGCCAGATGTATTGGTTGTTTCAGGTCATACAAAAGGGGCTTTAACAGCAATAAGACAAATTTCAGAAATGAAAGTCGATGTTCCTATGTTGGCAATGACACACTGTGATGCTGCAAAATTATCAAAGCAACACGGTAAAAATTCCCAATATGCATTATGCGCTTCTCAATGGCACAAAACATTAACTTACAAAGATGATTTCTTTAAAGATGGTATGACATATGCGGCAGATTTTGAAAAAGAATTTGGTTATGATCCACCATATCAATCTGCAGAGTCTTCAGCTGCATTGTTAGTATTTAAAGATGCTTTTGAAAGAGCAAATACTTTTGATCAGAAAAAAGTAAGAGATGCTCTTGCTGCAACTAACATGCAAACATTCTATGGAAATATTAAATTTGCACCTGGTGGTCAAAATGTTGACAAACCAATGGTACTTTTCCAAGTAATGTGTGATGATGCTGGTAAGTGTGAAAATAAAGTTGTTGCTCCATTAAAATGGGCTTCAGCTGAGTTAATCCACCCAATACCAAAGTGGTCTAAAAGATAAAAAAAAATAATTAAGCCCCCTAGAAATAGGGGGCTTTTTTTTATAGAAATCAAAATTAAATTATGGATTTTTTAGTCTTCCAATATCCAATGATAACCATTCAAGCGTGTCTTGATGGACTTTTACTTGGAATATTGTTTGCGTTAATTGCTTATGGAATGGCACTCCAATGGGGTGTTATGAATATAATTAACATTGCACAGGGAGACCTTGTTATATTGGGAGGTTACATTGCATATTTTATGTATTTGTATGGTATTCATCCAGCTTGGGGAGTAATTGTCTCTCCTATAATTATGTATTTTGTTGGTATTGCAATTTATAAATTAGTTATAAATAAAGTTGTAGATAGAGATCTCTTCATTTCAATATTAGCAACTTTTGGAATTAGTATTCTTTTTATGCAGTTAATGAACTTTGCATTTGGTGCAGATGTTGTATTGGCTAACTCAGGATATGGAACCACAATGTTGTTTGATAATAATGTTGTTTTACCTAACTCTAAAATATTTTCTGCTTTTATCAGTATAGTCTTTGCAATTTGTTTAGTGGTTTATATGAAAAGATCAAAATTAGGTCGTGCTATTAGGGCAACAGCTCAAAATGCAAGAGCAGCAAAGATTTTAGGAGTTGATACAGAAAAAGTTTATGCAGCAACATTTGGAATAAATGCAGCATTATGTGGTGTAGCTGGAGCTTTAATTTCAATAACATTTACAATTCATCCTTATATGGGATTACCATACACTATAAGATCATTTATGATTGTAATTGTTGCAGGATTAGGAAATTTACCTGGAGTAGCTATGTCAGGTATGGGATTAGGAGTATTTGAAGAATTTGCAGATTACATACTTGGTACTGAATTTAGAATTGGTTCAGTATTTTTATTATTAGTTTTAATTTTAGTTTACAGAAGATTTAAACTTTCAAGAAAGAGAGAGTATTTAAAGTGAGAAAAGCTAAAATTAAAGACGATAATGGCAAACTGATAGAAATAGATATTGAAAAGTTTAAAAAACATTTAGATGAATATCATTCAACAGGATCTAGTCTTCATGAAGAAAATGGACATTATTTTACAGTTGATAAAGATTTTAGAGATAAAATAGAGAATTTATATGAACAAAAATAGTTGGATTTTGTATATAGGAATTTTGGTATTTGGTTTAGTTGCACCATTTATTTTTCCGGCTTTTAAAGTTCAATTATCAATTCTGTGTGTATTGATTGTTCTAGCAACTACTTGGAATATCCAAGGTGGTGAAATGGGCTATAATACATTTGGAAATATTTTATTTTATGGCTTGGGAATGTATCTTTGTGCATCCGTTCAAGTTGGTATGTTTTTTCCGTTAGCTGAATGGACTGAAAGTGGTGGTGAAAAAACTTTCGTTCACACACCTTCACAATTCTTTCAAGGCATGGCAGCTGGTCTGGTAGTTGCAGCCGTTGTTCCTACAATTGTTGCAGGATTAATTGGTTATGCAATTTTAGGATTAAGAGGTCATTACTTTGCAATTTGTACATTAGGTTTAGGAGTTGCAGCAGGAGAAATTTCTGGAGGTATTGAAATTATTGGAGCTGGACAGGGCTTTACCACTCCTCCTTTTCCAAACATAGGAGGTCTTGAGGCAAGAGGTGAATTTTTTTATTTTTTAAGTTTTGGAGCACTCGTACTAACTTTCATTGCTGTACGAGCAATTTACACAACAAGGTTTAGATTAATTCTGAATGCAATCAGAGATAATGAAGATAAAGCTGAAGCAATGGGAATTGAGACTATGAAATACAAAATAACTGGATGGATGATCTCAGCTTTCTTTTGTGGTCTTGCAGGTGGAATAATGGGAGGTTTAGTTGGTTATATCGACTCAACTGATGTTGCATTTGATGGAAGAGAAATGGGTGTATTTATGGTTTTAATGGCAATCCTTGGAGGTAAGGGAACTTTATGGGGCCCAATTATTGGTGCAACTTTATTTCACTTTTTTAAAGAAGGTTTTTGGACATTCTTCCTTGGTTGGCAGTATGTTGCATTAGGAGTTTTAATCGTAGTGATAGTAATTTATTTCCCAGAGGGATTAATGGGATGGTTAAGAGAAAAATATCCAGAAAGATTTGGTGAGGTTGTCGATGAAGCTGATCGAAAAGCACAGGTGGAATTAAAATGAGCATCTTAGAAGTCAACAATGTAAGTAAATCATTTGGTGGTGTTAAAGCTAATGTTGATATTTCGATGTCAGTTGAAAAAGGAAAGATAGTAGGACTTATAGGACCTAATGGATCAGGAAAAACTACTTTATTTAATTCAATAGTTGGTACCTATCCAATAGATAATGGTTCAATTAAGTTTAATGGAAAAGAAGTATCAGAATTACCTGTCCCTGTAATAGCTAAACTTGGTTTATTAAGAACATTTCAGCAAACAAGGATATATGGAAAATTAAATTGTGTAGACAATATGCTTATCAGTCACAAAGGTAGTGATGAGAGTTTGTTTAAAATTTTCTCAAAAATTCCTAAAGAACTTACGGAAAAGGCAGAAAATTTACTTAATTTTGTTGGCTTGTATCAAAAAAGAAAACTTAGAGCAGGAGACTTATCTTTTGGTCAGCAAAAGTTATTAGAACTTGCAATGGCATTAATGAATGAACCAGAAATGCTACTATTAGATGAGCCAACAGCAGGTATTAATCCTACTTTAATTAATGGAATTATTGATAGATTAATCAAAGTTAATCAAGATTTTGGAATAACATTACTTGTTATTGAGCACAATATGAGAGTAATTATGCAATTAGCTGAAGACATATTTTGTCTTGCTCATGGCAAAATGCTTGCAAATGGAACTCCAGAAGAGATTAAAAATGACAAAAGAGTAGTAGATGCATATTTGGGGGCTCAATAATGTCTAATCAATATGAAGTTTTAGGAAAAGCACCTGGTGCAGAAGATTTAAAAAATTTATCTTCAGAAGATATTCATTTAACAATAAAAAATTTGAATGCTGGATATGGTAAAATGGAGATTTTACATAATTTTGATTTATTTGTAAGCAAAGCACAATCATTATGTTTAATTGGTCCTAATGGAGCGGGTAAATCAACAATACTTCATTCTATATATGGATTTACAAATATTTTTTCTGGTAAAATAGAAATTGATGGAAAAGAAATAACAAATTTAACACCAGCTGAAAAATTAAAGTCAGTTGGTATAGCTTATATTCTGCAAGATAATTCAGTTTTTCCAGATATGACTGTTGAAGAAAATTTGTTAATGGGTGGTTTTATCAAAGATAAAACGGAAGAATCATATCAAGAGGCAGAAAAGATTTTAGATAAATATGAAAGATTAAGGAACAGAAGAAATCAACCAGCAAAAGTTTTATCAGGTGGTGAAAGAAGATTATTAGAAATATCTAGAGCTTTAGTAATGAAGCCTTCAGTTCTTTTAGTTGATGAGCCTTCTATTGGATTAGAGCCGAGATATATTGATATGGTATTTGAAATTTTGGGAGACTTACAAAAAAATGAAAAAAAAACAATTATTCTAGTTGAGCAAAACGCCAAAAAAGGTTTAGAGTTTTCTGATATTGGATATGTATTAGTATCCGGCCAAACTGCTATAGCAGGAAGAGGTGATGATTTACTTAAAAATGATGATGTTGGACGTCTATTTCTAGGCGGATGATTAATTCAAAATATTTTTTCAAAGGAATTCTTTGTGCAAAAGAATTCGATAGCCCTGCAATTGCTCTAGGTTTAAGCTTTTTAGCAATAGGTGCATTACTAAAAAATTTAGGTTTTACAATTCAAGAAAGTATTTTTTCTACTTTTTTAACTTATGCATTACCTGGCTCACTTGTGATGGCAGAATCGATTTTGATTGGCGTTTCGTTACTTAATTTATTTTTTGCAGTTTGGTTAGTTAATGCAAGATTGTATCCGATGACTGTATCTTTAATGCCATTGTTAAAGCACCAAAGTCAACCAAGATGGAAGTATTATTTATCCTGTCATTTTGTTGCGGTATCTTCGTGGTTAATTCTTAAAATAATTATAAAGATATTGAAAAAAAATATAGAGTCGATTTTTGGATAGGAATTGGAACTGCAACTTGGTTGATAGCAATTTTTTCAACTATCTTAGGTTATTACTCTGCTGATTTCTTAAATAGAGAAATGATGATTGGATTAGCTATAATTAATCCAATTTATTTTACTTGCACAATGATAGGAGTGATGAATTCTATACAATTAAATGTTTCAATAATTTTAGGAGCTATCTTAGGACCTTTATTTTATTTTATTAGTCCTGATTGGTGTGTTTTGATTGGTGGATTTGTAGCTGGAACTGTTGCCTTTGTAATAGGGGAGAAAAATGTCAGCTAATATTGTTTTAATAATAGTTATTACATCCTTAGCAACTTATATCTCAAGGTTTTTAGGAGCTTTTACTTCTGAAATAATAGATGAAAATACTAAAATATATAGGTGGTTTAATTATTTAGCCTATTCGACATTGGCGGCTTTAATTTCTAGAATGATAATATTTCCAGCTGGCGCACTTTCTGACAGTAATTACTTGTCCAGATTTATTGTTGTACTTTTAGCAATAATAATTTTTAAATTAACTAGAAATAATTTAGTTTACCCAACTTTATTCTCTGCTATCATTATGTTTTTATTAAGTAGCTTTACGATATAAATGAAAAAAATTATTTTACTATTGTTCTTAATCTTAATACCAGGTATTTCACAAGCAGCATGTGATGATCCTTTAACTGATGGAGTTGATTATACTAACTGTAGATTTTCAGATGGACAAGATTTGCAAGGTAGTTATTTGCCTAACTCAAACTTATCATTCGCAAGTTTTATACAAGTAAATTTTGATAAAAGCATTATGATGACTTCTAACTTGTCATTTGGAACTTTTCCAGAATCAACATTTGTTAGAGCTAACTTATATGAGTCAACTCTAGTTGGTGGAAATTTCGAAAAAGCTAACTTTACAGGAGCCAATATGACAAGAGTTGATTTTATGGGCTCAACATTGATTGAAGCAAATTTTCAAAATGCAAATTTAATGGAAGCTAATTTTACTTCATCGAATATTACCAATGCTAATTTTGATGGAGCAAATTTAATTGGCGCAACATGGACTAATGGTGAAACATGTGGACCAAATTCAATTGGAGTTTGTAACAAATAATTATAATGGATAGCTTAGATACTATTCAAGGGTTTGATATTTCATTTAGTGATTATTCCAAAAGAATAATCAATATTAAAATTGAAGATGAAATTATAGATAAACTAATATTTCCTTTTAAAAAATTTGATATTACAGCTCTTGAATATAAACCTTTTACTAGATTTACACTTGCAAAATCTTTAGATGATTCAACGGGTGGAAAGCTAGGAAAATTTATAAACTCTATATTAAGAGATAGAGACACAGGTTGTTTCATTATAGGACCTAAAAATAAATCCAAAAAAATTGATAACAATTTTCTTATTAAACTATCAACAGCTGTAACACACTTACTAGGTAATCCAAATTTTGATTCAATGGCTGGAAAATATTATGCGAGATTTCATGTTAAACATGAGGACAATAGCGACTCATATCTTAGAAAAGCATATACTAATATGGATCTTCATACTGATGGAACTTACGTCAAAGAAAAAACTGATTGGTTATTAATGTTAAAAATGGAGGAAGAAAATGTTCAAGGAGGTGAAACTGCAATGTTACACCTTGATGATTGGGAACATTTAGATAGCTTAACTAATGATAAAGTTGGAAAACAAAACTTTATATGGGGTTCTCCAAAAAGTAAAAATGTTGATTACAAGGTGGAACATCCTGTTTTTTCAGAAGACGAAAATGGAAAACCACAAATTTCTTATATAGACCAATTTCCTGAGCCCAAAAATATGGAACAAGGATTATTTCTACAAAAATTATCAGACTCTTTAGAAGGAAGTCAAAAAAAGATTGTAATGCCTTTACCAGTTGGCTTTTCAGTAGTTGCAAATAACTATTTCTGGCTTCATGGTAGAAAACCATTTGTAGAAAATAAAAAATTATCAAGAGAATTACTAAGAATTAGAGGTTCTTTTTTTACTAATTAATTAATTTTAGTGATAATAATCACTTAGTTTATCATGAAAATCGGATTTATTGGTACAGGACATATCTCGAAATCAGTAATCAACGGAATACTGGGGTCAAAATTAAAAATTAATAAAATAATTGTTTCAAAGAGAAATTCAAAAATTTCAAGTGAACTTAAAAGAAAAAGTAAAAAGATAAAAATATCTGCTGATAATCAGGATATTATAAATCAATCAAATTGGGTTTTTTTAGCAGTAACACCCACGATTGGAAAAATTATTCTTCCAAAATTAAAATTTAAAAAAAATCAAACGATAATAAGTTTTATATCAACTATAAAAATGACTGAATTAAAAAAATATATTAAAGTTAAAACCAAGATTATTAGAGCAATTCCTTTACCTCCAATTTCTCTTAGAAAAGGACCGGTACCAATTTTTCCACCAGATAAACAAGTTAGAAATTTTTTTAATAAGCTTGGCACATCTGTTGAAATAAAAAATGAAAACCTATCACTAAATTTTTGGTCAACTTCATCAATGATGGCACCATTTTATGAATTACTACAAACTCTGAGTGAATGGTTAGTAAAAAAGGGAATTAATAGAAGCGACTCTCAAAAGTATATTACCTCGTTATTTATTGCTTTATCTGAAGATGCAAAAATTAATTCAAATAAAGATTTAAAAGTCCTTGTTAAAAATTCACAAACCCCAAAAGGTTTAAATGAACAAGCTGTTAAAGAATTAAGAAAACTTGGATTTTATAAATCTCTGAATAGAACAGCAAATAGCGTCTTGAATAGATTAAAAAAAAGTAAGTAAAATGTCTGACAATATCTTACAGGTAAATAATCTTACAAAATTATTCGGAGGACTAGCAGCAGTATCAAATTGCTCATTAAATATTAGATCGGGTTCAATAACTGGAATAATTGGCCCAAACGGTTCAGGGAAAACAACATTATTTAATTTAATAGCTGGAAATTTAAAATCTAATGATGGAGAGGTAATATTTAATGATGAAAATATTACTGATGTACCATCACATGAGTTATTTGGCAGAGGATTATTAAGAACTTTTCAGATTGCACATGAATTTTCAAACTTAACAGTTTTAGAAAACTTAATGATGGTGCCTTCAAATCAAAGCGGAGAAAATTTATTAAATGCACTTATTAAACCAGGACTAGTTAAAAAAGAGGAAAAAGTTATTAGAGAAAAAGCCTATGAAGTTGTAGATTTTCTTAATTTAACACATTTAGCAAATGAAAGGGCAGGAAATCTTTCAGGAGGTCAAAAAAAATTATTAGAATTAGGAAGAACTATGATGGTTGATGCAAAATTGGTTTTACTTGATGAAGTGGGAGCGGGAGTTAATCGAACACTTTTAAAAGATCTAGGAACTGCAATATTAAAATTGAATAAAGAAAAAAATTACACTTTTTGTATGATAGAGCATGATATGGATTTTATAAGCAGAATGTGTGATCCAGTAATAGTAATGGCAGATGGTTCAGTTTTATTTGAAGGAACATCTGATGAAGTGAAAAAAAACGAAAAAGTAATTGAGAGCTATCTTGGAAAGTCAAACTTAACAAAAAAAGAAAATTAATGGCATACTTTGAAGGAGCAAAAATGACTGCAGGTTATGGGGATGGTCCTGATATTATTAGTTCATGTTCCATAACTGCCAATAGGGGAGAGATAGTAGCTATTCTAGGTCCCAATGGTGCTGGCAAATCAACAGCCATGAAAGCGATGCTTGGATTATTAAAATTAAAATCAGGTTCTGTAACTTTGAATGGTGAAGATATTTCAAAAATTAATCCTCAAGATCGAGTAAAAAAGGGTATTTCATTTGTTCCACAAACAAGAAATGTATTTGCTGAGTTGACTGTAAGAGAAAATTTAGAGATTGGTGGCTTTTTGACAGAAGGTTGTTTAGAAAATAAAATTGAGAGTATTTATAGTTTATTTCCAATCTTGAGTGAAAAAAAATCCCAAGTCGTCGGACAATTATCTGGCGGACAACGTCAGCAAGTCGCGCTTGGAAGAGCTTTAATGAGTGATCCATCAGTTCTTATGTTAGATGAGCCCACAGCTGGAGTTTCTCCAATTGTAATGGATGAATTGTTTGAACATATAATAAAAGTTAAAAAAACAAATGTTGCCGTTATTATGGTCGAGCAAAACGCAAAGCAAGCATTAAGTATTTCAGATCGAGGCTATGTATTGGTAACAGGTCAAAATAAATTTGAGGGATCCGGTAATGATTTGCTTGAGGATCCCGAGGTTCGTAGATCATTTTTGGGAGCGTAATGGATTTCTTAAATGCAATAATTGTACTTTTTAATTTCACAGTAATACCAGCGTTAGCTTATGGTTCACAATTAGCTTTAGGTGCTATTTTTGTTACTTTAATTTATGCAGTTTTAAGATTTGCTAATTTTGCAACCGGAGACATGATGTCTTTTGGAACAATGTTTGCAGTTATTCTAACATATTATTTTCAGTCTTTAGGTTTTGGATTAGGTTTTTTACCAACAGCACTTTTAACAATTCCTTTCGCCATCCTTATGATGATTTTATATATGTTAATCATAGATAAATTTGTTTTCAGTTATTACAGGATAAAAAAAAGTCCTCCAGTTCAGTTTGCAATGGTTAGTGTAGGGGTTATGTTTGTCACTCAAGCCTTAATTAGAATAATCATTGGACCATCTGATAGAAGATTTTTAGATGGTGAAAAATTTATAATTAAAGCAACGGAATTTAAAGAAATGACTGGTCTCGCAGAAGGTATAACTTTAAAATCAACACAAGCAATAACAATAATCGTTACTTTAGTTGTTGTTTCAATAATGTTTTGGTTTTTAAATAGAACTAAAACTGGAACAAGTATGAGAGCTTATTCGGACAATGAAGATTTAGCATTATTGTCTGGTATAGATCCTAAGAGAGTTGTTTTGATAACATGGGTCATTGCAGGAATTTTGGCTACTATTGGTGGAGTATTATACGGTTTAGATAAAAGTTATAGACCTTTTGTTTATTTTAATAATATGCTTCCAATATTTGCCGCAGCAATTGTTGGGGGAATCGGAAATCCATTTGGAGCCTTCCTAGGTGGATATGTTATAGCTTTTGCAGAAATATTTGTAACTTACGCATACAAAAGATTTATTTCATATCTATTACCTGAACATCTTGAGCCAGATTCTTTACTCCAGTTATTATCGACAGATTACAAGTTTGCAGTTTCATTCTCAATTTTAGTAATTGTTTTATTAATAAGGCCGTCAGGTATCTTTAAAGGAAAAGTAATATGAGGAATTATAAAAATGTCATCGCCGCATATTCAATCATGATATTTTTAATAATTTTGGTTGGGATATTTCAATCCTGGTCTATAGCATTAACTATTTTAAATTATTGTTTAATTTCTGCAGTTATGACAATTGGGGCAAATATACAATGGGGTTATGCTGGATTAATTAATTTTGGGATAATGGGATATACAGCATTAGGAGGATTAGCTGTAGTTTTAGTTTCGGTTGAACCAGTCAAAAAAGCTTGGCAAGTTGGAGGTTTAAATATTTTAGCTTGTATATGGATAATTGTTGCAATTATCTTTGTAGTTAAATTTATACTTAATAGATTTGATAAGTCTAAATTAAGAAATTACTCAGTAGCTTCTGTAATCTTGGGTGGAATAATTTTACTAAGAGTAACTGCTGCACCAGGGATAGAAGCTATAGAGTCAGTTGATCCAGCAAAGACAGGATTTCTCGGTGGCATGGGATTACCCGTTTTATTTTCCTGGATTTTTGGTGCGCTTTTAGCTGGCGGTTTAGCATTTGTCATAGGAAAGATCGCATTAGGTCTTCGTGCAGATTATTTAGCTATTGCAACATTATTAATAGCAGAAATTATCGTTTCAATTATTAAACATGAGGAATGGTTGGCAAGAGGTGTAAAAAATGTAATAGGATTAAAAAGACCAGCACCATACGAAATAGATCTACAAACTTCAGAATGGTTTATAAATTTAGTTACAAAATTTAATTCATCAAAATTAAATTTGATTAATTCAATCTCTGATAAGCAAGAAGCTCTAAATCAAATGGTTATTGATGCTTCATCGGTCTATGTAAAATTATGTTTTACAGGTTTATTTCTTACTGTTGTTATTATCTTGTTAATTGTGACACAGAAAGCCCTTTATTCACCTTGGGGAAGAAAAATGAGAGCTATAAGAGATAATGAAGAGGCGGCAAGTGCAATGGGTAAAAATATTGTTAAAGAGCATCTTCTTATTTTTATTTTGGGATCTGCAATTGTTGGCTTAGCTGGAGCTATGATGGTTACAAATGACGGTTTGTTTACACCAGGTAGCTACAGACCTATGAGATATACTTTTGTAATTTGGGTTATGGTTATAGTAGGTGGAACAGGAAATAATTTCGGAGCAATATTGGGGGGATTTGTAGTTTGGTTTTTATGGGTCGAAGCTGCTCCAATTGCATTATTTTTAATTAATTTGTTTACATCCCATCTGCCAGAAACTAATGCAATTAGAGTTCACTTAATTGAAAGTGCTCCATATTTTAGATTCTTAGTTATTGGAATTGGTTTACTTTTAATAATGCGTTATAGACCACAAGGAATTATTCCAGAAAAAATCATCAAACAATAATGTATTATATTTTATTAGGTATTGTTTTAGGATTAATATTGTATTTATCTGACAAATATTTATTTTAAAACCCCAGTTAAGAAACTGGGGTTTTAATTTCTAATTATCTTTGCTTTTTGTCTTTAAACTTTCCACCTTTTATTTCTTTTTCAATAAAAGATCCAAAAGCTTCACCAACATCTGTAAATTCAACAGCTGTAGCACCTTCATAGTTTACCGCTTTACCTTTAGCTAATAAATCAAGCGCTTTCTTTAATTCACCTGGATAAATTTTTGTTCCAGGAGCATTGGCTACTGACATTACGTTTTTTTGAACAGTCATTCTGTCAGCTTTTCCACCAGCTTGCATTGCAAGCGTGATCAAGGCTGCCGCGTCATAACTTTCACCTGTGTAAGGACCTGATGAATCAATACCACCAGCACTAGCAACTTCTTTAAATATACCAGCACCTTTACCCATTGATCCAGGTAAAGATCCAAATGATTTATTTAAATCTTTTCCAAATCTGTCAGTAAGAGAGTCACCAATCATTCCATCTGAAAGAACAAAAGTATCAAATGATCCAGAGTCTAATGATCCTTGAATTATACTACCACCAGCTTGGTCTAAGTAACCTAAAACAGCAAGAGCATCTCCACCCGCTGCTGCAAGTGTAGCTACTTCTGCACCATAGTCACCTTTACCTTCTTCGTGTGCTGTAACAGCTGTTACTTTAATACCATGAGCTTTAACTGCAGCTACATAAACATCAGCTAAACCTTTTCCGTAGTCATTGTTAGTATGAGTTACAGCTAATGATTTAACTTTTCTGTCCTTTGTAATATCCGCTAAGACTTGTCCACCTCTAGCATCTGATGGAGCAGTTCTGAAGAAATAACCATTATCATTAAGATCTGTTAATCCTGGAGATGTAGCTGATGGTGAAATCATAACAACACCATTTGGTACGGCAACATTAGTTGCTATTGCACCTGTAACACCAGAACAATCAGCACCCATAATAGCAACAACACCACCTGAAACTAAACCTTCAGCAGCAGTTGTAGCAGCAGCAGAATCAACACAAGTTGAGTCAGCTCTTTCTACAGATATTTTTTTTCCACCAAGTAATGAGCCAGAATCTGAAGCTTCTTTAAAAGCAAGTTCAGCAGAAGCAGCCATTGCAGGTGTTAGGGTTTCAATTGGACCAGTAAATCCTAAAATAATACCCATTTTAATTCCATGCCCATCTGAAAAAGCTTTTGAAGTAAAGCTTAAGATAAACACGAATATACCTATCAGTAATTTTTTCATATTTTCCCTTTAATTGTTAACAATTTATATAATCAAAATTAAATCCTATTAAATTATTATTTCAATGAGAAAATTATCTCAATTTTCGAACAAATACTTATAATTTTAACAATTATCTGTTTGGAGTGTCTGTCGCAATCATTTGACCTCTCACTTTTTCCCTAAAGTAAATATAAACTCCAGCAGATATAATAATAGCTGCTCCAAGAAACGTTCTTGGCTCAGGTATTGTTTTAAATAATATGTATCCTGCAATCATCGCAAAAATTATATAAGAGTATTCAAACAAAGATACAATTGACGGTGAAGCAATACTATAAGCTGAAAAGACACAAAAGAAAGATATAGAAGCAACCACTCCCATTACAAAAACATAAGGCCATGAAGTCGAAGGGTTAGTAAACCATTCTCTAACAATAAATTGTAAAGTAGGATCAGAAAAATTATTAAATTTCCCATCTCCACTAACTAGATAAATAATTAAACTTACAATAACCGCAAAAATATAAAGCAAAGTCATTTGAGTATAAATATTATCTTTATCAGAGGTATATTTTGTAATTGTCATCGAGCAAGCATAACAAAGTGCACATCCGACGGGTGCTAATTTGAAAAAATTAAATTCCTCAAGTGTTGGATTAAGTACAATTAATACTCCTATAAAACCTACAACAATTGCACTCCATCTTCTAATTCCAATTTGTTCTTTTAAAAAAAATTTAGCAAACATAGACATAAAGAAAGGACATGAGAAAAACAGAGCACTAACCATCGCTAAAGACATAAAGGTTAAAGAAATATAAAAAAAAGCAAATCCAAAAAAGAAACAAACAACCCTAATTAATGTCAAAAAAGGATAATGTGTTTTAAGAGTAATTTTTTTTTTTGTTATTAAAAAAAAAGATATGAGAATAGATGCTTGTATTAAAGTTCTTCCTAAATATAACTCAAATAATGCAATATCTTCAAAAATAAACTTTATTAATGAGTCTTGAATGGAAAAAAAGGCCATTCCAGTCATAATAAAAAAAATACCCCTTGTATTATTGTTTGTTTGCATATCGCACCTATATCAAAAAAACTTTAACCTTCATAATTAATAAGATATTCTTAAAGAAATGAGCGATTTTGAACCAATTTATGGTGGATGTATTTGTGGGAGTGTAAAGTATTCAATAAATAGCAAACCTCTTTTTACTCAGGTCTGCCATTGTTTAGATTGCAAAAAATTAACTGGATCATCTTATGTAATGAATACTAGTATTTTTGAAGATTCTTTAAAAATTAGTGGTGAACTTTTAAAAGCTGAATTGATTGCAGGTAGTGGGAAAAAATGTACTCATTACTTTTGTAAAAAATGTGGGGTTTATATTTATGCCGATTATGAATTTGCAATTAGAAGATTAACAGTTAGAACAAAGACTCTTTTGAAACCGAAAGACTTTCCACCTCAAGCACATATATTTGTAAAAGATAAGGATCCATGGATAAATATTGTAGACAAAAATATTTGCTATGATGAAATGTATGATCCAAAAATTGCTTGGCCTAAAGAAAGTTTAGATAGATATAAAGAATATCTCGAGACTAATTAAGGATAAAATCGGCTGCTCTTTCACCTATCATTAAAGTAGGTGCATTTAAATTACCACTTGTAATCTCTGGCATAACCGAGGCATCTGCAACTCTTAAATTTTCTAAACCATGAACTTTCAATTTTTCGTCAACTACTGCCATTTTGTCCACTCCCATTTTTAATGTACAGGATGGATGATAAGCTGTTTCGGCTTTTGACCTAATATACTCGGTTATTTGTTCATCATTAGTTGCACTTTCACCTGGACCTATTTCTTTTCCAGCGTAAGGTTTCATTGAATCTTGACTTAAAATCTTTCTAGCTACACGAACACACTTAATTGTTTCTTTTAAATCATATTCATCTTTTAAATAATTAAATTGAATTTTTGGGTAATCGTATGGATTTGAGCTATTTAATTTAATATGTCCTCTACTTTTAGGTTGGTTCAAACTTGCATGTAATTGATAACCATGTCTGTCAGGATCAACTAATCCATGATCAATTACAAATGCTGGAAAAAAATGAAATTGAATATTCGGATAGCTTTTGTCTTCTGAAGATTTGCAGAAACCACCTGCTTCTAAAAATGAATTAGAACATGGACCACTTTTTGAAAGAAACCATTGAATACCAATTTTAAGCATATTTATTTTGTTAACATAAGAATAGAGCGTATCTTTAGTTTTACATTCTTGCTGAATGTAGGTTTCTAAATGGTCTTGTAAATTTTCACCTACTCCCTCTAACGAATGTACAACATTAATTCCTTTATCTTTTAAATCTTTTTCAGGTCCTACACCTGATAACATCAATAGTTGTGGTGAATTGATTGAACCCCCGCTTAAAACAACTTCTTTGTTAGCGTAAACCTTTGTGACTTTATTTTTAATATTTACTTCTATTCCGACTGCTTTTTTTCCTTCAAAAATAATCCTTTCAGCAAAAGAATTAGTAAAAACTTTTAAATTTTTTCTTTTTTTTGCTGGCTCTAGATAATATTTAGAAGCGCTAGCCCTTTGACCTTTATGAATTGTAATATCATACATTCCAAATCCCTCTTGATCTTCTCCGTTCATATCATTATTTTTTTTATATCCTGCTTCGACTGAAGCATTAACAAAAGCACTAAACAACGGATTTTTGTTTTTGGATTGATTTACTGGTAAAATTCCTTTCCCACCTCTGAATTCATTCTCTCCTTCGGACCATGTCTCAATTTTTTTAAAAAATGGTAAAACATTTTCATAAGACCAGGATTTTAGACCAAATGAAGCCCATCTCTCATAATCATTTTTATTTCCTCGAACATAAACCATTCCGTTATGTGCAGAACAACCACCCACCATTTTTCCTCTTGGGCAAAATAATCTCCTATTATTTAAATTAGGCTCTGGTTCTGAAAAATATTTATAATTATATTTTGGATCGTGCATTGCATATAGAATTGCTAAAGGCATATTAACCTTCCAAATATCACTAGATCCACCTGCTTCAAACAAAGCAACATTAAATTTACCATTTTCACTTAGTCTATTTGCAAGAACACATCCTGCTGTACCAGCTCCAACAATTATGTAGTCAAATTTCATTACTTTTTAAGTTTATCTGTAAGCACCAATTTATCTGATTTAAAACTATTTTTATTTTCGTTAATAAAATCATCCATAATTTTTATTTTATCTTCTTCAAATTCTGTAACTTTTCTTTTTTCAAGATCGATATAAAGAGATATACTTTCTGTAGTTGCAGCAAGTTTTCTTGTTTTTTTTTCGATCATCTCACATTTTAAATGTAACCTTTTCTTATCATGATCAAAGAAAGTGCAATAAACATCAACTTCTTCATTTTCTTTAACTTCATTGTCATAAGTTGTTCTTGTTTCAACCACCATTGTACTTCTTTTACTTATTTGTGCTTTAGCTCCCCCCATCTCAAATTTATTAAGCATGGTTTCCCATGCTTCATCAAAAATTAAAACATAATAAGCCATATTCATATGCTCATTATAATCCGTCCAATCTTTTATTATTTTTCTTGAAGCTAAGTGAAATGCCATTTTATTAGCCTTTATTTATTTTATCCGCTACTAACAATTTTCTTTGCATCTCTCTTAAAACAGGTCTTTCTATCAATTTACCATCTATTACAACTAAACCTGTATTTGCTTTTTTAAATTGATCCATAATTCTTTTAGCTTTACTTATTTCTTCCTCTGATGGAGTAAAAATTTCATTTAAAATACTTATTTGCTTTGGATGAATAGATCCTTTCCCAGTGAAACCTAAATTTTTAACAAACTGAGCTTCTTTTTTCATACCTTCCATATCTTCTAAATTTAAATAAGGAACATCAATAACATCTACTCCTTTACTTGCACCAGCGTGAACCAACCTTGATCTTGCATAAACTAAATTCTCTAATTTGTTTTCCACTCTCAATTCTGCTGCCATATCTTCTCCTCCAAAATAAAGAGCAACTATTCTATCGCTAGAATGTGCAATATCGTAAATGCTTTCAAGAGCTTGATTAGTTTCCATTATAACATGAAGATCAGTATCTAAACCACAATCAGTAAGCATGTCATCAATAAATGTAATTTCGTCAGGCGTTTTAACTTTAGGTAACATGATAGCTTTAACTTTTAGTTTATTTGATGCAATTGCTTCTAAGTCTAAAAGACCGTTTTTAGTTCTTTGACAATTTAACCTAACAACTAATTCAACATCATTTTTTACTTCTAGTGACTTTAATGCTTTAATAGTATTTTTCCTTGCCTCATCTTTATCCTTCATGGCTATCCCATCTTCTAATTCTATACAAACCATATCAGCCCCTGAAGCCAAGGCTTTTGGAAACATCTCTGGTTGAAGACCTGGTGTGAATATAAAGCTACGTCTAACTCTTAGTTTATTTAAGTCCATTTAATTTTTATTTCTTATAATTGTTAATGATATGATATTATATTTTCCTAGAAATAAAAATGAACAATAAGGTCTTCATCTCGTGTGCAGTTACAGGATCTGGTGATACAGCAAGTAAACATCCTGATTTACCTAAAACTCCAGAACAAATTGCAAAAGCGGCAATAGAGTCTGCTAAAGCTGGTGCTGCAATTGCCCATATCCATGTCAGAGAAGAAGATGGAACACCAAGTAGACGACTTGAGCTTTATAAAGAAGTGGTTGACAGAGTGAGATCATCTGAAACTGATGTAATTCTTAATCTTACAACGGGCATGGGTGGTGATTTAGATATTGGCCAAGGTAAGAACCCTTTAGACTTTGGTCCAATGACAGATATGGCAAATGTGATGGAAAGAATTGCTAATGCAGAACAATTTCTTCCAGAAATATGTACACTTGATTGTGGAACTTTAAATTTTGGAGACAGTTCTGTTATTACAGTTAATACACCAAACGATTTAAGAAAAGCTGCAAAAAAACTTCAAGAAATAAAAGTTAAACCTGAAATAGAAGCTTTTGATTTAGGAAATATGTGGTTTGGTGCTCAATTATATAAAGAGGGATTATTAAGTGATCCACCTCTTTTTCAAATGTGTTTAGGAATTCCATGGGGAGCACCGGCAACACCATTAGCTATGCAAGCGATGAAAGATATAATGCCTAAAGAAGGTATATGGTCAGGTTTTGCAATATCTAAAAACGAAATGCCATATGTTGCTCAAACTGTAGTAATGGGAGGTAACCCAAGAGTTGGTTTAGAGGATAATTTATATTTATCAAAAGGTAAATTGGCAACCAATCCTCAATTAGTTGAGAAAGCTATAAGGATCGTCACAGATCTTGGTGTAGAGATTATGTCACCTTCAGAGACAAGAGAAAAATTAAAGCTTGTAAAACACAAGTAATGTCAAAAATTAAAACTGTAGGAATAGTTGGAACTGGTGTCATAGGCACTGGCTGGATAATAAGGAATTTAGCTCACAACAAAATTGTTCATGCATATGATCAAAACAAAAATCTTAAAAATTATGTTTTAAAAGAAATAAAAAGAACTTCAAAAAGTATAAAAAAACTCTTCGGAAAAAAAATTTTAATTAAAAATTTAAAATTCTTTAATTCTTTGGAAAAGGCTCTTTCAAATGTGGATTTTGTTCAAGAAAGTGTATTAGAGAATTATAAAGTTAAAACTGATTTAATTCAAAAAATCTCTAAATATGTAAAATCTAATGTAATTATTTCTTCAAGTTCATCAGGACTTTTACCCTCTAAAATTTTTTCTAAGAGTAAAAATCCTCAAAGAGGCATAATTGGACATCCATTTAACCCAGCTTATTTATTGCCAGCAGTTGAAATAGTTCCTGGAAAAAAAACCACAAGAAAGTTTCTTTCAGATGCAAATAAATATTACAAATCAATTTCAATGAAGCCAATTATGCTTAAAAAAGAATTACCAGGCTATTTATCGGATAGACTTCAAGAGGCATTGTGGAGAGAAGGTTTACATATTATTAATGAAAATTATGCAACAACACAGGAATTAGATCGTGCAATAGAAGATGGACCAGGTCTTAGATACTCAATAATGGGTACCTTTTTAACCTTTCATCTTGCTGGAGGTAATGCAGGAATGAAACATATGTTAAAGCAATTTGGTCCAGCTTTAAAATTACCCTGGACAAAATTGAAAGCTCCAAAGTTAACAAATAAATTATCTGATAAACTTATATCAGGCACAAGAAAACAAGCTAAAGGTAAATCAATTAATATGCTTTCAAATATTAGAGACCAATATTTAGTTGATGTATTAAAAATTAGAAAAAAATATGAGAATAAAATTAGAAATTGATGAAAGAAAAAATTTTTATAAATAAAACTGGTGGATGTATCTGTGGAGATATAACTTTTAACGTTAAGCTTGATGAAATCCCATTAGTTTTCAATTGTCATTGCATTGATTGTAGAAAAAAAATAGGAGGAATGATGACAATTATATTACTTAGAGATGGAGCAATAAATATAGATAAGTCTAAATTAAAAATTTATGAACATGAAGGTGGCAGTGGTAATAAAATCAAAAAACATTTTTGTGGGAAATGTGCTGCTCCAATTTTAACTTATGTAGAAAAGTATAAAAAATACTATTTATATGCAGGTTTATTAGATGATATTAGTTTTTTAAATAAAGCTGAGAACATACACTTTAAAGAGTCTCATTTTCCATTTATGGAAATAAGCGAAAAAAATATTAAAGTTTAAATACTAATGCATTCTTAAAGTATTGCCGTCTACAGCAATTACTTGTCCAGATATCCTTGGTGCATCGTTCGAAATTAAAAAGCAACAAATTCTTCCAATATCCTCTTCATAAACCCAAGTATTCATTGAAGTCATTGAAACAAATTCTTTCTCTATTAATTTTTTTGAAACATTTAAAAACTTCGATTTATCTCTTATCACTCTACCCATTCTATCTCCCTTAATTGTTCCAGGACAAATAGCGTTTACCCTAATTTTAAATTTTCCTAGTTCCATTGCCAGTGTTTTGGTTATGCCAACAACTGCCCACTTACTTGCGCAGTAAGGAGATCTTAATGGAAATCCAAATATACCTGCGGTTGATGATAAATTTATTATAGCTCCACCTTTATTTTTTTTTAGCAATGGAATTGAATATTTTGAAAAATAAAAATGGCTAATAACATTTACCTTTAATGTATTTTCCCAATCTTTACTTTTTAATTTTTCAAGTGTCCCAGTTGGTCCAGCAATTCCAACGTTATTTATTAAAGCATCAATTTTTTTTGTTTTTTTTAATATTTTGCTAAAAAATTTTTTTACTTGGTTTTCATCCGAGGCATCGCACTGAAATACAAATAATTTTTTATTATTGAGCTTGTGCTTCTTGCATTTATTCAGAAAAGTTGGATTGATGTCACAAAGATATACTATTGCACCTTTATCTAAAAATATTTTTGCTGAACTCCATCCAATACCCGAACCTCCTGCGGATATGATTATTTTTTTATTTTTTAAGGTTATGCTCATTTTTAATTTTAAAAGATAATTCAAACTAACAAATCTTCCAACTATTAATATGTCAACTAATAATTGAATTGAGCATTAAATTATTTTATATTGATATTGATTATGTACTCAATTTCAAAAATCTCAAAAAATGGGACTTATCTTCAAGTAATTTGGGATGATGGGAAAGAGAGTAAATTTAATTATATGTGGCTGAGAGATAATTGCCCTACAGCACACGATAAAGATTCTAGGCATAGAATGTTTAATATTTTAGATGTATCAGAAAATATAAACCCAAAAAAATATAATCTTAATAGCGACGGTAAATTAGAAATAGAGTGGAGCGAGGGAAATCATGTAAGCCATTATGATATTAGTTGGCTTAGAGAAAATTGTTACACGATAAAAAATAACGAAGAATACAAATCACCTTATAAATTATGGGATAGTAGTTTAGAAAAAAATATTAATAGTATATATATAGATCACAACGAAATTATATCTTCTGAAGAGGGATTAATTAAATGGTTAGAGCTTCTTCACTATAAAGGAATAGCTATAGTTTATAATGCTCCAGTAGAAAAAAATTCAGCGTTTCCTGTTTTAAATAGAATTAGTCACACAAGAGAGACATTTTTTAAAACACCTTTTGAAGTTATAAATATACCAAAACCGAATAACTCAGCTTATACAGCCCATGCACTTCAAAATCATATGGATTTACCATGGTTTGAAAATCCTCCTGGATATCAATTTTTGCATTGTTTAGTTAATTCAGCAAAAGGGGGTGACTCATCTGCAGTAGATGCTTTCGCTGTAGCAGAATATTTAAAGAAAAACGATAAAGATACTTTTGATACGCTAACAAAAATACCTTTAAAGTTTAGAGACAAAGATTACACACAAGAAGCTCATAGAAGCTTTTATGGCACTGCAATAAGTTTAACAAAAGATGGTGATTATAATGATGTTAGATTTAGCACTGCAACCATGGACGCTTTAGATTGTCATCCAGATCAAATGGATAAAGTTTATAAATCTCACCATAAATTTGGAAAACTTTTACACGATGATAAATTTCAAATAAAATTTAGACTTAGACCTGGAGATATATATACATTCAATAATAGAAGAGTACTTCACGGAAGAACTGAGTTTGATCCAAATTCTGGACACAGACACCTACAAGGTTATTATATGGATAGAGATGAAATTGTGGGTAGATTAAATTATCTTAAGAAATAAAAAAAAGGGCTTTGAAAATATCAAAGCCCTTTTATCTAATTTATTTTAAAGTTATTATGGAAGCCAACTTTTCCATTTATCTGGATTATTGTCTAACCACTCATTAACAACTTCTTTTACATCTCTTTTCTTAATATCAACTTCAACTAACATTTTAGCTTGGTCAATATTTTGTAAAGACATTTTTTCAAAGAACTTCTTAGCATCAGCATGTTCTGCACTAGCAAAAGTAGCTGGGTTTCCGTAGTTCATCGTGTAATCTTTAGCCCAACCAGTTGCTGGCCATGCAGCAGTTCCACAATCTTTCCAGTTATTTGCTTCAGTGAAGCTGTCACAAGTTTTGTGTTCTGGAAGTTGTACACCAACCATATCATACTCACCAAAGAACCAATGCGGTGACCATAGATAAAGTAGGAATGGCTCTTTTCGCATGTAAGCAGCTTTTGCTTCTGCGATAGCAGCAGCTTCTGTTCCAAGTTCATCAGCCTGGAAGTCTATTCCTAAAAGATCAAGTCTTTTTTGGTCATGACAGTTCCAACCTGCAACCGGACATCCAATAAGTCTACCTTTCTTACCACTTTCAATTGTTGCAAATTTTGCTTTGTGTTTATTTAAGTCTTTCCAAGTTTTAATACCTAGTTCTTCAGCAGCATATCTTGGTATCCAGTAGTCTGACATACCGATTATTCCTGCTGTTCCAAGTAAGTCTACACTTCCATCACCATTGTATGTTCCAACGACTTTACCTTCGTATATTAAGTCCTCTTTTAACATAACAGTGTCAGCTTCAGCGTAACTTGGCCAACTTTCGCAAGCGAAGTCTAACTCACCTGCAGCGATTGCTTCCCATAAACCAGTTCCTGAAGGAAATACAGTTTGTTTAATTTTGTATCCCATTTCTCTTTCAAGAATTGCTACGGCAACTTCGCACGTAATTATCCCACCAGTCCAATCTGCTATAGCTGCATGAAGTCTTTTGGCTGCGTTGGCTTGACCAAAGCTTCCAATTAATAGAGCTACAGAAAGAATTAGTGCTGATATCTTTTTTGATAACTTCATTTATTTCCTCTCTTTTTAATTAATTAAAAACACATTTTAGATCAAAATGTATTGGTATGTAAACCACGCAAATAGTACTATTTGTCTTAGCTTATTAAGCCCAAAGCTTCTCTTTGTTTCTTAGTCCACGCAAGTGTAATTCTATCAATAATAATAGCTAGTAATACTATTCCGATACCAGCTGCTAATCCTCTTCCAGTATCTGATCTTGCAAGACCATTAAAGACTTCTAGACCTAAGCCCTTACCACCAATAAGCGGTGTAACTATTTGCATAGCAAAAGCCATAATTACAGTCTGATTAAATCCAATAACTAAACTTGGAATAGCTAACGGAAATTTAACTTTATTTAATGTTTGAATAAGTGTTCCGCCAAATGATCTCGATACTTCAGAGTAAGTACCAGAAACCTGTGTTAAACCTAGTGATGTTAATCGAATTATGGGTGGAATTGAATATATTACAGTTGCAAGAACAGCTGACACTGTTCCACCACCAAAAAACATTAGAACAGGAATTAAATAACAGAAATAAGGAAGTGTTTGCATTGCATCCAACACAACGTTCTGAATATTTCTAAATCTTTCATTGTAAGATGCAATTATTCCAAGAGGAACTCCTATAACAAAACACAGCACTACAGACACAAGTACTGAGGATAAAGTTATCATTGATTGTGTCCATATTCCACATGCACCAATGAATAGAAGAAGTACTGCAGTAATTATTGCAAATCTTATTCCAACAGTTACATAACCTAAAGCCGAAAATACTGCTAATGTATACCACCAAGGTATTTGAGTTAGAAAGACATCTAAAGGTCTTAACAAATTTAAATAAACAAAAGCTCTTAAACCTTTTGCAAAAGAAATAAATCCTGGATTTACAGTCAAGCTTTCCACTGCATTAGTAATTGGTTGTCTTATTGATAATTTCCATTCTTTTGGAAATGTGCCTACTTCTAAAAAGTAATGATCTATAAATGCAATTAGAAATAAAACTAAAAAATAAGGAATAACATAATATCTTTTGCTAATGAATTCACCGATGTTTTCTGCTGTAGATTTATTAAAAACCGAAACTGAGACTCTAAATACTATTGCTATAGCAGATGTAACTGTTTGACATATGATTTTTAAAATCTTATTTCCAAAACTTAATGGGGTTTCTAAAATTTTTGCGATTTGATATTTTTCCCAACTTTGGGGAAGTAAATAAAATCTTTGAACATCTGAAGGAAGTCTTTCTTTATCTTTACTAAACGCTAAACTAAATCTATCAAACATTATCGCCATAAATAAAATACATAGCCCACCTTCCATTGCCCAGCCAACATCCAATCTTCTTATTGCTTGCCAAACTTGGCCACCAATACCTTCGGCACCTATAAAACATGCAAGAACCACTAATGCCAATGCCATCATTATTACCTGGTTGATACCCATCATTATACTTGGTAAAGATAATGGTATCTTAATTTTAAATAAAAGCTGAAGTTTACTTGAACCAAAGGAAGTGGCAGACTCAATAGTTTGAGCTGGCACTTGTCTTATGCCGGTATTTGTCAATCTTATTATTGGAGGCATCGCATATATCATGGTGGCTAATATTGCCGGCGCGCCTCCTATCCCAAAAAAAAATAATGCTGGAAACAAATATACAAATGCTGGCATCACTTGCATAGTATCTAAGACTGGCTTCATAAAATTTTCAAATCTATTACTTTGTGAACATAAGACACCCAGTATAAATCCAAAAAATACGCATAATAAAACTGACAATCCCATCAATGCCACTGTTTGTAAGGATGGTTCCCACATTCCTGTTGCTCCCCAAAAATAAACTACAAAAGAAGAATAAATTCCCAATCGCAAACCACCTGCAATTATGCAAGGTATTACAATTATTGCAGCTATCAAAATCCAAGGAGACTCTAGCAAAAAGTCTTCTAAAAAATAGTAAGTTTCTTTTATATAGCTTGCTATAATTTTAGTTACCCATCTGTAATTTTTTTTTAAATAATCTTCTCCGTCATTTACCCAAGCTGTAAAGGTAAATTTATCAGTGACTTCTTTAGGAAATTTTGAAGGCCCTTCACTTTGAGTAGACAACCAAAGTGCTACCAAAAAAACAACTCCAATAATTACATAAGTTATTATGTTTTTTGATTGATTTGATTTATCTATTAAATCAGTTCTAGTAGCCATGTCCGCAAGTTAAAATAAATAATTTTACATTTAAAGTAAAATATTGTCTATTTTTGGGATAATATTATTTATTAAAAATGGCTGTAGAACAAAAAATCACTTGTACAAATATATGGAAGTTATTTGGACCAGACGAAAAAAGAATTATTAAAAACCTTGATAAAAATTTAAGTATTAAGGAAGTTCAAGAAAAGACAGGTCATGTTGTTGCTGTAAAAGATGTCAGTTTCTCAATTCAAAAAGGTGAAACATTTGTAGTAATGGGATTATCTGGTAGTGGAAAATCAACACTAGTCAGATGTATTTCGAGATTGATTGAACCAACAGCTGGCATAGTGAAAATGGATGATGTTGAAGTTACAAAAATGAGCGCAAGTGAATTATTAGAATTAAGAAGAAATAAAATGAGCATGGTTTTCCAACATTTTGGTTTATTTCCTCATAGAACAGTTCTTGAAAATATTGGTTATGGATTAGAAGTAAGGGGAACAAAAAAAGATATAAGAATAGAAAAGTCAATGGAAGTTTTAAAAATGGTTGGCTTAGATGGTTGGCATAATAATTATCCAAGAGAATTATCTGGAGGTATGCAGCAAAGGGTAGGACTCGCAAGAGCGTTAGCTGTGGATCCTGAAATATTAATTTTTGATGAACCTTTTTCAGCTTTGGATCCTTTGATTAGAAGAGAAATGCAAGATGAGCTTTTAAAGATCCAAGAGAAGCTTCAAAAAACTATGGTATTTATAACTCATGACTTTTTAGAGGCAATTAAAATGGGAGACCATATTGCAATCATGAAAGATGGAGAAGTTTCTCAAGTTGGCACACCTGAAGAAATTGTATCTAATCCAAAAGATCAATATGTTAAAGATTTTTGCGAAGATGTTCCTAAATATAAAGTATTAAGTGCAGGCAAAGTCATGAGAACAGAATGCTGCAATGAAACAAAAAATTTATTTGAGAATGGAAAAGATAATATTTTAGATAATTCTAAAATTGAAAATTTAATAGATAGGCTAATTGATAATGATAAAACTTATCCAGTAGTTTGTAATGAAAGTGGAAAGCTATTAGGTGAGATAGATAGAGTAATAGTAATGAAATCTATGAGATCAAATCAATAAATTTGCTTATTACCTTCTATTGATTTCTTTTTAATATTATCTCTCCATATAATAATCATACCAGCAAAAATAATTACTATTACTCCAGGAAATAGTTGGCTCCATGGAGCTTCATTAAAGAAAATCCAACCAAGAATAAAAGATGACGGTATACCAAGATACTCAAATGAAGCTATTTTACTTGCTGAAATTAAACGGTAAGAATAAATAAACAATATTGCTGCTGTACCACCCAAAACTCCAGTCATTGTCATCAAAATAAAATCTTTAAAATTTTTAATTTCAACATGTCCTGTAGTTAAAAAAAATAAAAGTAAACCACCAATGACATTAAATATTAATGTGTATAACTGAATTTTTGCAGTTGAATGATTGCCTTGAATAAATTTTAAAATTATGACAGTGAAAGCCCATGCTATAGCGGTTAGAATTGGAAAAATTGAGTACAAACTAAAAATTTCACTTGTTGGTTTCATTATCATAACCACACCAACAAAACCAATTATAACTGCTGACCATCTGTAAATACCAATTTTTTCACTCAATAAAATTATTGATAGTATTACTATGAAGAAAGGTGACGAAAAGGTTAGCGTCATTGCTGTTGCAAATTCCAGATTTACTACTGAGATAAAAATGAATACATTCATAGAAAGAAAACATATTCCTCTCAAGCAACTCAATATCAAAAACTTATTTCCTAAGTTTTTGAATATTGTTGAAAATTCATTTGTGAATAATATCAATAATAACAAAGGTATAATTGCTGCTACATTTCTAAATAAAGTTAATTGAATTATTGAGTATTCATCACCTAAAAATTTAATAATAACCATGTAAAGATCTATACATAAAATTGCTAAGAGCATTGTAGCAATTGCTAAATATGTTTTTTTTAGATCTGTTTTTTCAGATGAAATTTTCATTTAATAATATTGAAATTAGTATAAGTTTTTAAAATATTATGCAAAATTTTAAGCTTAATGAAGAATTTTTATTAAATAATCAGGATTGGACATTCCCAACTTTTACAGCTTATGGACCTGGAAGATTTAAAGAAATTGGAAAGTTTTGTAAAAATTTTAAAATAAATAATGCATTAATCGTTACTGATAGTGGTAGTATAAATTTACCATTTATAAGTGATTTACAAAATTTACTTAATGATTCAAAAATCAAATCAGATATTTATTCAAATATATCGCCAAATCCTAGAGATGATGAAATAGATTCTGGATGTAAAAAATTTCGTGAAGGCAATCATGATGCAATAATTGCAATAGGCGGTGGAAGTGCAATGGATGGAGGCAAAGCAATTTCTCTTACAGTTAATAGCGGTGTACCGTTATGGGATTTTGAATTTGAAAAAGAGCCACCAAAACTAACTATGGAAAATCCTTTTCCAAAAATAATTACTATTCCAACTACAGCAGGAACAGGTGCTGAAACAGAAGTTACTGCTATGGTAACTCATCTAGAAAAAGGAATGAAGTTTTGCTTATGGCATCCAGATGCCCGACCATGTTTAGCTTTAGTAGATCCAGAGCTAACTTTAAAATTACCGGCAAATCTTACTGCCTGGACTGGTATAGATGCAATGATACATGCAATTGAAGGTTATAGTGTTCCTATGTTTCATCCACTTTGTGATGGTTCTGCATTAGAAAGTTTAAATTTAATTTCAAAGTCACTTTATGCAGCTGTGGAAGAACCTGATAATTTATTAGCTAGAGGAGGGATGATTATCGGATCTTATTTGGGTGGAATAGCTTTCTTAAAAGGCCTAGGTTTAGTTCATGCAATTTCGCACATGGTTGGCGCTGAATATAATACTCATCATGGATTGACCAATGCAATTATACTTCCTGCAGTCATGAAATATAATTTGCCTGGATTAGAAGAAAAAGTAAAAAGAATGTCAGAGGCTATGCAATTTGAAAACCATTCAATTGAAAGTTTTCAAGACAACTTAAATATAATTCTAGATAGATTAAAAATCCCCAAAGGATTAAATGAGTTAGGAGTGCCAGAAGATTGCCAAGAGAGAATAGCAAAGAAATCAATGTTAGACCAAGCTTATGGGCAAAATCCTAAAAAGGCATCATTAGATGAGGTCAAGACTTTAGTTTTAGAGAGTATTAGACAAGCAAGATAGGTTTAATTAAGTGCTTGAGAATTTTTCTGTCCATCAAATAATTTCAAAAATAAAAAAAAGAGAAATTAAAATAGTAGAGGTACTAAATTTCTATTTAGATAGAATAAAAAAATTCAATCCAAAATTAAATGCTATTATTTCATATATAGATGAAACAAAAATTACTGAAGAAGCAAAATTAAAAGATGAAAATTTTAATAGTGATAATGACAAAGATGATATTTATGGACTTCCAATTGCTGTTAAAGAATTATTTGATATTAAAAATGAAGTAACATGCTATGGATATAAAGAGTTATTAAAAAATATACCAAAACAGGACTCTTTATTAGTAGATAATTATAGAAAAAACACAATTTTAATTGGTAAAACAAATCTCTCTGAATTTGCTGTTGGTTGTCATACTACTAACAGAGTTTATGGAGCAACTTCAAATGTTTATGATCATCGTAAGTCAGCGGGAGGGTCTTCTGGTGGTGCAGCAGCAGCTGTTGCAGCAAATTTAATTCCTTTTGCAGATGGCACAGATATGATGGGATCTTGTAGAAACCCAGCGGCATTTGCAAATATTTATGGATTAAGACCAACACCTGGTGCGATTGCAGAAGATAGATTTGAAATTAAAAATTTAAAAGATTTTCCTTTAATATCTACAACTGGATGTTTTGCTAGGACTCCCAATGACATGGAATTTTTATTTAACTATATAAAAGGGAAGAATGTAAAGGATAAATTATCTTTCGATCTTGAAGATATAAATATTAAAAAACTTTCAGATTTAAAAATTGGATGGTGCATTGATCTAAACGAACAATATAAGTATGAAGATGGAATCATTGACTTATGTGAAAATATTTTAAAAAAATTACAGTCAAATAATTTAAATATTGAAGATTTAAAAACTGAAATTAATTCAGAAGAATTGTGGTATTCTTGGACAATATTAAGAGCCAAATTTTTGTATGAAAACTTTTTGTTATATAATTTAAAAAATTTAAATGAATTACCTTCTCAAGCATATTGGGAATATAAAAAAGGGAAAAGCATCAAAACAAACGATGTTTTAAAAGCAATAGAAATAAGAAATAAATATATGGATAAAATACAAAACCTATTTAAACATTATGATTTTTTAGCATTACCTTCGGCTCAACTATTTCCTTTTGAAAAGAACCTAAACAATCCAGAATTTATCAATGATAATAAAATTGACACTTATCATAGATATATGGAAGTCTATACATTATCAAGTTTGCTTGGTTTGCCAACTATATCTATTCCAGTTGGTTTTAATAATAAAGGGCTACCAATGGGAATGCAGATTATAGCAAATGTTAAAGAAGATAATAAACTAATTAACTTTGCCAAATCTTATGAAGAAATTTTTAACTTTTCAAAATTTAAACCAGAATTAACGGAATAATAATGACCAGACACCCTCATCATTTTAAAATTTCATTTGCATTAGCTATTGCTGCTGGTTCATGGGGAATTTATTGGTTACCTCAAAGAATACTAGAAGATGGAGGTTTGACTGGTGGCTGGGGAACAATATCCCAAATGGCGGTTGGAATATTAATATTATCACCAGTCGCAATTTGGAGAGCTATAAAAGGAAAGTCTATTGGATTGGAATTTCCTCTTACTGGTTTTTTTGTTGGAAGTGGATTTGTTTGTTATGCTCTTAGCTTTCTTCTTACTGATGTAGTTAAAGCATTAATCATGTTTTACATGATACCTGTTTGGACAACAATATTTGAAATTATATTTTTAAAAAAGAAATTTGGTTGGAAGAGGGTAATCACATTAGGTTTGGCACTAGGAGGTTTATGGATTGTATTCAGTCAAGAAAATATAATCCCATTACCACAAAATGCAGGGGATTGGTTGGCTCTTGTTGGAGGTGCACTATTTGGTGCTGGTTTAATTAGAATGGAAATAATTAAAACAGATGGAGTCTTTCCAATTATATTCACATTCTTTTTTTATGGAGGTTTAGCCAGTATACCTATTGGGTTATTCTTAGTAGATTATTTAGGACCAGTTCCATCAGTGGAGGTTATCATGTCAATGTCCACTTTTTTATTACTTATCTCGATATTTTATTTTATTCCTACAGGAGTAATAATCTTTTGGGCTCCAAGCAAACTAGGAGCCGGCTTATCATCTATTTTATTTTTAGCTGAAATAATTGTTGGTGTTGTTAGTGCTAGTATTTTAACAAATGAACCTTTTGGTTGGAGAGAAACAATAGGTAGTATTCTAATAATTCTTGGTGGTGTAATTGAAGTTGTATATGTTCCAAAGTCAGAGAAGAAATTAGCATAATGGATATTAATGAATTATTGAAATCAAAAAAAAAAGTCTTCTTAGATGGTGGAACAGGCTCAGAAATTCAGAGACTTGGTGGAACTATGGGACCAGCTTTTTCTGGTTTAGCAAATGTTTTCTCACCAGAAATAGTAATCAAAGTACACGAAAGTCATATAAACGCTGGATGTGATATGATAACAACCAATACTTTTGGAACTGCAAGACATTGTCTTGAGCCTTCAAATTTAGGAGATCAGACTATAAAAATTAACATTGATACAGTTAAGTTAGCAAGACAAGCAGTCAAAAATTCTGGAAAAAAAATTAAAATTGCTGGAAGCATGTCAACATATTTAGCTTTGGCTGAAAATGAATTTAGACCTGACACAAAATTTGTACCATCATTTGCAAAAGAAGAAAAAAATTATAAAGAACAAGCGAAGGTATTAAAAGAAGAGGGAGTCGAAGTGCTTATTCTTGAAATGCTTTTAGATATTGACCATGCTAAAATTTTGCTTACTGCAGCTTTGGAAACAGGTTTACCTGTCTGGGTTGGATTAAGTTGCTGCATAAGCAAGTTTGATGAAACCGTAGTAGGTAGAAATTTTAGAGCTGAAAAAGAGAGATCTATTATATATGACCCTTTAAAATATCCTGATGAGCCAAAATTCCTTCCTGAAGATAAAATTATAAATTTCGCTGAAATAATTAATTCACTCAAATCTATCGGTGGAGATGTTTATGGCATTATGCATAGTTGGTTTATTGATACAAAAGAGGGAATGAAAGTTTTAAAATCAAATTGGAATGGGCCAATTATGTTCTATCCAGAAATTCATAAATTTGACACGAGTACTATGCAAGCATTAATAACTGAAAATGAAATTGAATTTGTTGATAAGTGTTCTGAGTTAATAGACGATCAGGTAAAAATTATTGGGGGTTGTTGTGGCGTCACAGATAAACATTTAAAATCCTTGATAACAAAATTTTCTTAAATTAGTAATCTTTACTAATTATTTGGTCTATCATATTTACCATATCTTTTTTATATTTTTCATTTGTTGCAGATTTAGTCTCTAAGACAGAAAAAAACGCAGCAACAACTTTTGTTTTCAAATTTATTCCTAAAAATTGGCCCCCATACCCAGAGTGACCAATCCAGTTACCGCATTTCATTAATGAATTAACATAACAGACAAATTTATCTTTAGATAATTGAATGTATTTGGGTCCCTCACTATTAATAGTTTTACTCAAAAAAGTTTTAGAACCAATATTTTTTCCATTTATACCTTTTCCAAACCTAGAAAATAGTAAACCCATTCTTAAAAAATCTCTTGTAATTAAACTTCCGCCTCCAGACATCCACGGTGTTCCAAATCTATCTGTTCCTATATACAATCCTTCTTCAAATCCCGTTGCTTCAACTGTTTCCAACAGCCATTGTCTTAAACTTTTTTTACTTACTTTTTCTACAATTAGTCCAATAACATCGGTATTAGCTGATTTATAATGCGCCAGATCGGTATAATTTTTTAAATCTCTGCTTTTTAAAGATTTAATTGAATTTAAATATTGTTCCTGGCTTTGAATGTTTTTGCCTTTAATCGGCAGTCTCCATCCTCCCACAGGCTCATGTAAAAATGAAGACGAATAAGCTTTTGTATAATCTTCGCTATATAGATTTACAATGTTCATGTCTAAAACGTCTTTTACTTTTGCATTTGCATAACCACTGCCAATTTTTGGCAAGTAAAATGAAATTTTCTTATTTAAGTTAATTAGTTTTCTGTCTATCAGCTCTCCCACAAATAAATGTATAAACATTTTTGTAATTGACATAATTGTTTGAGGCTGATTTTTAGAAAAGTCCTTTGCGTACTGCTCGAATAAAATATCCTGATCTTTACCAACTATTAAAGAGCAAAAAGCTTTATTTTTAGTTACCTTTTTTACAGAAGATAATTTACCAATTCTCTTATTAATTTTTTTTTTTAATTTTAAAACAAAATCTGATCTAAGGTATATTCCATATCTATTAATTTTATATAAATTTCTAAAGCCCAACCTCCTTTTATTTGGGAGATTCCATTGAGCTTTATTATCTTTTCTTGTAACTAATTCTGGATTTTTTTCTGAAATAATTTTTTTCAAATTAGTATTTTTTATCCAAACTTAAGAGATTTATTTTTCTCGTACTTTTGATGATAGCCTTCTGCTTTACAATAGTTTTTTTCTTTGGAAATTTTTGTAGTAACTTTTCCATCTAATTTCTCATTCATTTCTTTTAAAATTTTCTCTGCTGTATTTTTTTCATTATCATTATTATAAAATATCTCAGAGCGATATTGAATTCCTACATAAGTTCCTTGTCTATTCTTTTGAGTTGAGTCATGGAGTTTAAAAAATAATCTGACCATGTCTTCATAGCTTAAAATATTTTCATCATATTGAACTTTGACTACTTCTATGTGACCTGTATCCCCACCACAAACTGCTTTGTAAGTAACATTAGGATCATCACCTCCGCAATAACCACATTCGGTAGATAATATTCCTTTTATACCATCGTATTTAGTTTCGTCCCAAAAACAACCAATACCACCAATAAAAGTTTTCATAATTTTACAATATATTATTACTTCAAAATTGAAATAGCTTTTATCTCTTCAACTCCTATACCACAACAACCACCAACAATTTTTACACCTTTGCTAAACCATTTTTTTGCAACTTCCAAATAATCATTGGGTGAAAAATCATCCACAAACTTCCAATTTGGTTTTTCGTAATAGCCTTTGTTAGGGTATGCACCAATAACTCCATTATAATTTTTTAATGCAGTATCTAAAGCTGCACTCGTTGTTTTAATATCTGAGTGAGCAATTAAAATTGGCCCCTTATGTAATTTACTAAAATTTTTCAACGATACTTCTAAATCCTCGTAAATTTCAGTTTTATTCTTCACATCATCATAACCAAGTGTAATATTTTTTGTATTCTGATCTATTACACAGGAAATAGAAAGCCAAACAGGTAACTTTATATTTGAAGAACACTCAAGCATAGTCTCCACGATTTCTGCTTGAGATGTCATTGCTTCTAAAATTATTAAATCAACACCCTCATTTGATAAAATTTTAATATGTTCATTAAAACATGGCTTCATGTTCTTTGTTCCAAGTTTAAGAAAACTTCCATAACTCGAAACACTTCCCGCTAAACAGATGTTCTTTTTTGAATTATTAATTGCTTGTTTTGCAATTTGAACTGCTTGTCTATTAAATAATTCAATTGAGTCTTCATATCCGTGTTTTCTAAGAGAAATTGGAGTTGTAGCATAAGTATTTGTTGTAATAACATCAGCACCTGCATCAATATAATTTTCATGAACTTCTTTTAGAAATTCTGGGCTATCTACCGAACATTTTCCACACCAGAGGTTTTGATCCATTTTAGCTCCTTTTTTTTCAAGCTCAGCACCTATACCTCCATCAAGCAAAATAATTTTTCCTTCATTAATTTTTTCTTGAATTAAATTGTAAGACATTAATTGTTTGTGAAAGCACAAATTTTATTATTATCAAGATCTCGAATATAAGAATAGTAAACTCCAGAACCTTCTGGTCTTTCACCTCCAGCTCCTTCACTTTTTCCACCTGCCTTAAGTCCAATCTCATGAAACTTATCAACTATATCTCTAGATGATGTAATAAATGAAACTTGCGTTCCATTTCCATTAGTTGCCTCTTTCATATTGACAGGTTTGGTCACATAAAACTCTATAGTTCCATCGCCATTTTTTTCTGTGTAACCAGCGCAAACTTCATCTTTATAATTTCTTTCTAGATTTAAAACTTTTAAGACTTCATCATAAAAAATTATTGCTTTTTCTAAGTTATTGGTTCCTACCATTACATAACCAAGCATTTTAATTTTTCCATTCAGTAATAGTTTTTACCTCTAGATATTCATGCAATCCCCAAGTTCCGCCTTCACGTCCATTTCCAGATTGTCTATAGCCACCAAAAGGAGTTCCAGAGTCCGCTGCTTTATGATTTACATACACAATTCCAGATCTTAATTTTTTTGAGACTCTTTTTGCCTTTTCTTTATCCTCTGTTTGTAAATAGTTTCCTAATCCATATTCTGTGTCATTTGTAATTTGTATAGCTTCCTCTTCATTTTCAAAAGGAATGATTGACAATACTGGTCCAAATATTTCCTCTTTAGCAATTCTCATATTATTATTAACATCAGTGAATACCGTCGGCTTAATAAAATAACCTTTCTTTAAGTCTTCAGGTTTATCAGGACCACCTGCAACTAAAGTAGCACCTTCTTCAATTCCACTATTTATTAAACTCTGAATTTTATCAAATTGGGTTTTTGAAATTACTGGACCTATATGATCGCCGGCTTTTGAAGCAAGATCAACTTTAATTTTATTAGCTTCGTCTGCGGCTTCTTCAACAGCTCTTTTATAAATTGATTTTTCAACAAGCATTCTAGTTGGAGCATCACAGGATTGACCTGAATTACTCATTACGTTTCTAATGCCATCTCTAACTGCATCAGGATATGCATCAGCAAAAACAATATTTCCACCTTTGCCACCAAGTTCAAGACAAACTCTTTTTATAGTCTCAGCAGCATTCTTTGTAATTAATTTTCCAGCTCTAGTAGATCCTGTAAACGAGACCATATCAACATCAGGATGTCCTGAAAGGTCAGTTCCAACACCTGGCCCATCACCATTCACTAGATTAAACACTCCAGCTGGAAATCCAGCCTCATCTATCATCTCTGCAAATAACATTCCTGATAATGGTGCAATTTCAGATGGCTTAAGTACCATTGTACATCCAGTAGCAAAAGCTGGAATTACCTTTAAAGCAATTTGGTTTATGGGCCAATTCCAAGGTGTAATTAATCCACAAACTCCAATTGGCTCATATACAATATGATTAGTAGATCCTTTATCAAAACCTGGTTCGAATTCAAAATTTTTTAATCTTTTTATAAAGTCTTCGATATGACCTGCTCCAGAAGATGTTTGATTAGCTGAACACCAATCTTTAGGACAACCTAGTTCAGTAGTAATAGCATCAGTCATATCATCCCATCTAGAATTATAAATTTTTAATAATTTTTCTAATAAATTTAACCTTTCTGCTTTTGAAGTTTCTTTCCAAGTCTCAAATGCAGATTTTGCAGCTTTAACTGCAGCATTTGTATCATCAGAACTTCCAAGACTAATAATTGCACAAACTTCTTCTGTTGATGGATTAATAACTTCACATTCGTTCTTGTTTACTGGCTCAACCCATTTGCCATTGATATAAAAATTTTTTTTATCGAGCATTTATATTTTTAAAATTAATTTTTCTTATTATACGTTTATTTGCTCTTACCATTCAAGAAATTAGATGCAGTTTTTAAATTTTAATGATTAATCAATAACTGGTGGTATATTATATTTATGAAATCACAAAAAATAGAACCAAAGTTTGAAAATAACCAAAATCCACGTATTGGTCTTATCGCTTTAGCAACTGATCTAGTGATTGAAAAAGATTTTATAAGTGTAATTAAAGATAAAAAAATAGATTTTTTTGTAAATAGAATAGAATGTTACAACCCCTTAACCAAAGAGAATTTGATCAAAATGTCAGAGAATATTACTCAAGTTACAAAAGATATCTTGCCAGAGCAAAAATTGGACTGTGTTGTATATGCTTGTACATCAGGAACTATAGCAGCAGGATACGATAATATTAAAAATAAAATACAAGCAGCAAAACCTGAGGCAAAACTTTCAACACCAAGTACAGCAGCTTTCAAAGCATTAAAAAAATTAAATATTAAAAAACTTTATATCTTCACACCTTATAGTAAAAAAGTTAATGATGATGTTGTTGATTATTTTAAATCATCTGGTTTTGAAATTACTTCAAATTCATACTTTGATATTCATTCTGACATGGAGATTGGCAAAGTAGATCAAAATTATCTGTTTGATGTGCTAATAAATTTAGATGTAAGTGAGGCAGATGCTTTATTTGTATCTTGTACCGCTTTACCCGTACTTCCTTTGATACAAAAATTAGAAGATAAACTAGGAATTCCAGTTCTTTCAAGCAACCAAGTTTTAATCTGGGAGTCTTTGGAAAACATTGGTGAAAATAAATCTGTAAAAGGATTTGGAAGACTGTTTGATTAATTTATGTCTTTTTCAAAAGATGAATACAAACAAAGATTATTAAAAGTTCAATCTCTGATGAGAGAGAAAAAAATTGATTTAATTATTTCTCACGATACAAATAACATGAATTATCTTACAGGCTACGATGCTTGGTCTTTTTATTATGCACAATGTGTATTAGTGCATGTTGATTCAAAAGAACCAATTTGCTTTGTCAGAGATCAAGATGCAGGTGGGGCGTACATAAAGACCTATTTAAACAAAGATAATATTATAGTTTATGATGAGAGTTACATTCATACTTGGCCAAAACATCCCTATGATTACTTGACCAAAGTAATTAAAGAAAAAAAATGGGATAAACTGTCTATTGGTGTTGAAATGGATGCTCATTATTTTACAGCTTTCTGTTATGAAAAGATTAAACAGGGATTACCTAATGCAAACATTATTGATTCTGATCGACTAGTTAATTGGGCTAGATTAATTAAATCTAATGCAGAGATAAATTATATGAAGTCTGCTGCTTTAATTTCTCAAAAAGGAATGCAAACTGCAATGGAAGTAATTAAACCAGGTACAAGACAATGCGATGCTGTTGGAGAAATTCAAAAGTCTTTATTTTATGGTACAGAAGAATTTGGAGGTGAATATTCTAGTATCGCAACGCTTCTTCCAACTGGAAAAGGCACATCTGCTTCACATTTAACAGCAACCCAAGATAAATTTGTTGAAGGTGAAGCAACTATAATTGAACTTTCTGGTGTTTATAAAAGATATCACGCACCTATGGCTCGAACAATTTTATTAGGTAAACCTGATCAGTTAAAAATTGATACAATGAATAAAACTATAGAAGCTTTACAAGCTGGAATTAATGCTACAAAACCCGGAAACACAGCAAATGATGTTGCCCAAGCCTTTTGGAAAATTTTAGATAAATATGGTATCGAGAAGAAATCAAGAACGGGTTACTCAATAGGCATAGGATATCCACCAGATTGGGGAGAGCATACTTTAAATATTTATAAAGGCGATATGACAGTACTTGAACCAAATGTTTGTTTTCATATGATTGCAGTAATGCAGTTTGGTGATTGGGGAGTAGAAGCTTCTGAAGCAATCCGAGTAACCGACAAAGGATGTGAATTATTCTGTAATTTTCCAAAAGAACTACATATAAAGAACTATTAGCTATTGATAATTAACTTCTTAAATGTTTTAAACACTGAATGTCTAAAAATACAGAATTCGTTAAGTTCGATAAAGTTGATAAAAGTTACGATGGTAAAGTCTTAGTAGTAAAAGATTTAAATCTTAATATCTCTGAAGGAGAGTTCATTACTATGCTTGGTCCATCTGGTTCAGGTAAAACAACCTGTTTAATGATGTTAGCTGGATTTGAAACTCCAACTAATGGCGAAATTTATTTAGACTCCAATCCTATTTCAAATATTCCACCACACAAGAGAGGAATTGGAATGGTTTTTCAAAATTACGCATTGTTTCCTCATATGACAGTTTATGAAAATTTAGCTTTTCCATTGAGAGTAAGAAAAGTTCAAAAAGATGAGATTGATAAAAAAGTAGATAAAGCTTTATCAATGGTTTCTCTATCTGGATTTGAAAGTAGGATGCCCGCGCAATTGTCGGGGGGACAACAACAAAGAGTAGCTGTTGCAAGAGCTCTCGTATTTGATCCAGCAGTAGTTTTGATGGACGAGCCTCTTGGAGCTTTAGATAAAAACTTAAGAGAAAGTATGCAATACGAAATTAAACATATTCATGAAAATATTGGTGTAACTGTAGTTTATGTTACACACGATCAAGGAGAAGCTTTAACAATGTCAAACAGAATTGCAGTGTTTAATGATGGTAAGGTTCAACAATTATCAAGTCCTGATAAATTATATGAAGAGCCAGTTAACTCGTTCGTTGCAGAGTTTATAGGTGAAAATAATACTTTTGGTGGAGAAGTAACAGACATTTCAAAAGATGTTTGTAAAGTTAAATTACAAAATGGTGAAATTTTAGCAAACCCAATTTCAGTAAAATCAAAAGGTGACAAAACAACAGTTTCAATAAGACCAGAAAGAGCATTAATAAATCCAAAAGATAAAATGGATAATAATCAAACTGGAAAAATTGAAGAAGTTATCTACCATGGTGATCATACTAGAGTAAGATTAGATCTTCTAGGTAATAAAGAATTTATTTTAAAAGTTCCAAACAGCTCAAATGAGCTAGATTTAAAATTGGGCAATGAGATTAAAGTAGGATGGAACAGTCAAGACGCAAGAGCTCTAGATCCTAAATAATTTCTCAAATATCCCAGTATTCCTATAACAAAATGGCCTGTTGACTCTGAATTTCGTTTTTGTTGTACTTCGCTTATATAAATTAATTTATATTAAACGTTTAAACGGAGGATAAATGAAAAAATTAAGTAAATTATTACTTGCTCTTTCTTTTGCTCTTTCAATAACTTCATCTGCATTTGCGGTTACAGTAGCATCTTGGGGTGGAGCTTATACAGAGTCTCAAAAGCTAGGGTATGGTGATCCAACTGCAAAAGCTCTTGGTGTTGATATCAACTGGGTAGACTATTCAGGTGGATTATCTGAGATCAAAGCTCAAAAAGAAGCAGGTGCAATTACTTGGGATATTATCGATGTATTCGCATTTGATACTATCAACGGATGCGACGAAGGAATTTTCGTTGAATTCGATTTTGACAAAGACTTCCCTGCAGCTCCAGATGGAACTCCTGCAAGTGAAGATTTCTTTGCTCCAATGCCGAGTAAATGTGCTGTAGGAAACATTTTATATTCATGGAATTACGCATACGATAATAGAGCGTTCGATGGAAAAGCACCTTCAACTATTAAGGACTTTTTCAACACTAAAAAATTTCCAGGAAAAAGAGCAATTTATAAATCTGCTCTTACAAACCTAGAAATCGCTTTAGCAGGTGACGGTGTTTACATGGGTAAAGGTGGATCTGAGATCTACAAATTACTAGAAACTGAAGCTGGTGTTAACAGAGCAATGAATAAAATCAAAGAGCTTTGCACAGATCCAAATGGTGGATGCGTGTTCTGGTCAGCTGGTGCTCAACCACCAGAATTATTAGTTGCTGGTGAAGTTGTAATGGCAACTGGTTGGAATGGAAGATTTTTCAATGCTGAAATCGGTGAAGGTGCTCCAATTACGCAAGTATGGGATGGACAAGGTCTTGACTATGAATACTTCGCACTTGTTAAAGGTGGACCAGATGAAGCAAATGCTAAAAAAGCTTTAGCAATGATGACTAACACTGAAATGTTAGCTGGAAGTGCTAAATATATTGCATATGCTCCATACAGATTATCATCTTTAGAAATTATCAAAGCAAATGAGCCTTGGTACAAAGATGGTAAAACTGAAATGATGCCACAAATGCCAACTGCTCCTGCAAACACTAAAAAATACTTTTTAGTTGATCCATTTTTCTGGGCTGATAACGGTACAGAACTTGGTGAGAAGTGGGAAGCTATGAAAGCTGGTCTATAAAATAGTATAAAAGACTAGAATAATATAATATATATAGGGCGACTTTTTTAAGTCGCCCTTTTTATTTATGAGCAGCGAAACAAAACAAATACTTACAACTGACGGAATTCCTTTAGAGATAAGCTTAAAAAAAGCTGAAAGAAAAAACAAAATTAAAGCATTTTTACTAGTAGCTCCTTTACTATTATTTTTGATTATCACTTATATTTTTCCAATTGGAGAAATGTTTACAAGAAGTATTGATGATAAAATGATTACAAATATGCTTCCAAAAACATTTAAGTCTATGGAAACATGGGACGGTAAAGAGCTTCCATCCGAAGAAGTATTTGCTTCGTTCTTATCTGATTTTAAAATTCTTGTAGAAAAAAAAGAACATGGAAAATTAGCTCAAAGACTTAATAAAGAAAAAAATGGGTTCAACACCATTACAAAAAAATTATTCAGACAGGTAAAAAGAAATAAAATCGACGAGACACAAAGTATTAAAGAACAAATAATGAAAGTTCACAAGAGATGGAGAAATGTAGAATATTGGCAAGCAATTAAAAGAACTGCACCTCCTTATACTTCAGCTAAATATTTAAAAGCTATGGATATGTATTTAAATGAGGATAACAAAATTACTCAAGTTAGTGAGGATAGAAGAATACATAGAATTTTATGGTTGAGAACTGTAGAGGTTGCTTTCTTTGTTACTGTCTTTTGTTTTTTAATGGGTTACCCAATAGCCCATCTACTAGCAACACTCCCGATGAAGTACAGTAATTTATTAATGATTTGCGTTCTACTTCCATTTTGGACATCATTATTAGTTAGAACAGCTAGCTGGATGATTTTACTTCAACAACAAGGAGTAGTTAATGATTTCTTTGTAATGATTGGGCTCGTGGCAGACGATAATAGGCCAGAAATGATGTACAATAAAGTTGGAACTTATGTTGCAATGACACAAATTCTATTACCGTTTATGGTTTTACCACTCTACAGCGTAATGAAAACTATCTCGCCAAGTTTAATGAGAGCAGGCAAATCTCTTGGTGGAACACCTTTTGTAGCCTTTTGGAAAGTATATTTTCCATTAACAATTCCAGGAATTGGGGCAGGTTGTCTTTTAGTTTTTATTTTGGCAATAGGATATTACATTACACCTGCATTAGTTGGGGGAGCATCAGGAACTTTAATTAGTAACCAAATTGCATATCATATGAAAACTACTTTAGATTGGAGTTTTGCTTCAGCGATGGGGCTTATGTTGCTTGGAGGAGTTTTGGTTATCTATTGGCTTTATAATAAATTAGTTGGAGTTGATAATATTAAGTTAGGTTAGTATGGCATTACCAAAGTATACAGAAACTAGATATAGAATTTGGCACTACTTTTACATTGCTATATGTACTTTTGTTTTTATTTTTTTAATAGCACCTTTGTTTGTAATATTTCCATTATCATTTAATGCGGAAGAGTTTCTTGTTTTTTCAGAAGGAATGAAGAATTTAGACCCAGATGCTTTTTCCTTAAGATGGTACAAAGATATGGTTTACGGTACAAAAAACCCATGGGGGCTCGCTGCAAAGAATAGTTTTATTATTGCTATATTTGCAACTTTAGGATCAGTAATTTTAGGAACGGTTGCTGCATTAGGATTGAGCAGCAGACACATGCCTTTTAAAGGAATAATAATGGCAACTTTGATTTCACCAATGATAGTTCCACTTATTATATCAGGTGTTGCAATATTCTTTTTTATGGCAAAGGCAGGTTTAGCGGCAACTCATACAGGAATAGTTTTAGCTCATATAATTTTAGGAACACCTTTCGTTGTAATAACAGTTACTGCAACATTATCAGGTTTTGATCATAGTGTGACGAGAGCAGCAGCCAGTTTAGGTAGCAATCCAGTAAATACATTTATGAAAGTAACACTTCCATTAATTTTGCCTGGGGTAATATCAGGAGGTTTATTTGCTTTTGTAACTTCTTTTGATGAAGTTGTAGTCGTTTTATTTTTAGCTGGTCTTGAAAACACAACAATTCCAATTCAAATGTGGACAGGTTTAAGAGAACAATTAAGCCCTACAATTCTAGCAGTTGCTACATGTTTAATCGTTTTATCAACCTTAATATTAATTAGTGCTGAATTATTAAGAAGAAGATCGGAACGTTTAAGAGGAATTAATAGATAATTAATTTACAGACTCGATTACTGTTGCAATACCCATACCTAAACCAATACATTGAGTAGATAAAGCATATTTCTTATTTTCACGTCTAAGTAAATCTGCAGCTTTGCCAGTTATTCTCGCTCCTGTTGCTCCTAGAGGGTGTCCCAGTGCTAAAGCTCCACCATCTAAATTAGCTTTTTTTTGATCGATACCAAGATCTTTTAAGCATGCTATTGATTGAGAAGCAAAAGCTTCATTAATCTCTACAATATCGATATCATTAATTGATAAATTTGCTCTCTCTAATGCTTTCTTAGTTGCTCCTATAGGTCCAAGTCCCATTACATCTGGTTCACATCCTTTAACTCCAGTTGAAACAATTCTAGCTAAAATCTCTAAACCATTTTCTTTTGCATAGCTTTCTTCACATATCAATGTTGCTGCTGCTCCATCGGTAAGAGGTGAGGATGTTGCTGCAGTAACAGTTCCTTCTTGATCAAATGCAAGTTTTAAACCATCTAAAGTTTCTTGATTACTTTTTGGACGTATGTTTCCATCTTTTGTACAACCAGCGATTTCAACGATTTCATTTTTAAATTTACCATTAACTTCAGCTTCATTGGCTTTTTGATGACTTTGAATTGCAAACTCTTGTTGTTCAGTTCTTGAAATTTTATATCTCTTGGCAACATTTTCAGCAGTTATTCCCATTGAAAAATAGACATTTGGATTTTCTTTATCTGTGTAAGGATAAGGTATTGGTTCAAAGCCAGTTGTAACCCTAGTCATACTTTCAACACCTCCACATACGAAAACTTTTCCTGCGCCCATTGCTATTTTACCTGCTGCAACATGAATAGCTTCCATAGATGAACCACACCATCTATCGACAGTCATTCCAGACGTATGTATTTCCATTCCAGATAAAAATGTTGTGAGTTTCCCAATATTAAAACTCTGCTCTCCAACCTGGAAAGCACACCCAACAACAATATCTTCTATATCAGCAGGATTTACTTTAGTTTTAGATACAAGATTTTTAACAACTTCTGCAAACATATTTACAGGCTTAACATCAATTAATTCGCCTTTTCTTGCCATTGTAAAAGGTGATCTTGAATATCCTGCTATAACTGCTCTTTTCATATAAGACTTATACCCACTAATTATTATTTTGAAAATGGTAAAGAGGACACAATTCCTTTTCTTAATTTATTATCAGGAGTGTGAACTAAAACTTCTGATCCTGTTTTGCAAAATTCATTTAAAATCATAGATAAACCAATATTTTTTTTGAATTTTGGAGAATAAATCCCTGAAGTAATTTTACCAATTAATTTCTTATCTTTTGAATAAAGTGGAAAAGGAATTGAACATGGAGGACAATCTACACCATCAAATAATACTCCTTTTAATTTTTGTTTTACACCTTGTTTCTTAATATTATCTAAAGCATTTTTTCCAATGAAATCATGATCGCTTTTGTCACTACAATATTTTTCTAAGTTACATTCAATTGGATTATTTTCTTTTGTAAAATCATTTCCATATGACATTAATCCTGCTTCTATTCTGTCAATTAAATTTGGGCATCCTGGAGCAATGTTAAATTCTTTCCCCGCTTTCCATATTATATCCCAAATTTTTTCTCCCATTTCATTTTTGTCGAAGTAATCTTCAAAGCATTTAAAATAAATCTCAAATCCATCTTGTTTGCTGTATCCTGATCTTGCAATAACTTGTTTAGTTCCTAAAAAATCAAATATTCTAAAATTAAAAAATTTTAATTTTCTAATATCTTCTCCGAATATTGATGCCATCAAATCTTCAGACTTTGGACCTTGTACTGCAAGAGGATATACATCTGGTTCTGTTATGCTCACATTTAGATTTAAACCAACAGCAATACCTTTTGCCCAAAGTAATACATCGGAATCTGCTATTGAAATCCAAAACATATCATCATCTAACTTTAACAACACTGGATCATTTATCATTCCAGCATTTTCATCTATCATAGGAATATAAAAACATTTTCCAGTCTCCATATTTTTTAAAGATCTTGGCGTCATTTTTTGTACTAATAAACTAGCGTCTGGACCTGATATCTGAACTTGTCTTTGACAAGAAACATCCCATAGCTGAACATGCTCATTTAAATGCCAATAATCATCCTCAACAGATTTCTGAAATCTTTTTGGTAAGAGCATATGATTTACAACAGTAAAATCAGTTACACCACATTCTTCAACTCTCTTGGTGTAAGGAGTTCTTCTTATTCTCCTAGACATATTTAGTTTTGTGCTAATTTTGCTTTGTATCAACGAAGCCATATATTATTTTGACCACCAAACTGTATAGCTGTTAGGAGAAATTATTATTGGCAAGTGATAATTTTTTTTATTATCAGTCATTTTAAATTTTACGACTATTTCACCCACAATTTTTTTCTTTTTAAAGTATCTTTTAATATCACAAATCATTTCATAATCGCATTTACAATCTTTTTTGCTAAGATTGAAATGCTGATTAATCCTACCATTTCCATCAGTCTTTGTATTCAAAAAAAGCTTTTTTAATTTTGAGGATTGTATTTGATAAATCTTTACTTTGACGTTACTTGCATGAGTTCCATCAGAACCATTCAATAAATGTGAGCTAAATTTTGCCATTTTACTCTATTGAAGATTTCTCTCTCTTACTGGCCACAGCAGCAACAATTGGACTTAATACTGGTTTAGCTTTTACATTTACACAAGCTGTTTTACCGCTTGCAATAGCCCTTTTTAGTGCTGGACCCAATTCTTCTCTTTTCGTTACTAATTCTCCATGACCCCCAAAACCTTCAAATATACTGTGGAAAGGTATATCTCTAAAGTCTGTTGCAACTCTTTTTCCGCTTTCAAATAGTCTTTCTTGTTGTTGACCAATTGATGCTAAGCCACCATTATTGTCAATAACAACAACGATTGGTTTCTTTTCAAAAAATGCAGTTTCTATAGACATGCCACCAGATAAAAAGGCACCATCTCCACTAATTAAAATTACATTCGATTTAGGATTATTATTTTTTGCAGATAATGCAAATGATACACCAACACCCAGCATACTAAATGTGCCTGGATGTAAAATTCCACCCAATTTTTTTCCTTGAGCTCCTGCTAAATTTATAGCGATCTCCGACCAGAAATGAGTATTTCCTCCATCAATTACAAGCCAATCTTTCTCATCCATTGCGTCTTGAACGTCTAACGCTAATTGTAGCGGATGAATTTTTCCTCCATTTTTTTTTGCTTTATCTGCTTCAATCTTTAATTCATTTAAAGATTTATCCACCCAATCTTTTTTTTTATTTTTATTATCTTGAAACCAACTATTTCCTAAATTCCATTTATTATTTTTCTTTAAATTACATAGGGTATCCAAAAATATTCCTGGATCACATAAAAGGTTATGATCAGCCGCTCTATTAAACTCAATTTCTTCATGGGAACCGTTAATACAAACTAACGTTGTTGTTTTTGGAATGAAAGGAGGGTTGCCAAAATTCATTTGGTTATCTAACCTTGCACCAATCATTAAAACTAAATCTGAATTATGCAATGCAAATTCTGAGGGTGGATATTGGTGAATATCTGCTAAACCCATATATGCATTTGCCTCTTCCCCCAAAAGTTTTTGATGGTATGGCACATTAAAAACTGGAATATTTAAACTTTCACCCGCAGTCTCTAAATTTTTTTCTGAGTTTGACCACCAAACACCATGTCCTCCAATTATGACAGGTTTTTTTGCATTACATGCTAGCTCAAGTATTTTTGATATAGCATTTGGATCTGGCCATGCTTTAGCAACTGGCTTTGCTTTATGTGAAAATGGTCTTTCTTCAAGTCCAACATTTTCCTCAAATGAAGAAAACATTATATCCACTGGTAAACTTAGATGAACGGCCCCAGGATATCCATTCGTTGCAATTCTGTAAGCTTTGTCAACAAATTCTCTAATTCTTGTTCCATCTGTAATGCTTGCACTATATTTTGTAAGAGGAGCAGCTATTGAAACATCATCAATTTCTTTAAAGCCACCTGACCCTTGTCTTTTTAAACTACTTGATCCGGTTATATAAATTATTGGAGTTCTTTCTCCCCATGCTTCCATCATGGATGGTACTGCATTTGCAAAACCTTCTGGTCCAACTAAACATACAGATGGTTTTCTTGTAATTCTTGTGTGTCCATCTGCCAAGTGTCCAGCTATTTGTTCATGAGGACAATTAACCACATCAATTTGACATTCCATGAAACCTTCAATAGCAGGATTACAAAACCCACCAGATAGAGTAAAAACTTTATTAATACCTTTATCTTTTAATGCTCTTGCAATTAATGCTCCGCCTCTTATTTTTTTTTCCATATTAGTAAGTTGTATTCATAAAAAGTTTTTGTTCGATTATATCAGAAGAAACTTCATTAATATCATTTAATCCAACCAAACCTAGTGTTGTGCTGGTTTCTTCTTTTATTATGTCTACAATTCTTCTTAGCCCGCTAGCACCATCAGCGCCCATGGCATACATTACAGGCCTTCCAATCATTGAAAAATCTGCTCCTAAAGCTAATGATCTAACAATATCGCTACCACTTCTTATCCCACTATCAAAAATAATCGGAAAATTATTTCCTACTGCCTCTCTAATAAAAGGTAAAATGTTTATTGCTGCTGAGGCACTATCTAATTGTCTACCTCCATGATTTGAAACTTGGATAGCATCAGCGCCCATTTCTTTAATTTTAACTGCATCATCTGATGACATAACACCTTTTACAATTAATTTGCCTTTCCATTTATTTCTTACTCTTTTTAGAGTTTCCCAATCTGTTTTTCCTCTACTTTCTTTTCTTTTAAAAATACCTTTTCCACTTTTTGAAGTCTCGTAATTCATTGGCTTTGGTATTCCATTAAGCAATGTAGATATTGACCAAACTGGATGAGTTGCAAAATCAAAAAATTGTTTAGGTCCAATTTTAAATGGATATGAGAATCCATTTTTATCATCTCTAGTTCTCCTAGATAAAACCGGAACATCAACAGTAAGTATAGCAACTTCATAACCAGTTTTTTCTGCTCTATCGAGCAATTCCATGACAAAAGCTTCATCCTGAAAAATATAAAGTTGAAGCCACGAATGACCTTCTGAAAGTTCATACATTTTTTCTAAGGTAGTTGTGGATGCCATCGATACACAAGTTGGTATATTATTTCTTGTACTCTCTTTTGCCAGCATTGAGTCTGCACCTGGCCATGAAAGATTTGTCATACCCATTGGGGCAAAACCAAATGGATAGTCATAGTTAAATCCAAGAATATTTTTTTTTAGTTTTCTTTCCTCTACATTTCTTAGAACTCTTGGCTCAAGACGTATTTGATCTAAAGCAAAACTATTAATTTCTGATAACTTTTCATCTCCAGATGCGCCATCAATAAAATCATAAATTATCTTTGGCAATCTTTTCTTTGATAGTTTTTTTGCGTCTTCAATGCTAAAAATTTTATTACTGGCTTTAATGTTATCCATTTAAATTTTTTATATATGTTTTTAAACTTATCTTATCATGTCTAGTCACATAATAAGCGTCATGATTAATTCTTGAAGAATAAACCTCTGAAGGAACTCCGTCAATAAAAAGCACAGCTACACCATCATCAATGGCTATTCCATCTGGCAAATTTCCGTCTTTAATTTCTGAAATAAATTGTCGAAGTCGATTATTATCTGAAGAATGAGGAGTGCAACTTCCATCTAAAAAATTTATTCCTTTTAATGGACTTAGCTCTTTATCGACCGAGTCTGATAATATCCAATCAAACCAACAGACGGCTCCTGCGCTTATTCCACTCAGAATTATTCCCTTTTCATATGCATCTTTAAATACTTTGATAAGATTATGTCTTTTCCAAATATTAATCATGTTAGAGGTATTACCACCTCCTACATAAATTATATCTTTGTTCATCAGCCATTCATTAAAACCTTCCACACTTGAACATAGATTAAAATGAGATAATTTAAATTTATGCGATTTAAATCTTTTATAAAAAAGATCGGTCTTTTCTTGATTATCATTGCTTGCTGTAGGTAGAAAACCAATATTGATTTTTGTTTTATTAACTTGATTTATAACATATTCATCCAAGTCTTCGTCAGACGAATGTGTAAATCCACCACCACCAATTGCTATTATTATTTTTTTATTCCTGACCACGGAGAAGGACCTGTTGGAATATCGATTTTTAAACCTCTTACAATTTCATTTTTAAAGTCATACATTGGTAAGGCACATATTTCACCTTTATGAATTTTATTATCATTGCAACTTACATCCACTATTAATCCTGGTTTATGTTTTGTAGAATTCATTAAAACTATTCCAACACCACATTTTTGAAAAGGAGACCAGGTACTTGATGTAATTTTTCCAATTACTTCAGTATTAAATTTTATGTAAGTTCCTTTTAAACCTGTTCCATTTTCTACTCGTATTCCCCAACATCTTTTCTCTTTATCGGCAGTCATCAATGCTGATTTTCCAATAAAATAATTTTTTTTTAAATCGATATACTTACCTAACCCGACATCATATGGATTTGTTTCATGGTTAAAGTCTTGCCCAGCTGATAATAATCCAGATTCTATTCTTTTACATCTGAAACCAGGAGTCCCTGTAAGTATCATTCCCATTTTTTTTCCTTCCTCAAGTATGTAATCCCCAACTTTTTCAGTATTATTATTTTTTCTAAAATAAATTTCCCAACCAAGTTCATTACTAAAACCCGATCTACTTATGATTACCTTTTCATTTAGTATAGTTATTTCTTTCCAATCAAAATATTTCCAATTCTCAGGAAAAGTTTCTTTACTTAAAACTTTTAAAAGATCCATAGATTTTGGTCCTTGAATTTGACTTACCCAAACGTCAGGGTCAGATATTTTTACATTAAGATTATCAGTGTGCGCTTTATACCACGAAAAAAGATCACCATCAGCTTGAACAAACCAGAATTTATTTTCTTCAAGTTTTAGTAAAACTCCATCTGTAAGCATGCCTCCATCGTTGTAACAAGCGAATTGGTAAGAGCACCTTCCTACTTTTACTTTTGAGATATCTCTTGTGAAAATTTTTTGTAAAAGTTTTTCTGCATCAGGACCAGATATTTCATACGGATGTTCTCCAGTATGACGAAATATTACCTCTTGTCTTACTTTCCAATACATTTCATCAGCTGTTGCATGTGAAAGCACTTCTGGATTTAATCTTCCAGCATAAAAAGAATACTCTGGATCGTAAGGAAGTTCTTGATACGCTAGAGGATGTATTCCAACAGTTCGTGCAAGTTCAACAACTTTATTATCATTGGATTTTAAAGGTTTTACTGAAAATCTGACTTTGTTTAATTCATTTTGCATTTATAAATATAGAAAAAGTGTATATTAATTAAAATATCTATTCAATTAGTAGATGAATCACTACATTTTGCATGTTGTTATCTAGTTCCGGAATTGTTATCTTTTTGATTATTTAAACAACTAAAGAAAAAGAGGGAACTTATGAAATACATACTTAAAGTTTTTTCAGTGACTTTTATGTCTCTGATATTATCTTTTTCTATTGCCAATGCATCAAGTGGAGTATTTAAAGTATCACATGATCTTGGATTTGGAAAAGATACTAACTTAGATGCCATAACTAAAGGGCGTTTATTTCAAGTTGTCATCAAAACACAAAATAGATTAGTAAGACCTGATATGAACGGTGTGCCATCACCTTCATTATCAACAGATTGGAGTGCTAATTCTGATGCAACTGAATGGACATTTAATTTAAGAAAAGGAATATATTTCCATGATGGATCAGCATTTGATGCTCCAGATGTAAAATATTCTCTAATGAGAGCTAAAGATCCTGATATTGGATCTCCCGTGAGAAAAAGTTTAAATGTAGTTGAAGATATTCAGGTAGTTGATCAGCATACTGTTAAAATGAAGTTATCAACTTCATTTGCTGACTTTCCATTATTGCTAACTGACTACAGATTGAGAATGATACCTGAAGGATCAGGAGATACTATAGGTCAAACTGGAGTTGGTACTGGACCATTTATGGTTGATAAATTTGATCCAGAAGGAACTACAATTCTAAAAGCTAACCCAGATTATTGGGAAGGTGCACCAGGAGTTGCAGAAGTTCATGTCATTGCGATACCAGATGCTCAAGCAAGAATTCAAGCTCTTTTAACGGGTCAAATTGATATGAATAGATATGTTCCTTTCAATCAAAAAAAGATATTTGACAGTAATTCTAAATTTACAACAACTGTAATTCCTACTGGAAACTGGAGAGGTGTAGTTATGAGAACTGATACTGCTCCATTTGATAATCCTAAAGTGAGAAAAGCTTTTAGGTTAGCAGTTGATAGACAAGAACTTGTAGATCTAGTTATGGGTGGTGCAGCAACTGTGTCTTGCGATACACCTGTAATGCCATCTGATCAATATCGTTTACAAATGGATTGTCCTCAAAATATTAGTAAAGCAAAAAATTTATTAAGAGAAGCAGGGTATCCAAATGGAATTGAATTGACTGTTTACCCAGCAACTTTAGAACCAACTTGGCCTACAATTGCAGAAGTCGTTCAGCAGCAAGTTGCAAAAGCTGGAATTAAAGTTAACATTGAAATGGTACCATCTAAAGGTTATTGGAATGAAGTATGGATGAAAAAACCAGTTTCAATGACACGTTGGAACCAAAGACCAGCAGATACAATCTTGCATGAAGCATATCATAGTGGAGCAAAATGGAATGAGTCTTATTTCAAAAATGCTGACTTTGATAAAAATTTAGCTGATGCTAGAAGTGAGTTGGATTTCAATAAAAGAAAAAAAGCATATCAAAATGCTCAAATGACTTTATGGGAACAAAGTGGAACAATGATCCCATACCATGTATCTAGACTTGTGGTTACTTCATCAAAAGTTAAAAACCTTGATGCTGTAGATCACTTTTCTATACAGTGGCATAAAGTTAAAGTTGACTAAAAGTATTTAGATAAAGGCCGCATATGAGCGGCCTTTATTTTATTTCTATTTAATTTATTTTTGTTAAAAAGTTCTAGTTAATCTTATGCTTTTATTAATTTTAAAAAGAATTGGACTAGGGCTTATCACTTTATTTATAGTTTCATTAATTACATTTGTAGGTGTTGAAGTTTTACCTGGGGATGCATGCACAACATATTTAGAAAGAGAAGCTTATGGAGCGGCTCTTGATGCTTGCATAAAAAGACTTGGTCTTGATATTCCTGCTTATGAAAGATACTTGGACTGGGCATCAAATGTTGTACGTGGTGATTTTGGTTACTCTTTAAGTGGAGAAATGCCAATTAATGAAGTACTAGGTCCAAGAGTTAAAAACTCTTTAGTTTTAGCCTCTGTTTCAATACTTATAGGAATTCCTTTAGCAATCGTATTAGGAATAATAACTGCTCTTTGGAGAGATAAGCTTCCAGATATTATGATCTCAACTATCACAATTTTCTCAATGACTATTCCTGAGTTTATTAGTGCTACTTTGCTTATTTTAATTGTTGCAATTTGGCTTGGTTGGCTACCAGGCATTGTGATTATACCATCGGATGCAACTTTTTATGAATTACTCTCAAATATAATTTTACCTGTTGTTGCGATTTCAATGATTATGACAGCACACATGGCAAGAATGGTACGTTCAAGTGTAATTCAAGTAATGGCTAGTGATTATGTGCAAATGGCAATTTTAAAAGGCGTTCCATATTGGAAAATGGTATTTAGACATGTATTGCCAAATGCACTATTGCCAGCAATAAATGTTGTAGCGTTAACAATTGCTTGGTTGCTGGGTGGTGTTGTTGTTACAGAAGTTGTTTTTAATTATCCAGGCTTAGGGAGATTGGTAATTGAATCTATATCAAATAGAGATTTACCTGTTGTTCAAGCATTAGCAATAATATTGGCATCAATCTACGTGGGAATAAATTTAATAGCAGATTTAATGACACTCATGCTTAATCCAAGATTAAAAAGTTTACAGATAAGAAAATAAAATGGAGAGTAATTTAATTACAGAAGATAAACAAAAAAATAAGCTAGAAAAGGCTTTTGAGATTTTAAAAACTATGGCCTCCAAGCCTTCTGGATTAATTGGACTTACAATTGTTTTATTTCATGTAATTTTAGCATTAATAAGCCCTTACATAGCACCATACGATTATAAAGCAATTAGCCCAAATACAATGTTACTTGCTCCTTCGGCTGAACATTGGTTTGGAACAGATAGCTTAGGTAGAGATGTTTTCACAAGAACAATACTTGGAGGACGAACAGCTCTTACAGTAACTTTTTTTGGATCACTTATAGCTCTTTTGTGGGGAGGTTTACTTGGAATTTTTTGTGGTTTAGTTGGAGGTAAAATTGACGATGTTGTGATGAGAGTTGTTGATGCGTTTCTTTCTATCCCTTGGATACTTGCAATGTTATTAATTGTTTCTCTTTTAGGAACATCAACAGAGGTTTTAATTCCTGCACTAGGTTTTTTTTATGGTAAAGGAATAGTAAGAGTTGCTAGAGCTGCTACTCACGATGTTATTGCTAAAGACTTTATAGTTTCAGCCAGAGCAAGAGGTCATAGCAACATGTCTATTATTTGGAATGAAATTATTCCAAATGTTAGAGATGCTATATTAGTAGAAGGAGCAATGAGATGGTCATGGATGTTATTAGGATTTAGCTCGTTGTCATTCTTAGGTTTTGGTGTAAGTCCTCCAACACCCGATTGGGGTTTAATGATCTCCAATGCTAGAGGATTAATGTCGTTTGCATATTGGTCTGTAATTGCCCCAATAGTAGGATTAAGTTCGTTAATTATTGGAATAAATTTAACTGCTGATGCATTTGCAAAAGCTTTAGGAATTGATCGTTCAACCAAGGCACCTGTTTAAATGAATGAAATAATTGAAAGTGTTAAAAATTTATCAATTGGATTTAACAGTCAGAAGGGCAAACAAATTTCAATACTTAGAAATGTTTCAACTAATATAAAAAAAGGAGAGACTGTAGGGATCGTAGGGGAGTCGGGCTCTGGAAAAAGTACATTAGCACTTGCTATGATGGGCTATATAAAACAAGGCTTATTTCCTCTTAAGGGTGAATGCCTCTTTAAATCTGAGGATTTATTGAAGATGAGCAGTAGACAGCTAGAAAAAATTAGAGGTAGAAAAATAGCCATGATACCTCAAAATGCAGGACAAGCACTAACACCAAATTTAAAAATTGGATACCAAATTGATGAGGCATTAAGATTACATACAGATCTAAATAAAACAGAGAGAGATAAAAAAATTTCTGAGTTACTAAATAAAGTTAGACTTCCTTCACCAGAGACTATGGCTTTTCGTTATCCTCACGAGCTTTCTGGAGGACAGCAACAAAGAGTGGCTGTTGCAATGGCATTGGCTGGCAAACCAGATTTACTTTTATTAGATGAGCCAACTACTGGATTAGACGTTACAACACAAGCTCATGTATTAGAACTACTAAGATTTATAGCAAAAGATACCGGAACATCTATGATCTATGTTAGTCATGATCTTGGAGCCATAGCACAGGTTAGTGATAGAATAGTTGTAATGTATGCGGGAGAAATTGTTTTAGAAGGACCAGCAAGAAAAATATTAAAGGAACCTATTCATCCTTATACTTATGGATTGTTAAAATCGATACCTAAACTTTCACTAGCTGGACTTCCAGCTTCTATGCCAGGAAGCCAACCTCAGCCTGGAAGCATAAATGAAGGTTGTAGTTTTTATGATAGATGTAACTTAGCAACTGATAATTGTAAAAAAAATTCACCAGATCTAGAACATATTAAAGAATTAGATACCAATGTCAGATGTTTTAATTATAAAGAATTAATAAACCAAAATAATAATTTACAAACTTCAATAACAAAAAAATCAAATAATAGTGAAGCAAATGAAGTTTTAAAATTAAAGGATGTTTCAATTAGTTATGCAAAGCAGAAATTTTTTGATCAATTATTAAATAAAATTTCTGATCAAAACCCAACAGTTAAAAATATAAATATAGATATAAAAAAAGGAGAGACTATTGCCCTGGTTGGTGAGTCTGGAAGTGGCAAGTCTACCATCTTAAAATCAATTGCTGGCTTACTCAAAACAAAAGATGGTCAAATTAAATTTGAAAATGATCGTATTTTATCTTCTGATTTAAAAATGAGAAATCCAAACGATCTGCGAGCAATACAACTTATATTTCAAAATCCAGACGAGTCATTAAATCCAAACCACACAGTTGAACAAATACTTTCTCAACCTCTAAAGTTGTATTTTAATTTATCAGGAGAAGAATTAAAAAAAAATATAATCGATCTACTAAAAAAAGTAAGGTTAGGAGAATTTTATATGTCAAGATATCCTAGACAATTATCAGGTGGTGAGAAACAAAGAGTTGCAGTTGCAAGAGCATTTGCTGCTAAGCCAGATATAATTTTGTGTGATGAGGTTACATCAGCTTTAGATGTTTCGGTTCAAGCAGCAGTTTTAAACTTATTACAACAATTAAAAGAAGATCTAGGAACAACCTATGTATTTGTTTCTCATGATCTGGCTGTTGTTAGAGCAATTAGTGATAGAGTTGCAGTTTTATATCAAGGAAGGTTATGTGAAATTGGTCCTTCTCAAAATGTTTATAAATTTCCATCACATCCTTATACTGAAGTATTGCTAGGTGCTGTTTTGGAACCAGATCCAGATATAAAACCAAAATTAGTAGCTGAGGATATAGTAGAGGAAAAACCCCCTGAGAAAGGCTGTTCTTTTCAAGGAAGATGCCCTAGGAAAATAGGTGATATTTGTAATTCAGAAGTTCCACCATGGCAAATAGGTGAAAATGGTAACGCTATTAGATGTCATATTAATATTGAAGAATTAGCAAGTTTACAGCAGTAGTTATGACATTTATTTTATTTCCTACTCAGTCTCAATTTAATATAAGAAACCTTCTTTATGAAAATAAATAATGTAGTTGTAATTGGTTCTGGAACAATGGGTAGCGGTATAGCTGCACATTTGTGTAACGCAAATATTCCTGTTACTTTGTTGGATTTAACTACAGAAATTAGTCAAAAGGCTAAAGAGAGAATAGGAAAATCTAGACCTCCTTTATTAATAGATAAATCAAAATTAGATAATATACATGTAGGAAACATTGAGGAAAACTTTGATGTGGTTTCGAATGCGGATTGGATTGTAGAAGCTGTTGTAGAAAGAATAGATATAAAACATAATATTTATGAAAAAATTTTCAAACATAGAAAAAAAGAATCTGTTGTTTCATCTAATACTTCATCTATTCCAATAAGTGTTCTATCAGAAAAATTATCTGATCAAGACAAAAAGGATTTCTGCATAACTCACTTCTTTAATCCTGTTAGATACATGGATTTACTGGAAATAGTAAAAAGTAATGAAAGTGATTTAGATAAAGTTAAACTTTTAAAAGACTTTTGTGAAATAGACTTAGGTAAAGGTGCAATTATCTGTAATGACACTCCAGGATTTTTAGGTAATAGAATTGGAGTTTATGCAATGCAAATTGCTATGACGGAAGCATTTAAAATGAAACTCAGTATAGAAGAGGCTGACGCTGTCTTTGGTAGACCAATGGGTATACCTAAAACCGGAGTATTTGGATTGTATGACCTAATTGGTATTGATTTAATGGCAGATGTATTAAAAAGTTTTATTAAAGAATTACCTGAAAGCGATCCATTTCAACCTGTAGCAAGGGAAATGCCACTTGTAAAAAAATTAATAGAAACTGGATATACTGGTAGAAAAGGAAAAGGTGGATTTTATAGAATGAATAAGGAGGGTGGTAAGAAAATTTTAGAGGCCATCAATCTTGAAACTGGGGAATATTCTCCCTCAAAAAAAATAGATATTAAATCTGAAAAAGTTGATTTAAAAAAATTAATTAATCGTGGAGATAAATATGGAGATTATGCTTGGTCAGTAATTTCTAAAATAATAAAATATTCTTCTTCATTAGTTCCAGGTATTACAGATAAGTTTAACGACATCGATGAAGCAATGAGACTTGGCTTCAATTGGTCTAGAGGGCCTTTTGAAATGTTAAAAGAAATTGGAGTGAATAATTTTTTTCAAAAAATTGATAATTTTGAGGGAAATAAATTTTTAGAAAATTTATCCAAATCCAAAGATGAAAATTTTTATGGTGAGAGACAACAATATACTGAAATTGAAACTTTAGGAAAAATTAAACCAAGAGCCCTTAAACTTGATAAAAATAATTCTGCTGAAATTTACAGATTTCCTGAATTTAACATTGTCGAATTTACAACTAAAGCAAACGCTTTGGATTATGACTCAATGGACTCTTTAAAAAACGCTACAGACAAACCATTGATAATTATTAATGAAAGTATGCAGTTTTCTGCCGGTGTTAATTTAACATATACTATGAATTTTGCAGATAAAGGTGACTTTAAATCAATAGAAAAATTTGTCGGTTATTTTCAAGAAACATGCAAACACTTAAAATACTCAAAATTTCCAGTAGTTTCAGCACCATCAGGTCTTACACTTGGAGGAGGTTTTGAAGTTTTAGTTCAAAGTAACTTTGTTGCTTCGCATACAAATATTGTTGTTGGATTAGTTGAAACATTGGTTGGTCTAGTTCCAGCTGGAGGAGGATGTAAAGAAATGTTATGGAGATGGTCTCAAACAGACGAGGCAAAAAATGATCCAGATTTTGCACCTTTAAAAGTTTTTGATATCATTGGTTATGCAAAAACTGCAACATCTCCAGTAGAAGCTGAACCTCTAAAGTATTTAATCCCTGAAAATAAAAAAATTATGAGCAGAAATAGTTTATTAAATGAAGCTAGAAAAATTTTGGATCAAAATAAAGAATTTACTCCTCCAAAAGAATGCACATTTAATTTATCTGGCAAATCTTTAAAAGACAAAATGGTTGGTATGTTAGAAAAACTGTATAACGATAAAATTATATTAGATCATGGAATGATGGTTGGAACAGAGCTAGCAAATGTTCTAAGTGGTGGTGATACAACTATAGATAAAACGCTTACAGAAGATCAGTTGTTTAAATTAGAGTTAGATGCTTTCATGAAATTAATTGAGACAAGTAAAACCCAAGATAGAATTAAACACACATTATCAACTGGAAAACCTCTAGTTAACTAATAACTTTAGATTTTTAATATAATCAGGTTTTAATACATAGGTTGATTTATTTCCCGCTTTAATTTTTTTTAAAGAGTCCATCCCTGCAATTACTCTTCCAATTGGAGTATATTCACCTTGATATATTGGTATATCTATTAAAGTAATAAAAAATTCACTATCTTCTGTGTCGAATTGATCTTTCCTTGCAAAAGCCACAGAGCCAGCATTAAATAAAAAATTACTACTAAGCTCAGATTTAATTGTTCCTAAACCAGATTTACCAGTTCCTACTTTAGAATAATTTAGATTAGATACATTTCCATATTCAATATCTCCAGCTTGTATTAAAGTATTTTCTATTACTCGATAAAAAGTTGAACCATTATAGGAACCTCTATTTATTAACTTCTTAAATCGATTTACAGCTTTAGGTGCAATTTTAGGATCTAATTCAATTAGAACGTTACCGCATTCAACCTCCATAATTGCAATATTCTGCTTATCTTTAAAATCAATGTTATTTAAATCGATTTTTTTTACAAAAAGACATTTATTACTTAATATATAAAATGAACCTAAAGTTAAAATAATAAGCAGAATAAGAAAAATAAATAATATTTTTTCAGATAGCGATGGTTTAATTTTTTTTATCATTCAAAAAATAAACTTTTCATCTATTTCTTTAAGACCATTAATTAAGAAATTTTTCTTCTTAGTTAAAATATTATCTTTTTTAATTAATAAATCTATTTCTTTAAAGTTTGTTTTTAATAATGAATAAATTTCAGCCATATCTTCTTCAGCTGTGCTCATTGAATATTCTGTTAAAAAGCCTTTCGTAATTTCTAAATCTAAACCTAATAAATCAGTACATGTAGAACATGATGCGTAAGAAAAATCTTTATTATTAAGTTCACTCCATTTATTTTTTTTAAAAAGCTCTGGAAAACTGTTGTCAATCATATGAAATATTTCATGATGGATCATTCTTTCGAAATGGTTTTGGTTAAATGTTAAGTCTAAGATTAAAGTTCTGAATTTATTATCTGGTATACCTCCTGTATTAATGCCTGAAATTTGTAAGTTTTTGCATAGAACTACAAATTTCAAATTTATTTTCCTTAAAAAATTTGAGTTATAATCCCTTAGATTATTTTGAATTGTATTAAATTCACGATCCAAATCACTAGTATTTATGCCGTTACATTTAATATTATTTGTATCACCTATTACAAAACCTCTTTTCGATACCAAATATTTGATACCATTTATATTATCAACCCTATGAACTTCTAAATTAGGAATTTTAATCAAATTATATATTGCATCTGCATTTACATAAGAAAAATTAAAAAATAATAGAAATATTAATATAATGTATCTCATTTTAATAATTTTGATGATATTAGATATAATATGAATGTGATAGGATTTATTTAATGAAAAAAAGAAAAAGAAAAAAAAATATTAATAGAGATCATGAGTCAGTGCCTAAGATGTTTGCAAAAAAATACATATATTTCTATTATCCCTTTTTCTGGATCATTCTAATAATATTCTTATTACTAAAATGACAAAGTCTAAAAAACCTATTCAGCCTGTTAGTGGCACAGAAGTCCCAAGATATGCGGGCCCTTCTACATTTGCAAGATTACCTGAGCTAAGAGATGTAGAAAGTTGTGATGTTGCTATTGTCGGAGTTCCATTTGATTCAGGAACTAGTTATAGACCAGGTGCAAGATTTGGCCCACAAAGTATTAGACAAGCATCTAGACATTTAAGGACTAATTATCATCCTAATTATGATGTGGAACCATTCAAAGTACAACAAGTTGCAGATGCAGGTGACATTACTTGCAATCCATTTAATATTGATGAAGCCATCAAACAAATTGAAGTAGTAGCAACCGATTTATTAAATAAAGTTGGAGGAATAATAAGCCTTGGAGGAGATCACACAATTGCTGTGCCTTTACTTAGAGCAGCCAATAAAAAGAATAATGGACCCGTATCACTTGTTCATTTTGATGCCCATTTAGATACCTGGGATACCTACTTTGGAGCACCATATACGCATGGCACTCCATTTAGAAGAGCTCGTGAGGAAAATTTATTTTTAGATGATGCCTCTATGCATGTAGGTATAAGAGGTCCACTTTATAGCAGAGATGATATAAAAAATGATGAAAGCTTTGGATTTAAAATTATTCATTGTGATGAATTTCAAACAGAAGGAATTGATAAAATCGTTGAAAGAATAAAAAATAGAGTAGGTGATAATGCATTATATTTGTCCATTGATATTGATGTATTAGATCCAGCATTTGCACCAGGCACAGGAACACCTGAAATTGCAGGGATGACCACAAGAGAAATGGTAAACGTCCTCAGAGGTTTATCAGGCTTAAATTTGATTTCTGCAGATGTAGTTGAAGTTGCGCCTGCTTATGACCATGCAGAAGTAACCTCTCTAGCTGCAGCAACAATTGTTTATGAATTAACAAATTTATTTGCAAAATCATGAAGAAAGGATAATTTGCGCGCATGATTGAAAAGAGAAATTTTTATATTAATGGTTCATGGGTTCCCCCAAAAAACCCAAAAGACATTGAGGTCATAAATCCAGCAACAGAAAAAAATTGTGCAGTAATTTCTTTAGGCAGTAAGGATGATATCAATGATGCAGTTTTAGCAGCTAAAGAAGCTTTTAAAACCTGGGGATTTACCTCTAAAGAAGAAAGATTGTCATTATTAGAAGTTTTTTATTCATTATATAAAAAAAGATGGAATGATATTACAGATGCAATTATTCAAGAGATGGGAGCACCAAAAGACTTTGCGTCAAAACTACAAACAGGAACTGGTGCGAGTCATACAAAATCATTTATTCGTTATCTAAAAGAATTTGAATTCGAAAAACCTTTGGGAGATCATGCAAAAAATCAAAGAATAATATACGAGCCTAAAGGTGTGTGTGCATTAATAACACCGTGGAACTGGCCAATAAATCAAGTTACTTTAAAAGTCATTCCTGCATTGGCCTCTGGTTGTACTATGATTTTAAAACCTTCGGAACTAGCACCTTTATCTGCAATGATCATAGCGGAGTTAATAGATGAAGCAAAATTTCCGAAAGGTGTTTTTAATTTAGTAAATGGAGATGGGGAAATAACTGGAGATGCATTAACAAGTCATCCAGATGTAAATATGATTTCATTCACTGGCTCTACAAGAGCAGGGGCTTTAATTTCTCAAAATGCCGCAAAGGACTTTAAAAGAGTAAGTCTGGAGCTAGGAGGAAAAGGTGCAAATATTATATTTGAAGATGCTGATGCTGAAGCAATAGAAAGAGGTGCATTTAGATGTTTTAGAAATTCAGGACAATCATGTAATGCCCCTACAAGAATGCTTGTTGAAAAATCAATTTATAATGAAGCGATAGAAAGACTAAGAAAATATGCAAATGAATTTAAAGTAGACGATCCAAATAAAAATGGAGAGCATATTGGTCCTGTAATTTCTGAAACTCAATTCAATAAAATTCAAGGTTTAATTCAAAAAGGAATAGATGAAGGAGCAAAATTAGTTGCAGGTGGAGTTGGAAAACCAAACGGATTAAATGATGGTTATTATGTAAAACCGACAGTTTTTGCAGATGTAAAAAATGAAATGGAAATTGCAAGAACAGAAATATTTGGTCCAGTTTTATCTGTTATTCCATTTGAAACTGAAGAAGAAGCAATTAAAATTGCAAATGATACTGATTATGGATTAACAAACTATATTCAAACTCAAGATAAGGAAAAGGTACAAAGAGTTGCCAGAAAACTTAGATCTGGAATGGTTGATGTAAATGGTGCTGGTATTGCAGTTGATGCACCTTTTGGAGGTTTCAAACATTCTGGAATTGGAAGGGAAGCGGGTAAAGAAGGATTGCTTGAATTTCTAGAAGTTAAATCTGTAGGTGGTTGGAATTAATTTATAGATTTATCTTTTACACCTTTTAAAAAGTCTAGACATTTCTTTAATTCACTAAGTTCTATATATTCATCAATTTTATGAGCCTGTTCAATCGAACCGGGCCCACAAACTACAGTGCTAATACCAACTTCTTGAAAGAGTCCAGCCTCTGTTCCAAATGAAACAGCTTCTCTTGAATTGTCACCAGTTATACTTGAAACAAATTCACAAGCTTCGGAGTCGTTCAATCTATTAAATCCAACTACTTCACCTATAATTTCTTTTTTAATATAAGCATCTGAAAAAATTTTTTTCATTTCTGGCAATAATTCTTTATCAACATAATCGTCTATTATTTGATTTACAAAATCTCCATCTTCTCTGACCACTGGTCTAGTTTCCCATTCAACTTTACATTTATCAGCGATAACATTATGAGCTATACCACCTGAAACTCCACCAACTGATAATGTAGAATATGGTGGATTAAATATACAATCTTTAGGAGCTCTATCTTTTAGTTTTGATCTAATTTCTAGTAATTTGTTTACATACCTCGATGCATATTCAACTGCATTAACACCTTGGCCTGGTTTAGAACTATGACCAGCTAAACCTCCAAAGTGAATTGTATATTCATTCATACCTTTATGGGCATCAATGATTTTCATATTGGTTGGTTCACCAATAATACAAATTCCATCTTTAATATCTCTTTTTTTTAATTCTTTTATTAACAATGGTGCACCAATGCATGCAGTTTCTTCATCGAATGTAAATGAAAAGTGAATGTCTCTATCTAAATTATTTTCTCTAAATACAGGAGCATATGCTAGAGCACATGCAATAAAACCTTTCATATCACAAGAACCTCTCCCAAATAATTTCTCATTTTTTATAGTTGCAACAAATGGATCAGTAGACCAGCCTTTTGAAACCGGGACTACATCTGTATGACCTGAAAGAATAATAGGTTTTTTACCATTTCCATTTTTAGATTTTAAAGAAGCAAAAAGATTAACTCTTTTTTTATCTCCATCAAAAATTCTAAATGAAGTTGCTCCTAAATTTTTTAAAATATCATCACAATAATTAATGAGACTATTATTATCGTTTCCAGAAATAGTTTTGAAAGCAATCAAATCTGTCAATATTCGTATCGAATCTTTATAAATTTTATCAGGATTATTTTCTGTACTCATCTACAAATCATTATATATTAAATTTATGAAAGAACAAATTACGTATGAAGATTTTGATAAAGTAGATATTAGATTAGGAACAATTATTTCTGTAAGAAAAAATGAAAAAGCAAGAAAACCTTCATTAGTTGTAGAAGTTGATTTTGGAGAAAAGATAGGGATAAAACAATCTTCAGCTCAAATTACTCATTATTATAATGAAGAGAATCTTAAAGGAAAACAAGTAATCGGTGTTTGTAATTTTGCAGAAAAAAATATTGCTGGAGTTGTTTCGCAAGTATTAATTCTTGGAGCTATAGATGCAGAGGGTAGAGTAACTTTAGTTCATCCATCTCAAGAAGCAGAGAATGGATTACCGATTGCTTAAATGCATCCAGAATTATTATCATTAAGCTTATTTTTTTTTGTTACTAGTTGTTCGCCTGGTCCAAATAATATTGTTGCATCTCATTCAGGTTTTAATCATGGAGTAAAAAAAACTATACCTCTAATGTTAGGTGTTATATTTGGTTTTACTTCAATGTTATCTTTAGTCAATTTTGGGCTAATTAACATTTTTAAATTATATCCAATAATTCAAAAAATTTTAGTTTTTACAGGCTCTGCATTTTTAGTTTACTTGGCTTACAGAATTTCATTTTCTAAATCATCAAATCAAAAAGAAAAACTTGAACCTGTAAAATTTATAGAAACATTTCTTTTTCAATTCTTAAATCCTAAAGGAGTAATCGTTGCAATTATTGCAGTATCAACTTATATCGAATCTGGAGATAACTTTTTTATTTATTCCTTTTGGCTCCTAACTTCTGCCTTTTTTTTTGCTATATTTAGCATCTTATTTTGGACTTTAATTGGTAAATTTATGAGAAAATTCGCGACAAATGAGAAATTTATTAAATGGTTCAATTATGTTATGTCAGCGCTTTTATTAGGCTGCATAGCTACATTTTATTATTAAATATGAAACCAGGAGACAAAAACTCGTTCAATTCGTTAACTAAAATTTCAGTTAACGGCAAAAGTTATAATTTTTACTCACTGAAAGAGGCTGAGAAAAATGGTTTAGAAGGTATATCAAAGCTTCCAAAATCATTGAAGGTCTTACTTGAGAATTTGTTAAGATTTGAGGACGATATAACGGTTAATAAAAATCAAATTGAAGCTATTAAAGATTGGTTAAAATCTAAAAGTTCTAACACAGAAATTGCATATAGGCCTGCGAGGGTGTTGCTTCAAGACTACACTGGAATTCCTGCAGTTGCGGATTTAGCAGCAATGAGAGAGGCTGTAAAAGAAAAAAATAAAGATCCAAGTACTATCAATCCATTATCATCAGTTGATTTGGTAATTGATCACTCTGTACAAGTAGATAAATTTGCAAATAAAAATTCTTTAAAAGAAAACGTTGATATTGAATTTAATCGGAATGCAGAAAGATATTCTTTCCTTAAATGGGGTCAACAAGCATTCAATAATTTTAGAATAGTTCCCCCAGGAACTGGGATATGTCATCAAGTCAATCTGGAATACCTTTCAAAAGTTGTTTGGAATGAAAAATATAAAGATGAAGAATACATATTTCCAGACACTTTGGTTGGAACAGATAGTCATACAACTATGGTAAATGGTTTATCTGTTTTGGGTTGGGGAGTAGGTGGAATTGAAGCTGAGGCTGGAATGTTAGGTCAACCTATTTCAATGTTAATTCCCGAAGTTATTGGATTTGAAATGAAATCAAAAATGCCAGAAGGTACAACAGCAACTGATCTTGTTTTAACAGTAGTTAAAATGTTGAGAGACAAGGGAGTTGTTGGAAAGTTTGTTGAATTCTATGGCGAAGGACTAAAAAATCTGACTTTAGCAGATAGAGCTACTATAGCAAATATGGCACCTGAGTATGGTGCAACTTGTGGTTTTTTCCCAATTGATGATGAAACTTTAAAATATTTAAAATTCTCAGGAAGAGATGATCAAAATGTTGAAATTGTAAAAAAGTATGCTCAAGAACAAGGACTTTGGGCAAGTTTAGATGTTGAATTTACAGACACACTATCTTTAGACATGTCAACTATAGTACCAACTATTTCTGGACCAAAACGTCCACAGGATAAAGTTCTACTTACTAACGCATCATCAAATTTTAAAAAAGTATTTTCAGAAATTACAAAAAAAGAAGAGCCAAATATTTATGATGTTGAAAAAGAAGATTTTAAAATAACCGATGGCGATGTGTTAATTGCTGCAATCACTTCTTGTACTAATACTTCCAATCCAAGTGTACTAATTGGAGCAGGTTTACTAGCAAAAAATGCAATTGAAAAAGGTTTAATGACTAAGCCTTGGGTAAAAACATCTTTGGCACCTGGATCACAAGTAGTTACAGATTATCTAGAAAAAGCTGGGCTAAATATTTATTTAGATAAGTTAGGTTTTAATTTAGTTGGTTATGGATGTACAACTTGTATTGGTAATTCAGGTCCATTAGCCGATAATATCTCAGATTCCATAAAAAATAATAATATTTATGCTGTCTCGGTTTTATCTGGAAACAGAAACTTTGAAGGAAGAATTTCACCTTTAATAAAAGCAAATTATTTAGCGTCTCCGCCATTAGTCGTTGCTTATGCAATAGCAGGAACTATGAGATTTGATTTGTATAAGGATCCATTAGGTAAAGATAAAGATGGTAAAGATGTTTTTTTAAAAGATATATGGCCATCTAACAAAGAAATAGAAGAAACATTGAGAAATTCATTAAATGCAGAAATGTTTATAAAAAGATACTCAAATGTTTCTCAAGGACCAGAACAATGGCAAAAAATTAAAACAGAGGAAACCAATATTTATAATTGGGAAGATAATTCAACGTACGTAAAAAAACCTCCGTTTTTTGACAACCTTCCTGATAAACCAGAAGGATTTAAAGAAATTAAGGATGCAAGACCACTATTAATATTGGGTGATAGCATTACCACTGATCATATTTCACCTGCTGGATCAATTCAAAAAGATAGTCCAACTGGAGAATATTTTATGAAACATCAAATACTTCCAAAAGACTATAATTCCTATGGAGCAAGAAGAGGGAATCATGAGGTTATGATGAGAGGAACTTTTGCAAATATAAGAATTAGAAATGAAATGGCACCTGGTACTGAGGGTGGTTTTACCAAGTTGTACCCTGAGGAAAAAGTAATGCCAGTATATGATGCGGTTGTTGAATATAAAAAAAAGAGGTACCGATTTAGTTGTAATTGGTGGTAAAGAGTATGGAACTGGATCTTCTAGAGATTGGGCGGCCAAAGGAACCAAACTTTTAGGTGTAAAGGCTGTTTTTGCAGAAAGTTTTGAGAGAATTCATAGATCAAATCTTATAGGAATGGGTATACTACCATTACAGTTTAAAGATGGAATAAATAGAACTAATCTAAAATTAGATGGCTCAGAACTATTTTCTATTATTGACTTAGAAAAAGGCATAGATCCTAGAGATGAAGTTGATGTTGAAATCAAATATGTCTCTGGAGATATCAAGAGAATTAAAATGTTAAGTAGAATAGATACTAAGAACGAATTAGAGTATTACAAAAATGGTGGAATTTTACAATATGTACTTAGGAACATGATTTAATGGATGAAGATATTGAAATAATAAATACCCAAACACGTAATGAAAAAATTAAAAACTTTTTCATAAATAATAAAAATTCTTTAATTTCGATATTAGTAATAATTATTTTGGCTTTAATTGGTTACTTTTCTTTTGAAGAATATCAATCTAGCAAAAGAGAAAAATTAGCTGATAAATACGACTTAGCTGTAATAAGATATGAAGCTGATAATAAATATAATGTGATCCCAGATCTTAAAGAGGTGATTAATGCTAAAGACAAAACATATTCTCCTCTAGCTTTCTATTTTTTGCTAGATAACGATTTGATAAATTCAAAAGATGAAATTAACAATTATTTTGATATTTTAATTAATGATATTGGCTTGGATAAAAAGTTTAAAGAGCTAATAATCTTTAAAAAAGGCTTATATAATTCAGATTTTTCAGATGAAAATGAATTGTTAGCTATTTTTAATCCTTTAATTAAAGCGGATAGTATATGGAAACCACATAGTCTTTATATTATGGCAGAATATTATTTATCAAAAAATCAAATGCAAAAATCAAAAGAATTTTTTGAGCAAATAGTTAGTCTTGAAAATAATAACTCTAAAATAAAAACTAAAGCTCAAAAAAGGCTAAGATCTAGTTTCAGTGAGTAGGATAAAATTATATTTCGTCTTTTTACTTTTATTATCATCTTGTGGTCAAAGTGATAAATCTGTAGAAAATACTAATTCTAAAATTTTATTTGAAGAAATTAAACCAATTCAAGAACAATTAAATCCAAATATACAAATAAATCTTTCTAAATTAGTTAAAGACAATAGTTTTGTAAATAATATTACAAATAATAATGGAAACATTAACTTTGAGCCAACATTTGAAAAGAAGAAAACATTTAAATTCTCAAGGATTAAACAGTTTAATTCAATAGATACAGAAATTTTGTTTATTCAAAATAACGATCTAATTTATTTTGATAACAAAGGCACAATATTCAGAATTAACGAAAATTTTGAAACTTTGTGGAAAGCAAATCATTACTCAAAGAAAGAGAGAAAACTTAATCCAATATTATATTTTAATTATATTGATAACAGACTTTTAGTTGTTGATACTTTATCTAATATTTTTTCAATAAATTTAGAAAATGGACAATTAATTTGGAAAAAAGAAAGCATTACTCCTTTTAATTCTAATGTTACTGTACAAGCAGATAAATTTATAACTGTTGATTTTGATAATGTTATAAGATGTTTTTCTGTAATCGATGGAAATGAATTATGGAATTTCAAAACAGAAAATACATTTATTAAATCACAAAAAAAATTATCTATAGTTATTAAAGATGATAATGTTTACTCGCTTAACAATTTAGGAGATCTTACAGCTTTAAATGTTAACGATGGTAGTTTAGTATGGCAAACACCTACTCAAAGTAACGAAATATTCTTAAATGCATTTAGTCTTAAAAATTCGGAAATGATTTTAAATAATGAGACAATATATTTTTCAAATAATAAAAATGAATTATTTTCGATTGACTCAAGAACTGGAATAGTAAAATGGAAGCAAACAGTAAACTCCAGTTTAAAACCTACGATTTCTGAAAATTATATTTTTAATATTTCTGAGGAAGGATATTTATTCGTCATTGATACAGAGACTGGAAATATAATTAGGATAACTGATGTTTTCTCAAATTTTAAAAAAAGAGAAAAAGTTAAACCAGTAGGTTTTGTTATTGCTAAGAATAAAATTTATTTGTCTACCGATAATGGAAGAATTTTGATTATCAATTTAACTAATTCTGAAACTGAAAAGGTAATTAAATTTAATAACGAAAAAATATCGAGACCATTTATTAATAATGCTAATATTTTTTTAATTAAAAATAATGGAATTATAAGATCAAATTAATGTTATTAAAATTTTTAGAAAAAATTGGAAGAAAAAAAGTAGTTTTAGATAGGGGTCCATCTCATCCAAAATTTAATGAAGCTAAACCATGGATGAATAGATATTATTTATTATTTAGGAATAGACCAAAATGGTTTCCATTTAATATTTTAATTCATGAAATGTTGGATGACGATCATGGGGATGGAGTTCATAACCATCTATTCCCTTATATTACAATAATTTTGAGAGGCGGTTATTGGGAAACTACTAAAAAAGGCAAGTTCTGGAGAAAACCTGGATATATTGGATTTAGATCAGCCAATGCATATCATAGAGTAGACCTTAAGCCAGGAACAAGGCCAATGACAATTTTTATCTCAGGACCTTTTGGATTGAGAAAAGGACCAAGATCAGAATACGGTATCGATTTTAATTCAAAAAAGAATTAATGCAAAAAAGTTTTGTTAAAGAGTTTAAACTCTACTGCAAAAAGAAAAATTTAGATGTTAATTCTCATCAGATAAAACTCATAAAAACATTAGAAAAATATTATAAATTAAACTACAAATCATTTATCTCAAAAATTTTATCAAAAAAAAATTATAGAAAAGGCTTTTATCTTTATGGAGACGTTGGTGTTGGCAAAACTATGATATTAGATTTTTTTTTCGACTTAGTTGAAGGTAAAAAATTAAAACTTCACTTCAATGAGTTTATGCTTAGCTTTCACGACTTTGTACACCAATCCAAAGATAAAAATGATGAAAATAAATTAAGTAAATTTGTTAAAAAATTAAAATCGAAAGCAAAATTAATATATTTTGACGAGTTTCAAGTTACAAATATAGTAGATGCAATGATACTTGGAAAATTATTTGATGAAATATTTAAAGAAGATTTAAAAATTATTGTAACTTCTAATATAAAAATAGAAAATTTGTACAAAGATGGGTTGCAAAGAGATCAATTCAAACCTTTTATAAAAATAATGCAAAAGCAATCATTTGAATATGAATTAAATATAGATGATGATTATAGAAAGTCCAAAGGTAATAAAACTCAAAGATATTACTCACCTTTAAATCAAGAAAACAATTTTAAAATAAACAAATTATTTAGAGTGATGACTAAAGATAAGGTTTTAAAAGAAAAGATTTTAAATATTAAAGGAAGAAAATTTATTTTAAAAAATTTTTATGATGGAATTGTTCGATTAACTTTTAAAGAAGTATGTGATAAAAATTTAGGATCAGAGGATTATATAAAAATAGTAAAAAATTGTTTTTTTATAGTTATGGAAAATGTACCAGCGTTTAATGATTTAAATTCAAATCAACAACAAAGATTTATTACTTTTTTAGATATCGTGTATGATCAAAATATACCTATGGCCATTAGTGCAGAACAAAATATTGATAAACTCACATCATCAAGGTTATTGGAAAAACCATTTAAGCGTACAATTAGCCGATTATATGAACTAACATCTAAAAAGAATTTATGAGACAAGAATTTTTTAATCTTGAACTTAAAACAAATGGTCAAAAATTATATGAATTTACTGATCAAACGATAGACTGGATAAATAAAAATAATTTTAATAATGGTATTTTAAATTTAAGCATACAGCACACTAGTGCATCTTTAATTGTTCAAGAAAATGCTGATCCTGATGTTCAATCAGATTTAATTAATTATTTTGATAAAATTGCTCCAATGGATAATAAATTATATATTCATACAATAGAAGGTAAGGACGATATGCCAGCTCATATAAAGTCAGCGTTAACTAACAATCAAATATCCCTCAGTATAAAAAACAAACAACTTTTGCTGGGAACTTGGCAAGGAATTTACCTTTTTGAACATAGGTTGGCTTCTACAAAAAGGCTGATTATTCATCATTTTATTGGAGATTAATTTTTTAAAGTTTGAAATGCTTTGAGAGCTGCATTTCTGGCTTCTTCATGTACAACTATTGGAGAAGGGTAATCAGAACCAATTTTAGTTTTTATAGCTTCTTGATATTTTGTTTCCATTTCCCATGGTTTATGAATAAATTTACTTGGAACTCTCTCAAGTTCAGGTACCCATTTTTTTACATACAAACCTTGTTTATCAAATTTTTCACCCTGCAATATAGGATTAAAAATTCTAAAATAAGGGGCTGCATCTGCACCACAGCCAGCAACCCATTGCCATTGTGCAACATTGTTTGCTTCATTAAAATCTAACAAACAATTTCTAAAATGTTTTTCACCTTCTTTCCAATTAATTCTTAAATGTTTTACAAGAAAAGAACCAACTACCATTCTAATTCTATTATGCATCCAACCTGTTTCATAAAGTTGTCTCATCCCAGCATCAACAATTGGGTATCCAGTCATACCATTTTTCCAAGCTTTCAAATTTTTTGCATTTTTATCCCATGGAAATTTATCAAATTCTTTTCTTAAATTACCTTTTAGCATTTCAGGGAAATAATTAATTAAACTATGTGAAAATTCTCTCCAGCCTATTTCATTTAGATATTTTTTAACACTAATATTTTTTGATTTATATTTATAACATTTGTCCCAAATGTTACTTACATGTATTTGTCCATTTCTAATGAATGGCGAAAGTTTTGATGAACCATTTATAGCTGGATAATCTCTGTCAACTCCATATTTCAACATTCTATTTTCAACAAACTCATTTAAATATTTTTCGGATTGTTTTTTCTGTTGGGTCCCAATATTTTTCAAATTTTTTATACCAATTTTTCTTTGGTAAAATTTGATCTGGAACATTATTATTTTTGAATAATTTTATTTTGCTCTTAACTTTTTTTACTTTTAATGTTTTGTTTGGGATACTATCCAAGTAAATTTGCTCTCCAACTCTCCAAAATGGACTATAAACTTTATAAGGGCTTCCATCATCTTTTGTAACATTATTATATTCATTAAGAACATTTCCTTTAAAGCATTTTGAAAGTATTTTGTTTTTTTCAAAAATTTTAATGAGATCATTATCTAACTTTAATTGAGATGGCTCATATATTTTATTCCAAAATATAGAAATTTCTTGTTTGCCTTTGACTTTACTAAAAAAAGTTATCTCATCAGAAAATACTAATTCTAATTCAATATTGTATTTAATTAATTCATCTTTAAAATTAATTAAAGATTTATTTACCCACCATTTTTGAGCTTCTCTAACATCATCAAAATTTTCCTTGTTATAAATATATAATGCTGTGACAGTATCGTAATTATTTGTTGCATAAGATAATGCAGTATTATTTTTTATTCTAAAATCGTCTCTTATCCAAACAACAGCTTTTTTTGACATATAATTTACTTTCTGCCTTTAGATAGCAATTGTTTATAAAGTTTTACATCTGCATTACCTTCGCATCCAATAACTAAAACGTTAGATTTTTCGTTAAGATTTATTAATTTCTTTGTTTTAGGATTATTACAGAGACTTATAAGACTGATAATTCCTGGTGTAGCACATTCACCACCTATTATTGATCTTTTACTCAGTTTCTTGTCTTTAAGCATTGCAACAGTTTTAGGAACTTTTGAGTCATTTACAGTGACACAACAATTACTAGCCTTTTTTAATACATGCCAAGGTATGAGAGACATTTCATTGCATGACATACCACCCATTATACTTTCTTTTTTTATTTTAATTTTTTTTAAACTTTTGTTTTTTATGCTTTGAAGTACACAATCAGCTCCATCAGGTTCAACTATTATTATTTTAGGAATTCTCTTGAAATATTTTGCAACTCCTGCAACTACACCTGCTGCCATGCCACCAACGCCAGCTTGAAGGAATATATGTGTAATATAATGCGTAGTTTGTTTTGAAATTTCTTTAATCATAATTGAATAACCAGCCATAGTTAGCAAAGGAACATAACTATAATTCTTCGTAGATACATCTTGAACAATATTCCAATTATTCTTTTTTGATAATTTTTTACACTCGTTTAATGAGTTTTCGTAATTACCTTTTACTCGAATTACATCAGCTCCAAATTTTTCAATTTCTTTTACTCTTGCTTCACTTACATATTGACTAACAAATATTTTACATTGTAAACCCAATCTTTGAGCGCCCCAAGCAACTGATCTACCATGATTCCCAGCTGTTGCAGATGATATTATTATATTTTTTTTCCTTTTAGATATTTTTTCTACAGCATATGCTCCACCTAAAGCTTTAAATGATTTTAAATGAAATCTTTTCGACTCATCTTTGTAAAAAATATTATTAAGTTTTAAATTTTTGTTTAGTTTCTCTAATTTTAATAATGGTGTTTTTTTATAGTTTTTCCACTTAGATATAGAATTAAACGCGTCAGTGATTATTTTTGACGAAATGATATTTAAAATATGGTTTCGATTAAAATTATAATTTTTATTCGATATAAATTTTGTAAGTTTCCATTTTCTATAACTATCAAAGCTTTTCACTTTAACAGTCTAGAGTATTCTGTCTTTCCCATTTTGTAATTGGTTTGGACTTATCAAATTTTTCGTTATCATTAAAATCTTTTAATTCCGAAGTCCTTAACTTGACAAAACTTTTAATTACTTCTTTTCCAAATGCTTTATTCATTTCTTTATTATTTTCAATTTTATCAAGAGAATCTTTTAGTTCATTTGGTAATTTAGAAAGGTTTGGATATTTTTTATAATCCTCATACATATTACAAAAAAAAGAGGTTTGCCAGGATTAATTCTTTTATTTAATCCCTCCATTCCTGCAGCTAATACACTAGCTTGAAGTAAATAAGGATTTGCGGATCCATCCATAAGTCTTAATTCAAATCTTCCTGGATCAGGAACCCTTATCATATGTGTACGGTTATTTCCTGTATATGATATACTGCTTGGAGACCATGTGGCACCAGATTTTGTTGGTGCAGCATTTATTCGTCTGTAACTATTTATTGTTGGATTAAAAAAAGTAGATAAGGATGAAGCATGTTTCATGATGCCTCCCAAAAAGTTATAAGCTGTCTTGCTTAGCCCAAGCTTATCATGTTTATCAAGAAAGATATTTTTCTTTCCTTTCCATAAAGAAATATGTGCATGACATCCGTTACCAGTTAAATTTTCAAAAGGTTTTGGCATAAATGTTGCTCTCAAATCATGCTTTTCTGCAATAGTTTTAACCATAAATTTAAAAAAAGTGTGTCTATCAGCAGTTTTTAGACAATCTGAATAATCCCAATTCATTTCAAATTGCCCATTAGCATCTTCGTGGTCATTTTGATAAGGACCCCATCCCATTTCAATCATACAATCACAAATTTCTTTTATAAGCTCATATCTTCTCATTAATGAAGACTGGTCATAACAAGGTTTAGATTGAGTATCTCTATTATCAGCAATTGTGTTCCCATCAGGAGAAATCAAAAAATACTCACACTCCACACCTGACTTCATGCTGTATCCCAATTCAGATAATTTTTTTTATTTGTTTTTTTAACATCACTCTTGGTGAAGCATCGACTGGTTTACCATTCATCCATAAATCCGAAGCCAACCAACCAACTTCTTTATTCCATGGTAGTTGAATTAAACTGTCAGGATCAGGTATTGCAAACATATCAGAGTCAGCTGGCGTCATATCTAACCAAGCTGCAAATCCAGCAAATCCAGCACCATTTACTTGCATATCTTTTATCGCATGAGCAGGAACCAATTTTGATCTTAATACACCAAATAAATCTACAAAACTTATTAAAAAATATTTAATTTTTTTTTGTTTTGAAATTTTAAATAAATTTTTTGCCATCTAATAACGTAACACAATTATTTAAAAAATGATAAAAAGAAATCTTTGTAATAAATTAAATTTACACCAATAATAATTAATATTGCTATAATTACTCCATACTTTGCTTTTGGCCATGCAAGACGTGCCATTTTGCTAGGAGTTTTATTTTCATTTTGATTATTTTCTTCAGAATTTTGCATTAAAAAAAAAGAGGGCACAGTATTTCATGCGCCCTCTTAAAAGTTTTAACCGTCTGTTATATTGCTTTTCCAGTCGTTAGCACTTGGTTTTTTTCTGACAATTGCATTCATCTTACCATCTTCTTGTTTAGATGAAATAATATGCCAGCCAACCCAAATAAGAATTGCTATTATAACTAGCACTCCTTCCGAACCAACACCTGGATAGACAGATCCTTGTACCTCAGAGGCACTTAAATGATCTATCCAATTTGATACTGTTGCCATTTACATACCTCCTTTATCTACTGGCCGAGACTACAGCTTTTTCGTCTTCTTTAGCCTCTTCCATAATTGTATAGTCAAGTCCTGCAAGTTCTACTTCTCTTGGTATTCTTAATTTACCCATTCCGTGAAGAACTTTTGCAATTATATATCCAGGAAGCATACCTAGTACAAAAAACATTATTATTGCACCGATAAACATTCCAAGAGGATTAATTGCTGCATAATTAGTTCCATCCCACATAGCTCCAACACTGTATCCAGATGAAGGATAACCATTTAAAACGAAACCACATATCACAAGACCAACAAATCCAGCATAACCATGAACAGCTACTGCTCCAACTGCATCGTCGATTTTATATTTTTTCTCGACCCAGTAATGCATTTTGTAAGCTATAACTACTCCGATCATACCGATTATCATTGATTGTATTGGATGATATAAATCATTACCTGCAGATGCACATATTATTCCCGCAAGTCCTGATGAATAAGTCCAGAAAGGATCTCCCTTCGAGACCACATACCCTGCTAACAACCCTCCAGATAACGACATTAAAAAGTTCATCGTTATTCCACTAAGTGTGGTGGGAGTTAGGTAGATGTTCGTTGCAGTAAAGAAAGTTACACCTTCCATACCATATTCAGGTCCAAGATCATAAATCGGAACATTACATGCAGCGTAAAAGCCCCAAAAACCTGTATAGATTAAGAATAATCCAACAGTCACTAACCAAGGATTTCTTGGTCCAATGTTTCTCGGTTCTCCGCTAGATGAAAATTTTCCAATTCTTGGTCCTAAAACAATTAGAACACCTAAGGCAAAACCTCCGGCAATTGCGTGAATTACTCCCGAAGCATAAGCATCGTGATATCCTAATATTTTTAACATCCATCCATCAAAATGCCATCCCCATGAAGCATCTATTGTCCAGAAAACAGATCCAATTGCAATTGCAAGTATTCCAAATGCAAAAGTAGTTATCCTTTCAATAACCGCTCCAGATACAATTGAAGCTGCAGTCCATGAAAATAATAAAAAGGCTGCCCAGAAGACACCCATTATATGATCATTAAGATTTACGGCCATCAATGCATTTGTAGGATTAGCAAGATCATTTCCACCAAATCCACCTCCAAGAACTAGACCAGTACTTTCGGTCATAATCGAAGGAGCTAATCCGGGTCCTGTTGGAAATGCCCAGTATATCCACCAACCAAAGAAAAACCATGTGACTGTTACCAGTGGTATCAGCATTGTATTTTTCATAAGAGTGTGTTGGTGATGTTTGTAACGAGATGCCCCAACTTCATACATACAGAATCCCACGTGGATCAAAAACATAAGAACCACAGTTACCCAATAGTAAAATTCTGTAAATAAGGTTGTGAGAGCACCTAATTGATCAGTCATATTTCTCTCTCCTATTAATAGTTAATAGACTCTATGAAATTTTTTTTACGCTGACAATTTTATTTTATTTATAAAAAGTAGAAGTTAATAATTATTTTATCAACTTGAAATTGAAATTAGAATTTTAAATATGCTTTTTTAAGGTCAACCAGAGGATGATTCGGGGACATTTGAAACTTTACCAATAATTCTCTAGCTATCATATCTCTATCCTGCTGATTATTAGGTAATTTTATTTTACTTGGTATCGTTACCCAACCGTTAGCATTTCTATCGAATACAGCAGGTCTATTTTCTTCATATCCCATATGAACATCTTCTAACCAATTAAGATCATCCCAACCCATAGCTTCTATATATTTTTTTAAAAATGGAGTGAGTCGACTATAGTCAGGCAAAAGATTAACGTCATATCGATAGCCAATTGTTTGGCCAATCATTTTTTCTCTAGCAGTCTCTTTTTTCTTTCCTAATTGACCTTTGATCTCTTTTGATTTGACTTTTTTCTTACCTTTTTTCTTTGGCATATTTGCTATTAGATTTTATGGAAATCTTTAACTCCTACTGTATGATTTGTTCCTGCAAGAGGCACTTTAGCTAAAGCAGACGCCTCCATTGTTAATGCAGCCATATCTTCTGGTTCTAGCGAGTGAATATTTGTTTTTCCACATGCTCTAGCCAACAATTGAGCCTCCAATGTCATCGCATGCAAGTAATTATAAACTCTTAATGCTGCATCATCAGGATTTAATCTTTTTCTTAATTTTGGATCTTGAGTAGCAACTCCTACTGGACATCTACCGGTATGACAGTGATAGCAATGACCTGCGGGAACACCCATTTCTTTTTCAAAATTAGATTCTGGTATTTCTTTATTGCAATTTAATGCCACCATTGCGCCTGTTCCGATTGCAATTGCGTCTGCACCAAGTGCTAAAGCTTTAGCCATATCTGCTCCATCTCTAACACCACCTGCATAAATTAAAGTTACCTTTCCAGTTTTACCTACATCATCCAAAGCTCTTCTTGCTTCTCTAATTCCTGCTATTCCTGGGATACCTGTGTTTGCAGCTGCAATGTGTGGTCCAGCACCTGTTGAACCTTCCATTCCATCAAGATAAATTGAATCTGGATCGCATTTTGCTGCCATCCTTACATCATCATACACTTTAGCTGCTCCAAGTTTTAATTGAATTGGCACCTTGTTTTTTGTTAATTCTCTAAGCTCTTGAACTTTTAAAGCTAAATCATCTGGACCCAGCCAATCAGGATGTCTTGCTGGAGATCTTTGATCAATACCCGCAGGTAGCGATCTCATTTCTGCAACTTGGTCAGTAACTTTTTGACCCATCAAATGACCACCCATTCCAACTTTTTGTCCTTGTCCAATAAATACCTCAATTCCATCAGCTAGTTGTGCATGGTGTGGGTTAAAACCGTATCTTGATTGTATGCACTGATAAAACCATTTTTCTGAATATCTTCTCTCATCTGGTATCATTCCACCTTCACCAGAACATGTTGCGCTACCAGCCATTGTAGCACCTCTAGCTAATGCAGTTTTTGCTTCATAAGATAAAGCTCCAAAACTCATTCCCGTAATGTAAACTGGAATATCAAGTTCAATTGGATTTTCACATCTTGGACCAATAATAGTTTTGGTCTCACATTTTTCTCTGTAACCTTCAATAACAAATCTTGTTAATGTACCTGGCAAGAAAACTAGATCATCGAAAGTAGGTATCTTTTTCATCAAAGCCATTCCTCTCATTCTGTATCTTCCTAATTCCGCTTTGATATGTATGTCGTCCATAACTTCTGGAGTAAAAATAGCGTTGTGTCCTAACAAACTTTTGTTTCTTGAAGCTATTCCATTACCATTAGAATGTCCGTTTGACTTTCCATTACCATTTTTTTTCTTTGCCATTTAAATTGCTCCTTTTTTTTCTGTAGGTTCAAGAGCATCGTAATTCCAAAGTTTTTTTCCTGCTACAACTTTGGTCATCTTAGAAACATCGAAGTTTTCTCCGATCTCCGCAACCTGTAATTTTCTTTTAAGCCAGTCTTGATCTGAATCAGTTAACTCAGCTTCGACAGCATCACTACCAAATGATCCAATTTTTCCACCTACAAAAATTGTCCCATCATACATAGAGTCTCCTAAATTTATTCCAACGTCTCCAAGAATAATAATTCGCCCTCTCTGCATCATAAAACCTGTAAAAGCACCAGCATCTCCGCCAATAATTATTGTTCCACCTTTTTGATCAATTCCTGTTCTGGCACCTACGCTTCCTTTGCATATCAGATCTCCACCTCTAATTGCCGCACCAAAACATGAACCTGCATTTTTTTCAATTACTACTTTTCCTGCCATCATATTTTCTGCACATGACCATCCCACTCTTCCATTAATTCTAACAATAGGACCATCCATTGATCCACATCCAAAGTATCCTAAGCTACCTTCAAATATTAAATTTAATTTATTGAGGATTCCAACTCCCAAACTATGTTTCCCTTGAGGGTTTTTTATTACAATTGTTCCGTATCCATCTTTCATTAATTCATCAATTTTTTTATTTGCTTCACGACAATCCATGTTCTTAACGTCAATTTCAGTTCTTTTGTTAAAATCTACATCATATGTCCCAAAGTAATAAAAATTCTCTGCCTCATCTGGATTAAAAAATTTTTGTTGTGTTTTTCCAGTTAAGACTTCTGTATGAAGTCCCATTGATTGAGCTTTACTTTTTTTTTCTGATGTTTTTAAATTTGCCATACTTTAACTTCTCCATCAAAAGGATCATAAGTTTCGATTTCTTGTGGTAATATTGATCTTATTGCAATTTCCTCTGACCCCATTGCAACTAAATCATCAGACTCATACAATACTAGTGGTTTTGCAGCCATTGTATCTTTCGCCATTCCTAAACTATCTTTTGTAGCAACAAAATAAGTAAATACCCCATCTAAACCGACGAGAGATTCTTTCATTCCCTCTTCTAATGTAGCTCCATTTCTCATTTTTTCTGCAAGATATACAGCGATTAATTCCGAGTCACATTCTGACATAAATCTCATGCCCTTGTTTTCTAATACTCTTCTATTATTCCAATAGTTAGTTAATTGTCCATTATGAACGACTGACACATCGCTAAAAGGATAACCCCAAAATGGGTGAGCAGATTTAATATCCACTCCTGACTCTGTTGCCATTCTAGCATGACCAATTGCATGTGTCCCGACAACTTTATCTAAATTATATCTGTTACAAACTACTTCAGCATTTCCTAAATCTTTAATTACTTCTAGAGATTTTCCCATAGATAATATTTCTACACCTTCAACACTTTCTATTTTTTGAGAAAATTCCATTAAATCTTTGTCATATTGAATTTCATATCGCAATGAATAAGGAAGAATTCTATCCTCTTTTATCACTTTAGCGCCTAGCTCAGAAAGATAAGAATCAACAATTTTTTTTCTTTCGTCATAAACTGATACATCTTCTTTTACTGAAGAACTTCCCTCTGCAACATTTTCACCAACCTTAAATCGCATGATGAAATTTTGACCGTCAGTTTTTCCGTATAGAGCGTATCCAGTTGAATCTTCTCCTCTATGCTTTAATGCTTGAAGCATACCCTGAAGTTCAAAACCAACGTTTGAAGTATTTCCTCTATGAATTAATCCTGCAATCCCGCACATATAATTTCCTTATTAAATTATGGTAAACAATCCAGATAAGTATCAAGATCCCATTGTGTTGTTGCACCCAAGAATTTTTCCCACTCATCTCGTTTGTACCAATTAAATACTTTATACATTTCATCTGGCATTGATGATTTTATTACCTCATCTTCCGCCAATCTATCTAAAGCTTCACCTAAACTTAGTGGAAGTTTTTTAACATCTTTACCAGCTTTTTGAGCTTCGTATATATTTCTAGACTCTGGTTTAGCTGGTTTCATTTTTTTAGATATTCCCTCATCACAAGCTTTAAGTAATGCTGCACCTAATAAATATGGGTTATGCATAGAGTCAACTGATCTGTACTCGAATCTACCTGGAGCAGATACTCTTAGACCACATGTTCTATTTTGATAACCCCAGTCAGCATAAACTGGTGCCCAAAAACCTTGATCCCATAATCTTCTATATGAGTTCACTGTCGAAGAACCAATTGCTGTTAAAGCTGGCAAGTGTTTCATTATCCCTGCAATTGATTGTAATCCAATCTTTCCAGGCAATTGCATATCCTTAGTATCTGGCATGAAAGTATTAGTTCCACCGGATACATAGCTAAAGACTTCTTCTACACCTGGAAGTTTTTTGTTACCTAATTTGTTTACTGATACTTTTCCACCTTTCCACAAAGACATGTTGGTATGACATCCACTTGCTGAAACTCCCATAAATGGTTTAGTCATAAAGCAAGCTATAAGATTATGTTCTCTTGCTACTTGAGCACAAATTTGTCTATACGTAGATAATCTATCAGCATTTCTTAAAACATTATCAAATGTCCAGTTAAGCTCTAATTGACCAGGAGCATCTTCATGGTCACCTTGGATCATATCAAGACCCATCGCTTTTGCGTATTCAATAACCTTCATAAACACAGGTCTTAATGATTCAAATTGATCAATATGATAACAGAAAGGTTTTGAGAAACCTTGTCCAGTTGGAGTTCCGTCAGGATTTTTTGTTAACCACATCATTTCAGGCTCTGTTCCAACTCTTAATTCTAATCCATGTTTCTTTTTGAACTCATTCATGAAAATTCTAAGATTACCTCTGCAGTCACTTGTTAAATGACCACCTGGATTTTTTCTTTCTTCTCTATTTCTAAAACATGTAACAAAAACTCTTCCAACTCTCTTATCCCAAGGCAATTGAACAAAAGTTTCTGGATCAGGTATTCCTACCAATTCCATAGCCTCTGGACCATAACCAATATAATTATTATGACGATCTAAAAATAAGTTTGCTGTTGCTCCATAAACCAATTGAAAACCTTTTTCTGCAGTTCTTTCCCAGTGGTCTGCCGGTATTCCTTTTCCAACAACTCTTCCAGTTACTGAAATAAATTGATAATAGATATAAGTAATTCCTAATTCGTTTATTTTTTCTCTAACTTTTTTGACGAGTTTAGCTCTACCTGGTTGGTTTACGTGTTTTTCAAGATCCGTCATTCTTCCCCCTTTGAATTTTCAGATCAAAAAGGTAACTGAAAAAAAAACGTTTGTCTACTTAGATAAATTAGCTCCAAGGAAACGGACTGTTCGATGTCGGATGAAGTTTTCCTTTTTCATATCTATCGAACCTAAACGGTTTTAATAATTCACTTTCATGACCTAAAATTTCTTGTGCAACAAGGTGACCAACACCTATCATTTTATAACCATGATTTGCATCTGCAATCATGTAAACATTTTCAAAAAATCTATCGAATATCGGGAATGAATCTGGAGTTAAACAACCCAATCCTCCTGATGGTCCCTTTCTATACAGATGAGATTTACCAACAAAACGTTTTTGAATATGTGCAAGTGCTGAAGTCCACATATCAGAAAATTTATCAGTAGTTTGATATTCTGGAGAATCTATCCCATACGGATCAACATTAACTTCATCAAAATGTTTTTGAACAATGTAAGGTGATGTTCCACCTTGAACTCCCAATCCTTCAATATCAGGTTTATAATAAATACCCCATAAGTCTTCTGTAATTATTTTACCATCTTTGTCAGAATAAAGTGGCGCATCTGTATCAACATGAATTACTGGAGGCGGTTTACCTTCATTAGTTTTTAAATAATCTGCATCCACACCCAATACACCTTCTTGTAAAAACCAGTACTTCCACATTTCAACTTCATGCATTTTTCCATTTTTAGCATCTTTTATGTTTGTAGTTTTTGGTAACTCCAACATATTCCAAAAATCTCTTACCCATGGTCCTGCTCCAATAACTACCTGATCACAATCAATTGTACCTTTATCTGTAACCACGCCAGTAATTGCATTGCTGTTGCTCCCTCTTTTAAAACCTGTAACCTTTACTCCTTTATGAACGTTTACACCGTTTGAATTTGCTTTTTTCTCCAGTGCTTTAATTGAGTCCTTATTAAATGCATATCCACCTTTTTTTTCATGCAAGACTGATGTAATACCTTTTGCTTGCCAATCACTAAAAATTCCTTGCATATATTTCATGCAATCTTTTTCACCTTCTATAAATTCTGATTCATATCCAATAGCTTTTTGTTGTTCATAAATACTTGCAACATCTTTATGCATTACTTCCGGAGAAATTTGCATATAGCCAACAGCATTATATTTAAATGCCTCTGGATCACTTTCCCAAACACTAACTGAATGAGCCATTAATTCTCTCATTGCTGGTTGAAAATAATTATTTCTAACAACTCCACATGCAATTCCACTTGCACCTGCAGCAGTGTCTTTTTTTTCTAAGACAACTACATCGTTTGGATTTTTATATTTTTCGGAAAGTTTCCAAGCAGTACTTAACCCGTGAATTCCTCCACCAATTATTACAACTTTTGCTTTTGTCGGTAACGACATGAACGAACTTTAATTTTTTAGCAAAGGAAAGAATATAATAATTTTTATATATAATTTATATAAATTCTAAATATTTATTAGATTTTTAATTAAAAACTCAAATTTTTGAGAGTTTTCAAATATTCGTTAAATTCATTAACAAAATTCTGTGTGGGTAAAACGTACTTTTTTCTATGGTCATTTCCGGTTTTCTCGAGGTAAAAAAATTCTTTATCACAAGCTTCTTTGATCATGAGTGCAGATTTGGGTCTAGAGGTTTTGAAAAGTCTAGTCTTAAGTTCTTCGACAGATAAGTTTTCATTTAATTTATAGGAATTCATCACAATCAACATCATGTGATAATGTGAAGGAGACTTTCTGAAAAAGTAATTACTGGATGTATGGGACAGTTTCATTTGATCTTCCCAAAATTCCAGTAAATCCTTTGATGATTTTGACATTAAGATTTTACACGTGTTTTTTGAGGATCGTAATGCGGGAAACCAACAATTTTAGCAGGTATTCTTTTTTGATGTCCATCAATTTTACCGACTTCAACGTTCATACCTATTTCTGAATGACCTACATCAATTCTGCACAAAGCAATATTTTTATTCAAAGTAGGAGATAGACATCCGCTTGTAACTACGCCAACTTGGGATCTTCCAATGTGAACGCAATCACCGTGATTGGCTTTTTCTTTGCCTACAAGTTCTAATCCAACTAATTTCTTTTGTGGATTTTCTTTTCTCTTTATTAATGCTTCTTTACCAATGAAATCTGCTGTTTTTGTTTTTAAAGGAACCGTAAATCCAACACCAGCTTCAAAAGGGTCAACTTGGCCGTCAAATTCATTACCAAATAATATTAGTCCAGCTTCAATTCTTAATAAATCTAATGCTCCAAAACCAGCAGGTATTATTCCTTCATCTTTGCCAGCTTCCATAAGCACATCCCAAACTGCTGGTGCATCTGAAGGGTGACACCATATTTCGTATCCTAACTCGCCTGTGTATCCAGTTCTAGAAACCATTAATGGAATTCCACTAAGTTCTTTTACTCTACAGATTGTAAACCTAAACCATTGTAATTCTGAAATAGAAGGTTGTGTTGGTGGAGTAAAAATAAACTTTTCTAAAATTTTTCTACTATTTGGTCCTTGTAGAGAAATATTATTTATTTGATCAGTAGAGTTTTTAACTAAAACGTTAAACTTTTTCTTTTTTGCCTGTTCTTTTAACCATTCTCCTGCGTATTCATCACCACATACCCATCTAAATCCATGATCACTCATTTTTAACAATGTTCCATCATCAAACATAGAACCATTTTCATAACACATTGAAGAATAAACAATCTGTCCAACCGACAATTTTTTAACATTTCTAGTTAAAGTATAGTCCATCAATTCTTCTGCATCCGGACCTAATATTTCAAATTTTCTTAATGAAGATAAATCAATTAAAACTGCTTTTTCTCTGCATGCTGTATATTCATTTATAACTCCATGTTTAGTGTAATCATTGGGTAGCCAATATCCTCTAGCATCAACAAAGTTTCTTGTTAACTTAGAAGTTCTTTCATGAAATCCTGTATTTTTTGTTAGTTTTAATTCTGAGTCTGGTTTCATTCTAAAAGCAAAAGATTTTGTAAATTCTTTTTTTTTTTCATAAGTTCTAACAAAAATATCTGTAGGGTTCCATGAATTACATGGATCTATATCACTTGGACAGGCGGATGTTCCACACGTTAAATCTTTTAAAGCTCTTAATATTACATAATCCCCAGGTCTAGCAAATGATTCATCAGAAAGCACCGTATTTAAACCTCCTGCCGAAGTATTAAAAAATAAATTTATAGCGTGCCATCCTTTTTGTCTATTAACGCCAAAATTTTCCATGGCACCACTTAAGTTATCTGAGCAATTTGGATGCCCAAAGTAACCAGCATCTTCGTAATACTTTGATGTACAAGCAAGATTAAAAGTGTCATGTCTACCAACAGTATCTCTTATTACTTCTACTAAAGGTTCATGGTCTGTATCATAAAATTTTGAATACAATCCTGGTCCTGGAAATGTATTTCCCATAAAGGTCCTGGTTGTTTGCCAATCTAAACCTTTCTCAATACCTTTACCTAATTTAGCTGTATCAAAAGCAACAAAATCTGAACATTGTCTACCAGTTGGACAAATTATTTGAATATAATCTCCTTCTTTAACTTCAAAAGAAATCGCTGATTGTTTTGCAATATTTTTTTCGTCTAGAGGATCAAAAATTGGATCTGGAATTATTCTATGTTCTTTATAATCAACAATATTATTTCTTTTAATAAATAAAGTTAATTCTGTAGGAGGATTTTGTTCATGAACCAACATATCATTACCAGGTGCAGAAAAAATGCAATAACATTTATCTTTTGAACTTATTTTAATTTTTTCTCCAGGTGGAGTGTCATTATCAAAAAGGATTGAAGATTTAGATTTTGAAATTTTAAGATTTCTTTTTTCTAATTGGCGCAAAGCAATTTTCGAACTTTCTTCATTTCTATTTAAAATTTTAATTATATCATTTTCTGATTTAGAAGATTTTAAATTTAAAATTGATGGATCTGAATTTCCATCAGAATTAAAAACAACTATTTCACAAATTTGATTTCCTTCATTATTAATAATTTCAATTTCATCATCCGGAAAAACCTGAACCCCTGTTAATCCACCGCCATTAATTACATATCTTTCAACCCCAGGTGGCAAAACATTTAAACCAGGTTCATTTATTCTTAAATTTTCTTCTAACATTTTAAATCAATGATTACTTATGTTTAAGAATAAATCAGTACTGATTAATTGTATATATAAATTTTAGTACCAACTTTTGTTGACTGTGAGATTAAATTTAAGGATACTTACTTACTTAATATATTAAGAGAGGAGAAATAAATGAAGAAAATACTATCTTTACTCTCAGCTATAGTAATTACTGTAGTAAGCTTTGCAGGAATATCTAACGCTGACAGTAAAAAACCCATAGTGATCCCAACTCATAACTGGTCAAGTCAAATTGTTATGGCCTATGTTATTGGTGGTATCTTTGAAAGCATGGGTAACAATGTTAAATATGTAAATGCTGACTCTCAAGCGGTTTACGAGTCAATTAGAATTGGTGATGTAACTATATCTCATGAGGTATGGGAATCTGCTTTCGGTAAGTCATTTACAACAGCTTTAGACAAAGGTGGTTTACTAGACTGGGGTGATCATGAAGCAAGAACTCTTGAGGATATGGGATATCCAAACTGGGTTGTTGAAAAAGGTCTATGTCCAGGTCTACCAGATTGGACAGCTCTAAAAAACCCAGACTGTGCAAAAAACTTTACAACACCTGACTCTCCAGATGGAAAAGGAAGAATGTTGGAAGGACCACAGACTTGGCATGGTGACTTGATCCCTCAAAGGATTGATGCTCTAGGCTTAGGTGATTTATGGTGGGTTAAGTTTGCTGGAGGTGCTGATGCACTTTGGGCAGAATTAGCAGCTGCTGAAAAAGAAGGAAGAGGAACTATAATTTTCAACTGGACACCAAACTTTACTGATGGTGCTGGTTTTACATTTATCGACTTCCCTCCATACACAGCTGGTTGCAGACCAGCAGATGGTGGTGACGGAAAATGTGGTTCTCCGGATGGTTATTTGAAAAAAGCAGTACACGAAGATTTTCCAAAAACTCATCCAGATGCAGCAGCAGCGTTTAAAAAATTGTCATTTTCAACAAGTCAAATTGGTGCAATGGCAGCTTTAGTAGACGTTGACAAAATGACTCACGAAGATGCAGCTAAAAAATGGTTAGCTGATAACGAGTCAACTTGGAAAGCTTTCCTTAAATAAGGATAAAAGTTAAAAAATTAAGATCTCCCCCAATTCTGTTGGGGGGGATTTTTTTTTGTAAAGATTTGTGTAAAATATACTTATGAGAAAATATCTTTTTTACTTTTTTTTAAGTTTATTAATAAGTTCATCAGTTTTTGCTCGAAGCACCGGATGTAAAGAAGGTAACTGTGAAAATGGATATGGAAAATGGGTTTATACAGATAAAACTACTTATGAAGGTGAGTGGGTAGGAACAAAAAAAAATGGCCAAGGTGTAGAAACATGGCCAAACGGATATATCTATAAAGGTGAGTTTAAAAATAGCGTTTGGAGTGGAGTTGGAACTTTAACTTTCCCAGATGGTTCTACTTATGAAGGAGAGTGGGCTAATGGTTTTATGAATGGCAAAGGAACATTTACTTGGGCTAATGGCGACCAAAAAGTAGGAATTTGGAAAAACGGTAAATTACAAGATTAATGTCGAACGAAACTTCATTTAATAAATTAAAAGGATTACCCGAGAACCTAAAACAATTTATAGGACTAATAGTTTTAACAATAGTCATAATTTCTTCTTTTGCTATTTTAAATAATATATTTAGCGAGGGTGATGAATTAGTTAGGAAAATGAAATTGGAAGAAGAGAGAATTGCAAAAGAGAGAAAACTAAGTGCATTAATTTCAAAACTTCCCTCGGGTATATTAGTAACTTTTGATGGTACTGATCATTATAAATTATCAGATGAATTGTATGAGGGAGTGTGTAATGCCACAAAGCTTATCCCCCAAAGAGCGATAATGGGTGCAAATTTCTTAAATTTTAGAGCACACGAAATTTATACTATTAACGGCAATAAGATTGATGAAACATTTGTTGAATGGGATGCTGAAAAAAAGAAATGTTTTGCAGGTTTTACAGTTAGTGGAAATAACGTAGGAGTAGACGAAACAATTAAAGTAAGCGGTGAAGCCTTAAGTTTTTTAAGTACTGGAATTGATACAAGGGTTTATTTTATTAAAAATTTTTAATGGAAATAAGCTTCAATTATATTGATTTTAATTTAATTAATTTTCGTATACTTTTATAAGAATTATGTCTGAAGCAGTAATCAAATGCGAAGCAGTTTATAAAATTTTTGGTGAAAACGCCAAAAAGATGCTTCAAGATTCAAATGGTAATGTTGATGCTAAAACATTTCAAGAAAATGGTTGTATAGTAGGTGTTAACAATGCCTCTTTTGAAGTGGCAAAAGGAGAGATGCTTGTTGTAATGGGCTTATCTGGATCTGGTAAGTCAACTTTACTAAGGTGTATATCAAGATTAACAGATGCAACAGGTGGAAAAATTTTCATTGAAGGTCAAGATTTATTAAATTTAAATAATAAAGAGTTAATTGAGCTTAGAAGAAACAAAATGGGAATGGTTTTCCAAAGCTTCGCTCTTCTTCCACACAAAACTGTTGTAGAAAATATAGCTTTTCCTCTTCAAATCAAAGGTATCAAAACTGAGGAGAGCATTAATAAAGCAATGGAGATGGTTAAATTAGTTGGACTTGATGGAAGAGAAAATTATTTTCCAAGAGAACTTTCAGGTGGACAACAACAAAGAGTGGGTATTGCAAGATCTCTAGCAGTTGAACCTGATATATGGTTTTTAGATGAACCTTTTTCTGCTTTAGATCCTTTAATTAGAAAAGAAATGCAAGATGAATTTTTAAGACTTCAAGAAAAATTACAAAAAACAATTATGTTTATTACTCATGATTTTGATGAAGCATTAAAACTTGCTGATCGAATTGCAATTATGAAAGATGGTATAATTGAACAACTAGATACACCTGCAAATATAGTTCTAAACCCAGCCACAGAATATGTAAGAAAATTTACTGAAGAAGTACCTAGAGAAAAAGTTTTATTAATTGAAGATGTAATGGATGAATCTATATCTAATAATTTAAGTGATGTTAAAGTTTCAAAAGATGAAATCATAGAAAATGTTGCAGAAAAAATATTAACGCAAGAAAAATCTGTAGCAGTTATAGATGAAAATAATAAAACCGTTGGGTCAATCAATCCGACAAAAATAATAAATACTGTCTTTGGCGGAAGAAAGAACGGAAAATAAATTATGGAATTTTTAAAAAAATATCCAAAAATATTTCAGTGGTTATTTCTATTACTTGTTTTCTTTGCTCTTTGTTTTGCTATTGATGTTCCAGAAACATATAAATTCATTAGAGGCCAAGCTGAATTCGTAAAAGACCCTAATCAAAGTAGTTATATATTTTTAGGCAAAGAAGTAAGATATTACGCCTTTGATGTTTTCTGGCGTCTTCCTCCATTACTTGGATGGTTACCAATATGGATAAATGACTCCTTGTTTTTCTTAATGAATGAGTGGATGCCAATGGAGTTTTGGAATGAGGACACTCAAGAATTTAAAACCAGACCAATAGTTTTGCAAATTAGCAGAAATTTAACAGCTTTTATGACCTTTTTAATAGAATTAATTAGAGAAATTCTATTAGGTGGACTTGAAACAATTGTTGCCTTTACAAGTTGGGATTGGATCGATGCGAACCCTTGGGCAGAGTTACCAGGTCTACCTTGGACAATAGTTGCAGCTGGCTTTGCAATACTTGCTTATAAATTAAGTGGCATTGGATTGGCTCTATTTGCTGGTTTAACCATGGTTTACATATCTATATTTGGACAATGGAAACCATCAATGCAAACACTCTCTTTTATTTTAGTTGCTGCGCCTCTATCTTTTATATTTGGTTTAAGTTTAGGTATTGCAGCTTATAAAAGTAAACGTGTAGAGAAAGCCTTATATCCAATTCTTTTAGTTATGCAAACAATGCCACAATATGCAGTGTTAGTTCCTGCGCTTGTGCTTTTTGGCGTCGGTGACCATGCTGCAGTAATTATAACTATGGTTGTTGCTGTTCCACCTATGATATTGCTTACTTTATTAGGATTGAGAGCTATTCCTCCAGAAGTAATTGAGGCTGGAAGAATGAGTGGTTGTAACAATTGGCAACTAATGTCTAAAGTGCTAATTCCAACGGCCAGAAGAGATATATTAATTGGTGTAAACCAGGTGATCATGGTGTGTTTTTCTATGGCTGTTATTTCAGCCTTCATTGGCGCGAAAGGTCTGGGTTTCAACTTATTGTTAGCATTAAATCAGCTTAATATTGGATTAGCATTAGAAGCTGGTCTTTGTATTAGTCTAATAGCAATTTTATTAGATAAGATGTCATTAGCATGGGCAAACAAACAAGTTGATTATTTTGGTAATTTAAATTTTTTTCAAAGAAATAAAAATTTATTATTTTTTAGTATTACGGTCATAATTGGAATTTTACTCGCTTACTTTGGATCTGTTTATTTTAAAGGTGGTTACAATTATTTATTTGAAGTGCCACACAATAAAGGAATATCGACTGCTGATTTTTGGAATAAAGGTGTCGATTGGATTTTTGATACCTTTTTTGTTTATATAAAAGCATTTAATACATGGTTAATTCAAGAAGTGTTACAACCAATGAGGGCTTTGTATTTAAGGATGCCAGCCGTTGCTACATTAGTATTAGTTGTTGGTGCCGGCTATTTAATTGGTGGAATTAGATCTGCATTAGTAGTTTGTGGTTTGACATTATTCATAGCTCTTAGCCCTTGGTGGGATAGGGCTTTAGTAACGGCTTATATGGCAACATTTGGGGTAATCGTTTCTTGTATAATTGGTTTTACAGTTGGCACATTATGTTTTCAAAATCAACATTCTGCAAAATTTATGTTAGGCGTATGTGATATATTTCAAACATTTCCATCATTTGTTTATCTTATCCCTGTTATGATGCTTTTTGGAATAACTGACACTTCTGTTCTTATTGCTGTAATTGTTTACGCAACTATACCAGCAACCAGATACACAATTGAAGGGCTTAGAAGTGTTCCAGCAGGTCTACATGATGCAGCGACGATGTCTGGTGTAAATAAATTTCAAAGATTAACAAAAATAGAATTTCCTTTAGCATTCCCTCATATGATGCTTGGTATAAATCAAACAATAGTGTTTGCATTATTTATGGTTATTATAGGAGCATTTATAGGCACAGAGGATTTAGGACAATATATTTTAAAAGCTTTATCAGATAAAAATGGTGCTGGTATTGGATTAACTTTAGGTATTTGTGTAGCTTTTATAGGTTTAATCTTTGACAATTTGATAAGAACTTGGGTAGAAAAAAGAAAAAAACATCTAGGAATTGCTTAAGCTTAAATGAAAAAAATTTTAATATTAGGTGGTGGCGCAATGGGATCTGCTTTTACTTTTCCATGTATAGATAATAAAAACGAAGTAACTATCACAGAGCCCTATAATAAAACTTTTATTAAAAATTTGTCTTCAAAAAAGAAATATCATTCTAGTTTGAAAATAAACTTACCAAATAAATTAATATACAAAAAGTATTCAACTCATTTGTTAACTAATAAATATGATTTAGTTGTTGTTGCGTTAAGTTTATCGGGAATAAATTTTATAAGTGAAGAATTTAAAAAATCAAACATCAAAAGTCCAATTCTTATTCTTACTAAAGGTTTAAAGTATGAGAAAAAAAAACAGAAAATTTTTACTATTTCAGAGGATATAAAGAAAACTAATAAAAATATAAATGTTTCAGTTTTAAAAGGACCTTGCTTAGCAAAAGAACTTTCAAATAAAAAACAAACAAGTGTGATTGTTGCTAATAAAAATATCAAAACTGCAAAAAAAATTTGTAATATGATAACTACAAAATACTATTTAACTGAAACTTCGAAAGATGTTATTGGAGTTGAGATCTGTTCTTCAATTAAAAATATTTATTCAATGATTATTGGAGCTGGAGATAGTTTAAATATGTCTTCAAGTTTATTCAAAAAATCTATAAATGAGATGATATATATTACTAAATATTTTAAAGGAAAAATTGAAACTGCTCTTGGATTAGCCGGAGTCGGAGATCTATACGTCAGTGCTGCAGGAGGTAGAAATAGTAAAATGGGTGGTTACTTGGGGCAAGGCTATACATTTAACAATGCTAAAAGAAAATTTATGCCAAATGAAACTGTTGAGGGAGAGCAACTTGCAAGAGAAATTGCTCCATTTGTATTAAAAAAAATTCAACAAAAAAAAATCCCTTTGATGACAAAATTAATTAAATCTATAATTAACAATAAAAAATTAATATTAAATTAAAATGGCGAGTATTAAAATAGATAAAGTAAATAAGTATTTTGGAAGTACTCATGTTATAAAAGATGTTTCTCTTGATATAAAAAGTGAGTCTTTTACTGTTCTAGTAGGACCAAGTGGTTGTGGTAAATCTACAATTTTAAGAATGATTGCTGGTTTAGAAGAAATTAACTCTGGCACAATATCTATTGACGATAAAGTTGTTAACGATCTGCCACCTAAAGAAAGAAATATTGCAATGGTATTTCAATCTTATGCTCTTTACCCTCATATGACAGTATTTGATAATATGGCTTTTGGTTTAAAGATTGAAAAAAAATCAAAAGAAGAAATAGAGCAAAGAGTAATGGAGGCTGCTAAAATTCTGCAAATAGAGGATTATCTTGAGAGAAAACCCAAACAATTATCTGGAGGACAACGTCAAAGGGTGGCAATAGGAAGAGCCATTACAAGAAAACCAAAAGTTTTTTTATTTGATGAACCATTATCTAACTTAGATGCAGCGTTAAGAGTCCAAATGAGGGTAGAATTAGCAAAATTACATGATCAACTTAATGCAACAATGATTTACGTAACTCATGATCAGACTGAAGCCATGACACTTGCAAATGATATTGTTGTATTGGATCAAGGGATAGTTTCACAAAAGGGATCACCAATGAACTTATATAATAACCCAGATAACTTATTTGTTGGAGGTTTTATCGGATCTCCAAAAATGAATTTTATAGATAGTAAAATTTTGAGTAAAAGTTTAAAGAGTTCTGAAGTAGATATAATGGGGACTGGAAAGTTAAATGTACCAAAAATTTCTGAAAATATTCAAGAAGGGGATAGTATAAAAATTGGAATAAGACCAGAGCACTTAATATTAAACGCAAAATCAGATACACTTTGGGAAAGCAAGGTTTTCGTCGTAGAAAAATTAGGGTCAGGAACATATTTATACTTGGAGAAAGAGGGAGATCCTCTTGTTGTACAAACTGATGGAGACACAAATATTAAAGTAGGTGACACTGTTAAAATAGGTTTTGATCCATTTCGTTGCCATTTATTTGATAATAAAGGTATTTCTTTTAAAAATTCTTGAATCAATCTCAGGTAGTATTGTGTAATTTAGATACTTGTTATTCTTCTTTTAAATGTTCATTATGTGTTAATTTTTAAATAACTTTAGAAAACACGAAAAAGAGGGGAATATATGTTTAAAAATATATTAATAACAATCTCTGCAATAGCTTTTGTTTTTAATTCAATTGCATTTGCAGATATCAAATTCTGGACGACAGAAACTCAACCAGCAAGAATGGCTAAACAAGAAGAGATGGCTAAAGCTTTTGAAGCTAAAACTGGAATTGGAGTTGAAGTTATCCCGATTGATGAAAAAGATTTAGGAACAAGAGCTACTGCAGCAGCTGCAGCAGGAGATCTTCCTGATGTAATTTATCATACATTGCAATATGTATTGCCATGGGCTGAAGCGGGAATTTTAGACGTTGATGCAAATAATGATATAATTAAAACACTTGGAAAAGATACTTTTGCTCCAGGCGCTTTAAAGATGGCTAAAAAAGGTGGCAAAATTGCAGCCGTGCCAGTAGATGGATGGACGCAAATGGTCGTTTACAGAAAAGATTTATTTAAAGCTGCTGGTTTAGAACCACCAACAACTTATGCAAATATTGAGAAAGCAATAGATGCTTTATCTAGTAACGATATGTTTGGATTTGTTGCTGCAACTAAAACTGATGAAAACTTTATGAGCCAGGTTTTGGAACATGTTCTGCTTGCAAATGGTGTAAACATCGTGAAAAAAGGTGGAACAAAAAAACAAGGTAGAGCTTTAAAAAATTCTTTACAGTTTTATAAAAAATTAGCTAAAGCAAGCCCTCCAGGAGAACTTTATTGGAAACAATCAAGAGAACTTTATTTCGCTGGTAAAACTCCAATGATAATTTGGTCACCATTTATCATGGATGAATTAGCTGGTTTAAGAGATTCAGCTCCACCAACAATTAACAGTGATCCTACATCACCAGAATTGGCATCTAAAACTGGATTTATAACTAATTTTAGTGGACCAAATAATGTAAAAGGTGCAGCTTGGGCGGATGTTAGATACTTTGGTGTAACTGCAGATGCAGATACCGATGAAGCTAAGCAGTTTATTCTTTATTCAATGGATGAAGGATACACAAGCACTTTATCTATAGCACCAGAAGGTAAGTTCCCTGTAAGAAGAGGTAATGCAAGTGATCCAAATGCATTTACAACAGCTTGGAGTAAACTGCCTGTTGGAGTTGATAGAAAAGCTCCTTTAACAGATCTATATTCTGCAGATGTAATAAATAATATTGTTGCTGGTTTAGATACTGCTAATAGATGGGGCGTAAAAGAAGGTGAACTATCTAGAGCATCTAAAATTATTAACAATAAGTTTATAAATAGAATCACTAGACAATATATTGACGATCAATTGACGTTAGATGAAGCGGTAGATGAAATTAATACTGTACTAGCTAGCTTCTAGTAATTTAAAAAATTAAAAAAAGCGGGTAATATTAATTATCCGCTTTTTTTTATGAGTTCAAAACTTGCAAAAATTGAAAAAAGAACAGCTTATCTTTTAATATTACCATCAGTTTTTTTGGTATTTTCTATAATATTATTTCCAATATTCTCAAATATTTGGATTAGTTTTAAAAATGTAGAACTTAAAGATTTAAGAATTCCTGAACCAAGAGCAAAAAAATTAGTAAAATCAATTAACGATAATCCAACTCAAATAAAAATAATTTATAAATTAAGAAATAGTTCTCTTACACAAGAAATTACTAATGTAAAATTTAAAGATAAATATCCAGACAATCTCGAACCAACAAATTTAGATAATAGATGTCAATTTAAATCAAATTTACTTATGTGTAAATTAGGTAATTGGCCAAAAAAATACCGAGAAAATTTAGAAATAGTTTTTCAAAATACTAATAATCAAGAAATTTCAAAGAAGGAAATAAAATCTTATAAACCTAAACTATCAGGTAAGTCACAAAATATATTATTAACTTATGAATTTACTTTAAATAATTTCAAAAAAGTAATCAAAGACAAAGCATTTATAGATCTATTATCAACAACTTTTTATTACACTTTTTTTGGAACAATAGGTGCAATAGTTTTTGGAATTTTGGCAGCACAAATGGTAAATCAAAAATTTTTTGGCAGAACATTTATGAGAAGTGTCTTGTTGTTTCCTTATGTTGCACCAGTAGTTGCTCTTGCTTATACCTGGGAACTTTTACTTGATCCAACAAGTGGAACTTTAAATAATTTATTAATTAATTATCAAATTATTGAAGGACCAATAAATTTACTAGGACAAAAATACGTAACTTTAAACATACTTGGTTTTGATTTTAAATTAAGGTTAGCATTAACAACTGTAATTATTTTTGAAATTTGGAGATATTTTCCTCTAGCATTTTTATTTATTCTTGCTCGTCTTCAAGCAGTTCCAAAAGAGTTGTATGAAGCAGCTGATGTTGATGGTGCAAATCCTATCCAAAAATTTCTTAATATTACTTTGCCCCAGATATTAGCAGTGATTTCAATTTTATTTATGATTAGATTTATTTGGAATTTTAATAAATTTGAAGACATCTTCTTACTCACTGGTGGGGCATCAGGCACAAGAACATTGCCAAT
>CABYRT010000004.1 GCA_902521355.1 uncultured Pelagibacteraceae bacterium
ATTCTAAGGAAATCTCTAATCTCATTTATAGTTATTTTTAATTTGTTGGAAAAATCAACAATTTGATTTTTTTTATTTGATACATCTTTTTTTGTAGATATTTTATTCATTAAAATATTTCTTGTCGTAGTTTTTATTAAGTCTTGAACCATTAAATTTATAGAGTCTCTTATAGTTTGATATACAAGAATATCATTATTTTCACTTTTTAATTTGTTTTTATATGATTTTAAAATCTCATCAAAAAAAGAGATTTGTTTAAGATCGTTTAACTTAAACAATTTAGCTTTTATTCCATCTTGAATATCATGGTTATTGTATGCAACGTCATCGGATATAGATGCAATTTGAGCCTCCAGTGAGGAGTTTTTTGAAAAATTAATTTTATTTTTTAAATTTTTCAAACCAATTAAATTATTTATTTTGACTAGCTTTGTTACCGGACCATTATGTTTAATAAGACCATCTAATGTTTCTAATGTTAAATTAAGACCTTCAAATTTAAAATATTTATTTTCAATGAACATTACTATCCTAAGTGTTTGAAGGTTGTGGTCAAATCCCCCATATTCATACATACATTCATTTAGGGACTCTTCTCCCGCATGACCAAAAGGTGTATGACCTAAATCATGAGCTAAGCTTAATGTTTCAGCTAAATCATCATTTAAACCTAAGTATTTAGCAATTGTTCTAGCAATTTGTGATACTTCAATGGAATGTGTGATTCTGGTTCTATAATGATCTCCTTCAGTATTCACAAATACCTGGGTTTTGTGCTTCAATCTTCTAAATGAGGTAGAATGAATTATTCTATCTCTATCTCTTTGAAAAGGTGATCTGAAAGGATTGCTCGCTTCTTTGAACAGTCTACCTTTTGATGCAAATGTTCCTAATTTTGAGTAATTTTTCATTCTTTAAAAATGGCAAAATATTATTATATTGTTTTTATCAATGTTTAATTATGATTAAAGAAATTAAATTTACAGATAATGCTATAAAGCAGATAAACCATCTTCTTTCATCAAAAGATAAAGGGTCATTTTTTAGAATCGCTATTAAAGGTGGTGGATGCTCTGGATTTCAATATGATTTCTCATTTGATAACTCTGCTAAGGATGATGATCTACAACAAGATAATATCCTTATCGACAAAACATCGGCTGATTTACTAAAAGGATCTGAAGTTGATTTTGTAAAAGAATTGATCGGAGATTCTTTTAAAATAAACAACCCACAAAGTAAATCTTCTTGTGGTTGTGGCGTATCTTTCTCGCTTTAATGATAATTAGTTCCTGGAATGTTAACTCTGTAAGAGCAAGAATTGAAAATATTAAAGAGTATTTAAAAAAATATTCACCAGATATTTTAATGATGCAAGAGATCAAAGCTCAAGATGAAAACTATCCTTACGAAGACTTTGAAAAATCAAATTACCAAAATTATGTATTTGGTCAAAAATCATATAATGGGGTTGCAATAATTTCTAAAAAAAAATTGGACAAAATTGAAAAAGATATTTTTAAAGATAAAAATAAACAATCAAGAATTATTACAGCAGATCTAAAACATAAATCAAAAACAATTAAATTAATAAATATATATACACCTAATGGAAATCCAGTTGATACAGAAAAGTATACTTACAAATTATATTGGCTAGAAAGTTTAATTAAGAAGTTAAAAGGTTATTTAAAAAAAAAAGAAAATATAATTATTGGTGGTGATTTTAATATAATTCCATCTGCAGAAGATGTTCATAATCCTAAAGGATATGAAAATGATGCTTTGTTTAGACTAGAGATAAGAAAAAAATTAAGAGAATTATTAAGTTTAGGTTTTCATGATGCATATAGATATATTCATCCTGACAAAGAAGGATATACGTTTTGGGATTATACAAGCGGTGCATGGCAAAAAAATAATGGCATGAGAATTGATCATTTCTTAGTTTCAAACTCAATTATAAATCTTGTGAAAGATGTAAAAATTAATAAATTTCCTCGTGGAAGACAAAAACCTTCGGATCACACACCAATTGAAATTGAATTAACTTAAAGATTTTATTTTATTAACAAGTTCCTCATTAATATTTCTAGGTCCAGTATCTAATCTGTTTTTGTGACGTCTTTCACCAGGCAACCTAACCTCTCCCATTGATTTCATTTTCTCAAAGAATTTATTTGAATGACTATCCCAATCAGAATTCGATAATTTGTCAGGAGATATAGCTAAAATAAACTCTCCACCACTTGGTGGTCCACCATCGTCTGTATCCTTCTCAGCCGTCTCATAACTAAAATTATCTCCTACTAAGGCTCCAGCAAGTAATTCGACCATCATTGCTATCCCTGAGCCTTTATAGCCGCCAAATGGCAACAAAACTCCACCATCTGCTATTTCACCAGGATCTGTTGTTTCTTTTCCATCTTTAGTTAAACCAGTTCCTATTGGGACCTTGTGCCCTTCTCTTTTTGCAACTTGAACCTCTCCCATAGCCATCGATGCAGTAGCCATATCATAAACTACAGGTGGTTTATTTTTTCTTGGCCAAGCAAATGAAATTGGGTTTGTTCCAAATAAAGGTTTAATTGCTCCTGCTGGTGCAACTGCTGGCTTGTATGATGTACAAGCAAAAGCAACAAGTCCTTGCTCTGCTATTGCTTCTGTCTCGGGCCACATAGAAGCCATATGATGAGAGTTAGTAATTGCTAAAACAGCTACTCCATTTTCTTTTGCAGCTTTAACTAGTTCTGGTATTCCGTATTTTAAAACCATTGGGGCAAGACTATTTTTCCCATCTGCTTTAACAACACTAGCAGTTAATTTTGAAATCACTGGTCTAGCCTTACCATTAATTTTTCCGCTTTTTAAACCAGATACATAAGCGGGTAATCTAAATAGACCATGAGATAATGATCCATCTCTTTCAGCATTTTTGATTAAAGTAGATAAAGTATCTGCTGTTTCTTCATCGCATCCATTAGATATTAATGTTTTTTTAGCTAAATGAAAAATTTCTTCTAAACTTAAAGGAACGGTTGCCATAAATAATATTAGATATTATTTACGGCAAAAGTTCAATTTTTTAATTAACAACCTTTAAAAGATTTAGACATATTTCTGATTAAATCAAAATATAAGTCTTTTCCAGGATCCAAAGTAGCTCCTAATGGGTCTACAATACCAGTTTTAATATTCATATCTTTTGCTACAGCTTTAATGATATTTGGATTAAACTGTGGTTCAGAAAATACGCAAGCAACTTTATCATGCTCAATTATTTCTCTGATTTCAGCCAATTGTTCTGCTCCTGGCATTACATCTGTATTGACTGTAAAAGCACCCAATATATTAACATTAAATCTTTTTTCAAAATATTGGTAAGCATCATGGAAAACAATTGATGCTACACTCTGATTTAATTCAGAAGAAACGTCACTAACAAGTTTATCAATATCTTTTAGTGCTTTCTTTAAGTTGCTTTTATATTTTGATGCGTTCTTAGCATCATTTTCAATTAAATGCTCTGCCATTTCATTTAATATAACTTTAGCATTCATTGGATCTAACCAAATATGTGGGTCATGCTCACCGTGGTGGTGACCTTCATGTCCTGCATGATCATCGTGATCATCATGGTCATCTTTCTTTTTATGTCCATGGTCATCATGATCGTCATGCCCATCTTTCTTTTTATGGTCATGATCATCGTGGTCGTCTTCTTTATGGCCATCTTTTTTTTTGTGGTCGTGATCATCATGATCGTCTTCCTTATGGCCATCTTCTTTATGTCCGTGATCGTCATGATCACCAAAAATATTTCGTTCTCTGAATTTTAATTTATTAAGACCTTTAATTTCCATTAATTCAATTTTTTCTGCTTTTTTTGCAATTGAATCTAATGGTTTTTCCATGAAGTTTTCTAGATCTTCACCTACCCAAAAAATAAGATCAGCTTCTTGTAACATCTTTGCATGAGATGGTTTTAACGGAAATCCATGTGGTGAAGAATATCCATCGACTATTAGGTCTGGTTTAGCAACTCCATCCATCAGATAGCTAGCTAAAGAATGTATAGGCTTAATTGAAGCTACAACTTTTATTTCTGCTTTTGCTGATGTAAAAAGAGCTAAAAAAGATAATATTGTAATTATTAATGTTGATTTTTTTAAGTTTTTCATAATTTAATTTAGTGTTAATTGTTATAATATAACATTGTGTAATAATATAACATTAATAAGTCAAGGTAATAAATGACAATTGAGAACAATGTATTAGTAAAATTAACTGAAGTTGGATTAAAACAACGGAATAAATGGCTTGTAAAAGGCGTTTCTTTAATTGTTGAAAGAAGAAAGATAGTAACATTAATTGGGCCAAATGGTTCTGGCAAAAGCACAACTGCAAAAATTGCGATAGGACTTCATAAGAATATAGAAGGCAATGTAGAAAAATTTACTGATAAAATTGGATATGTTCCTCAAAAGATTTCAATTGACTGGACATTGCCACTTAAAGTGAGTGATTTTATGGTTTTAACAGATGAACTCGATGAAGAAAAAATAAATGAAGCTTTAAAATTAACGGGTGCAGATCATCTTAAAAACCAGAATTTAGGAAATTTATCTGGTGGAGAATTTCAAAGAGTGCTTCTTGCAAGAGCAGTTTCAAAAAAACCTGATCTTTTAGTATTGGATGAGCCGGTTCAAGGAGTTGATTTTACTGGGGAGATTGCATTGTATAAATTAATAAAAGAAATAGCAGATAAATTAAATTGTGGAATTTTATTAATTTCTCATGATTTGCATACTGTTATGACAGCAACAGATCATGTTATTTGTTTAAATGGCCACGTGTGTTGTTCAGGAACACCAAAAGACGTTGCAATGAATAATGAGTATAAACTGTTATTTGGCGAACAAGCTTCACAAACTCTTTCTATATATGAACATAAGCATGATCATGTTCATTCAAATGACGGAGATATAAAAAAAAATTAAATGTTTGATGATTTTTTTATAAGAGCTTTAATTGCTGGTATAGGTGTTGCTTTTGTAACAGGTCCTTTGGGCTGCTTTGTAGTTTGGAGAAGATTATCTTATTTCGGAGATACATTAGCACATTCAGCATTACTTGGTGTTACAATGGCATTGGCATTCGAAATTAATATAGCAATTTCGATATTTATCATTTCATCAGTAATAGCAATCATATTAGTTAAACTTGAAAAAAATACTAATTTGCCCGGTGATGCTTTACTTGGTCTTTTAGCTCACTCAGCATTAGCAGTTGGCTTAGTGGTAATTGGTTTTCTCTCATTTATAAGATTTGATGTCATGGGACTATTATTTGGAGACATATTAGCTGTTAATGTTGATGATTTGATAATTATATGGGGAGGAGGAGCAATAATTTTAATTGTATTAAAAATAATTTGGAAACCTTTATTTGCTTCAACAGTAAATTATGAACTTGCAGAAGCAGAAGGATTAAATCCTGATAGAGCAAAAGCAATATTTACTATTTTAATGGCAGCAATAATTGCAATTTCTATAAAAATTGTAGGACTTTTATTAATAACTGGGATGTTAATAATACCAACGGCTATGGCTCGTAACATATCAGATACTCCCAAAAAGATGGTAATTTTTTCTATTTGTGGAGGATTATTATCAGTAATCATGGGTTTATTTTCTTCATTGCAATTCAATACTCCTTCGGGTCCATCTATCATTGCTGCAGCGTTATTATTATTTGTAATATCTCTATTTAAAATTAAACAGACGATACAATTGAAAAACTAATGGGAAATTGATAAAAGAAAAACTATGCTTAAACAGGAAACACTATCAAAAAATCAACAAATAGTTCTTGATTTCATTGAAAAAGTAAATGAGCCCATAAAAGCTTATTCAATTTTACATAATGTGCAAAAAAAAGGTATTAAAGCCCCTCTTCAAGTTTATAGAGCGCTTGATAAATTGGTTGAAATTGGAAAAATTCACAAAATTGAAAGTAGAAATGCTTTCGTTGCATGTAAAAATTCAAATTGTCAGATCTCAAAGGCAACAGCATTTTCAATATGTGAAAGCTGTGAAGAAGTAAGTGAAATTAGTGACAGCAAACTTTCAAAATATTTAAAAAATTTTCAAGACAAAGCGGGTATGAAATTCAATAAATATAATCTTGAATTCTTTGGGCTTTGTAAAAAATGCTCTATCAAATGAAGATCTCCAAAGGAGATAAAATAGAAGAAATTACACTTCCAAGAGATGACGGGTCTACATTTAATTTATCAGAAACACATGGAAAGAAAGTTCTTTTAACTTTTTACAGAATAGCTGGATGTAGTTTTTGCAATCTTAGATTAAACGAAATTAATAAAAGATTTAATGAGTTAGGAAATAATTTTACACATGTTGCAATATTTCACTCGCCGGTTGATAATTTAAGGTCATATATGAAAAAACATAACAATTTACCTTTTACTGTACTGGCTGATGAAGATTTTAAATATTTTCAAAAATATGAAATTGAAAGATCAATGATGAAAACATTATCTGCAATGCTATTTAAATCTCATAAAATAATACCTGCAATGTTAAAGGGATATATTCCTTTAAAAATTAAAGGTCATTTTGATATAGCTGTTACAGATGTTTTGATAAACGAACAAGGCACAGTTGATGAAGTATACTACGCCAAGAAAGATATAGCCGATCACTTCAGTTTTGAGAAAATTAAAAAATTTGCAACAAGCTAAAAACAGATGTTATTTTTTATTTTTAAAGTTGTAGCAGCAGGTTTAATTGTTGCTTTTTCAAGTTGGTTGGCTGGTCAAAATCCTAAGCTCGCTGGATTTATTATTGCATTACCCTTGGTATCACTAATAGCGATACTGTTTTCGTATTATGAGCATAATGATACAGAAAAAACAGTAATGTTTACAAAAAGTATATTTATTGCAGTACCAGCAAGTTATTTATTCTTTGTACCCTTCTTTTTTGCAAAATCTTTTAATATGAATTTTTTCATAATTTATATTACAGGTTTAATATTGCTAATCGGAGGATATTTTATCCATAGATACATAATCAATTTAATATAAAATAATAATTTTAATAAATCTTTAACATAACTGTCATAAGTATAGAGAAAGGAGTTTTATGTTTTTAAAAAAATATCTCAAATGGATAAGCACATTTTTAGTCTTAACAGGAATATTGCTTACAAATTTAAATATATATCCAATTAATATATATTTTCATGGTCTTGGTGTAGTTGGATGGACAATATCGGGTTTTTTATTAAAAGATAAGGCCATATTAACTAATTTTGGATTACAAATTCCTTTGTTTGTAATTGGTATTTATAAAATTATTTTTTAATGAAAAATATTTTATTTGTATGCACAGGAAATTCAGCGAGAAGCATTATCGCTGAGAGTATTATTAATAACGAATACTCAAATAAATTTAATGCTTTTAGTGCTGGTAGTAATCCATCTGGAAAAATCAATGAAGATGTTAAAAGTTTTTTAGAAAAAAATAAAAGTTATGATCTAACTAATTACAGTTCTAAAAACTTTGAAGAATTTATCAATAAAGAATTAAAAATGGATCATGTAATAACAGTATGCAACAACGCAAATAATGAGGTATGTCCTATTTGGCCTGATAAAAACCAAATTATACATTGGGATATAGAAGATCCGGTAGCTAAACTTCAAAATGCAAATGACGAAGAAAAGCAAATAATCATTAGAAAAACTTTCAATATTATAAGTAATAAAATTAAAGATTGGATAGATGAAAAATAAAAATAGATATTTTCTTTCAGAGTTCATTGGAAGTTGCTTTCTGGTCATGATCATAGTTGGATCAGGTTTAATGGCAGAAAATCTAACTAATGATATAGCAGTAATGCTAATAGCAAACACATTGGCAACCGGAGCTGGATTGTTTGTGCTAATAACAGTATTTGCTGATGTATCTGGGGCTCATTTCAATCCATTTGTAAGTATTGCTATGACAATTACAGGAAAGTTAAAAAAAAACCTTCTACCCTTTTATATTTCTGCTCAGATACTTGGATGTTTGCTAGGTGTAGCATTAGCTAATTTCTTTTTTGAACATCAGGTTTTTGAATTATCAACAAAGTCAAGGAGTGGGATTTATATTTTTACTTCTGAAATAGTTGCTACGTTGGGTCTTATTTTAATAATTTTTGGTTCAATGAGATCAGGTAAAATAGCTGTTGCTGGATCAGTTGGTTTATATATCACTGCTGGTTATTGGTTTACCTCTTCAACTTCTTTTGCAAATCCTGCTGTAACAATAGCAAGAACATTCACAGATTCGTTTACTGGTATAAGTTATTTAAATACTCCTTTTTATATAATTGCAGAATTAATTGGTATGTTAATTGCTGTTTATATCGCAAAAAAATTATTCTTAGAAAAAGATTGAAAAATTTAAAACTAACAAACAATATTAAATTAATTAATAAAAAATTTAAAAAAAAAGAATTTTATCATTTTTTAAAAACCTCAAACCTTTCAATAGTAATACCCAAAATTAAGAACAAGTATATTTTGGTTTCACAAAAAAGAATTCCTATAAATCAAATTAATTTTGAGTTTCCATCTGGTATAATTGAAAAACATGAAACAGCTTTAATATCTGTTAAAAAAGAATTAATTGAAGAAACAGGATATAAATCAAGAAATAAATTAAGAAAAATTACTTCATTTTATTCTGAACCAGGTCGACTCACCACTAAAATTACTGGTTTTTTTTGTAATAATCTTATTAAAATTTCAAAGCCTGAAAAAGGAATTAAAATCCACATAGTTTCAGATCATCAAATAATTAAATTAATTGAGAATGGTAAATTTAACAATGCATCTCATATAGGAATGTATTTGTTTTATAAAAAGAAATACGCTCAATAATAATACTGAGCGTATTTCAGGGGTTTAATGTTTACAATTTAATCACAGAAGAATATTACATTTGGATTAAAGATATATTTCAATAAAATTAAAAATATATTAAAGAAGAAAAATCACTAACCTGTAAGTTGTAATAAATTAAATTATATATTAATTATTTGAATAAATTACTCTTGGTTCTAAAAATAATTCTCTCGCCAAAGCTTTAAATCTTTTTGTGGCTTGTTTAGAAATTATTTCTTGATGTTGTGCTGGAATTTTTAAAAATACAGAGTTGCCTCTTTTATACAATTTAAATTCCTCTAAAAAGATAGTTGAAATAGATGTTAGTGAGTGAGCAAATCTTAAGGCTGCACCAACTTGTTTGCTAGAAAAAATTTCATTATTATTTAAAAAAGTTAAATATTCTATTTTTGGATTGTATTTAATACTGCAGTACCTCCAATAACATGAAAGAGCTATTTGAATTCTTTCTTTATGTGAAAGTCTCAATAAAGGGGTATTTAATGTTTCTTGAAAAACTAATTCTGCCTTTTGAAAAGCACCTAGTCCCCAATCCATATGACTTAAAACACAAGCTAAATTAAGCAATTTTTCATCAAAATGTTCATTACCATCAAATACAGGTTTGATAAATTCATGATACTTTTTGTAGGTTAATCCCAAATCACCTCTCTTCTTCGAAATATATTCTAATGATTTTTCAAAAACTTGAGAGTTATCAATATTTTTAAAGTAATCTTTTGCTAGAGATCCCTCTCTAATACCGCTTATAGAACAAATTATGTTTTTTGGATTTGTGACTTTCATGATCTCATCTAAAATAATAGAGCTATATGGTAGATAAGGTGTTCTAGATTTAGATATATATTCAACTGTTTTTAGTTTTGCTTTATTAAACGATGCTATTTTTTCTACAAATGATGATATAGTTTCATAATTTACTGAATACTGATGAATTATATGGACAGGATGTTTATTTTGAAACAGATGAAGTTTAAATAAAGCTCTCCATGTTCCTCCAACTAAATACAAATTTTCAAATTTTTTTTTAGATAACCATTTCTCATCTCTCAAAAGTTGTTTTATATATTTAGAAAGGTTTCTCTTTTTTACAATTGGATTATTAAGTAGTCTTAAAACACCTAAGGGTAAAGATGTTTTATTAGTAATCAAACCATTTTCAACTCGAGCTAATTCTAAACTACCTCCACCAAGATCAGCAACTAACCCATCTACATTATCAAATCCAATTTTTACACCCTCTGCTGAACAAATTGCTTCTTCCTCTCCACTTAAGATTTCTATTTTTTTTTTAAAAAGGTTTTCTACGTATTCAACAAAGGGTTTTGCATCTGTTGCTTCTCTTAAAACAGCAGTTGCTATTATTTTTAAATTAACAATTTTGGAAACATTTAAAATTTCTGAAAATCTCTTCAATACTTTTTGGGCATAATCCACACCAGATTTATGAAGTTTTCTTGACTTATCTAAATTTTTACCAAGTTCACAAACGGCTTTTTCATTGAAAAAAGGCACACGAGATGAGTTAAAATCTTCATAGATTAACATCCTGATAGAATTGGAACCTATATCAATTACTGCTAATTTAGCAGGTTTTAATTTCAGATTTTGATTATTTTTTAAAACTTTAATTTCCACTTTTAATTAATCTTAAATTTAATTTTTTTGGTTTCATTTTTAATTTAGCTTTACCTCTTCCAGATAAACTAGGATTATTCATAAAATAATCATGGGCTGAAAAAGAATCATTTTCACTATATTTAATTTTTTTATAATTTCCACTAGCATCAAGTTCCCAACTTTGGTTTTTATCTAAATAATTAGCTAACATAATTTGATCAAGAACCTGTTCGTGGACTGTTTGGTTTTCAATTGGAACTAGAAGTTCTACTCTTCGATTTAAATTTCTTGGCATTAAATCTGCTGATGAAATAAAAACTTTTGCATCTCTACTAGGCATTGTTTTTCCATTTGCAAAACAATAAATTCTTGAGTGTTCCAAAAATCTTCCAATCATGCTTTTAACTATTATATTTTCAGATTTATCTTTAACTCCAGGTCTTAAACAACAAACACCTCTTACAAATAAAAATATCTTTACTCCAGCATTTGAAGCTTCGTAAAATTTATCAATTATCGCTGGATCTACTAAGGAATTCATTTTGGCCCATATTTCACCTTTTTTACCTTTTTTGACATTTGTAATCTCGTTAGCAATACATTTGTTCAAGGTTTCCCTAAGATTAATTGGTGATATAGATATTTTACTAAGATTTCGTGGTTTTGAATAACCAGTTACATAATTAAAAAATTTTTCCACATCAGTTGCTAATTTTTTATCAGAACTAAATAAAGATAAGTCAGTATAAATTTTTGCATTAACTGGGTGATAATTGCCAGTTCCCAGATGTATATAAGTTTGAATTTTTCCCTGCTCTTTTCTTAATATTAAAGATGATTTTGCATGTGTTTTATATTTTGCAAAACCATAAACTATTTGAATTCCTGCCTTTTCTAAACTTCTTGAAAGTTGAATGTTTGCTTCTTCATCAAATCTTGCTTTGATCTCTATTAAAGCGGTTACTGTCTTTCCATTTTCAGCTGCTGTTATTAAGGCTTTAACAATTGGAGAATCTAGCGTTGTTCTGTATAGAGTTTGTTTAATTGCTATAACTTTTTTATCATATGCAGCTTGATTTAAAAACTCAACGACAGCATCAAATGTTTCAAAAGGGTGATGAACTATTAAATCTTTTTTTTTTATAGTATCAAAAAAATTATTATTAAACTCCTTTAATCTCTCAACCTCCCTGGGATTAAAATTTTTAAATCTTAATTTAGAATTTTTAATTTTACAAACTTGGTCTATATCTTGAATTCCAACAATGCCTTCAATTTCATAGATGTATTCAGATTTTACGTTTAACTTATTGGTTATAAACTTAATTAAGTCATTATTACTATTTTTTAAAATTTCTAAACGTACTATGTCACCTGTTCTTCTTCTTTTTAAAGCCAATTCAAAAGATCTTACTAAATCTTCGGCCTCCTCTTGAATTTCTACATCACTATCTCTTATAACTCTAAATAACATTTTTTTATCTAAATCATGATCAGGAAATATTTCAGAGGCAAAAAAACTTATAACATCATCTATAATTAAAAATTTTTTAAAACTTTTATTTCCATCTATTTCAATAAATCTTGATAAAGCTTTTGGAATTACTATTATTGTATTTAAAGTCCTTTTTTTATTTTTCTTATTTAATCTCATAACTAATGCTCTTCCTTGATTTGCAATAAATGGAAAGGGATGAGCTGGGTCTATTGCTGATGGGGTTAGCAGAGGGTAAATTTCTTCATTAAAAATTTTAAATAATCTTTTTTGTTCAGGTTTACTTAAATTTTCAGGTTTAACTATACTTATATTTGCTTTTTTTAATTGAAGAATTAAATCTCTATATATTTTATTTTGTTTATTAAGAAGATTATTTGTTTCCAAAATAACTTCACTCATTTGTTCATCAGGAGTAAGACCATCAGAACTAAGTGAATCTACATCTTGTTTGATTTGACTATATAAACCTGCAACACGAACCATGAAAAATTCATCTAAATTTGATCCTGCTATAGATAAAAATTTAATTCTTTCATAAAGAGGATTTTCAAAATTTTGGGCCTCAAGAAGAACTCTGTCGTTGAATTTTAGCCAAGACAGCTCTCTATTTATGTATTTAGATTTTAGTGTTTCTTTATCTTGTTTTTTTAATGCAGTCATATATTTAAAATTTATGCTTAAATTATACGTTATGCGTCATGCAAAATCTAGCTGGGACCACCCAAATCTTGATGATCATGAAAGACCATTAAGTAAGCGTGGCGAGAAAAATGCAAAAAAGATTTGTGAATTTTTTGTTAAAAAAAATTATAAGTTTGATTACATATTACTTTCATCATCAAAGAGAACAAAGAAAACCCTAAAAATTTTATTAAAAAAAATAGATAAACCAAAAAAAATTATTTCTTCAAAAAAATTATACTTATCAAGTGAAGATAAAATTATAGATATAATAAAAAAAATACCAAAAAAATATAAATCAGTGCTTTTAATTAACCATGAACCTACTGTTAGAAATCTAATACGATTACTGACAAAAAATCACAACAACAACCATTTTAAATTATTAAACTACAAATTTCCGACATCGGCATTTGCAAAAATTTATTTTGATTTTAATGAATGGAATAAATTAGATGGAAATGGTTTAATTAAAGAATTTACTAGGCCTAAAGACCTTCAAGATTCTAAAGAATAACCTGCTGATCTTACAGTTCTAATTAAAGGCTTAGTATTATCTATATTAATAGCCTGTCTTAATCTTCTGATATGCACATCGACAGTTCTAGTTTCAACGTAAATATTTTCTCCCCAAACATTGTTTAAGAGTTGTTCTCTTGAATATACTCTTTTTGGATTTTTGATAAAAAAATCTAATAATTTAAATTCTGTAGGTCCTAGAGATATTTCAATGTTATTTCTATAAACTCTTTTTGTTATTCTATCTATTTTTAGATCTGTAAACTCAACAACATCAACGGTGGATTGTGGTTTTGATCTTCTGAGTAATGATTTAATTCTTGCATTAAGTTCTTTTTGACTAAATGGTTTTGTTACATAATCATCTGCACCTGTATCAAAAGCTCTTAATTTGTCCTCCTCCTCGCCTTTTGCTGTTAACATTATTACTGGTATGTCATTATGCTTTTTGTCTTTTTTTAAATTTTTACATATTTCAACGCCTGACAAATCGGGCAACATCCAATCCATTAATATTAAGTCAGGAAGCTTATCTTTAATTTGTTTAAGCGCATCTTCACCATTTTCACAGAAACTTACTTTGTAACCCTCTTTTTCAAGGTTATACTTTAGTAGAGTTATTATAGCAGCCTCGTCCTCAGCTATAAAAATATGAGCCGACATATTTTACTTTTCTCCAGTAACAATAGGTTCTGTGCCTTTTGGTCGATCACCCTCTAGATATTCTCCCTTAACTAAATAATATACTTGCTCAGCAATGTTGGTTGTATGATCACCTATTCTCTCTATATTTTTAGTTACAAATAATAAGTGGGTTCCATCACTTAAGTTATTTTCGTTATCTTTTAAATATCTAATCACTTCTTGCATGCATAAATTTGTTAAATCATCAATTTGTTCGTCGCTTTCCCATACATTAATTGCCATACTCGAAGATCTTTCTAAATATGCATCTAATATTGATTTCAATTGTTTTTGAACATCCGAAGATACTCTTATAATAGCTTCTACTAAATTTTTTGGTAAATTTTCATTTAACAAAAGAGTTCTTTTAGAAATATTTTTTGCTAAATCACCTATTCTCTCAAGGTCAGAAGATATCTTTAAAGCAGTGACTGTTTCTCTAAGATCTATGGCCATAGGTTGTCTTAAAGCAATTAAATTTACTACTTGCTGTTCAATTAAAGTCTCAAATTTATCAATTTTTTCATCATCTTTAATTACTGCCTCAGCATTATCACTATTTCTTGTGGTAATTGCTTGAATAGCTTTACCCAAAGCTTCTTCACAAAATCCACCCATTTTAATTATATTGCTATTTAAATTTTTAAGTTCTTCTTCGTAAGACTTTACTGTATGTGGTGCTTCGGTCATTATCCAAACCTCCCTGTGATATAATCCTGAGTTTTTTTGTTTTCTGGATTCTTAAATATTTTATCAGTAGAACCATGTTCTATCAATTCTCCAAGGTGAAAAAAACCTGTATTTTGAGAAACTCTTGCAGCTTGTGCCATTGAGTGAGTGACTATTATAATAGTATGGTCTTTTTTTAACTCATCAATTAGTTCTTCTATTTGAGCTGTAGCAATAGGATCTAAAGCAGAACAAGGCTCGTCCATTAGAATAACTTCAGGTTTAACTGAAATTGCCCTTGCTATACATAATCTTTGTTGTTGTCCACCAGACAAACCAGTACCTGGTTCATGAAGTCTATCTTTCACCTCTTCCCATAATGCTGCCTTTTTTAAGCTAGTTTCAACTATTTCATCCATTTCACTCTTTGATTGAGCCATACCATGAATTGTTGGACCATAAGAAATATTTTCATAAATAGTTTTAGGAAAAGGATTTGGTTTTTGAAAAACCATACCAATTTTTTCTCTTAATCTAACAACATCACAACTTTTATCATTGATATCAAAATCATTAATTATAATTTGCCCTTTTACTCTACATATATCAATTACGTCATTCATTCGGTTTAGACATCTTAAAAAAGTAGATTTACCACAACCTGAAGGCCCAATCAGTGCTGTAACTTGATTTTCTTCAATATCTAAATTTATATTGAATAGAGCTTGTTTTTTTCCATAGTAAACATCTACATTTTTTGAATTTATCTTTATCATCTTAACTCCATTTTTTTTCAAATTTATGTCTAATTATTTGTGCAAATAAGTTCATTATAATTAAAAATCCTAATAGAACCATAATACAGGCAGAAACTTTCTCGACAAAACCTCTTTCAGCGCTCTCTGCCCAAATATAAATTTGCACTGGCAAACTTGCAGCTGGATCTAAAGGAGATCCTGGTATTGTATTTACAAAAGCCACCATGCCAATCAATATCAAAGGTGCGGTTTCACCTAAAGCTTGGGCCAAACCAATTATTGTACCGGATAAAGTCCCTGGCATAGATAACGGAACTGTATGATGCATTGTAGTTTGCATTTTACTAGCACCCATTGCAAGTGCTGCCTCTCTTATACTTGGAGGAACTGCTTTTAAAGATGCTCTACAAGCAATAATAATTGTTGGTAAAGTCATCAACGATAAAGTTATTCCACCGACTAGAGGTGTTGACCTAGGTAATTGAAATACAGCCAGTAAAATACCCAGTCCCAAAAGACCAAAAACAATTGAAGGTACTGCTGCTAAATTATTTATATTTACCTCAATAAAATCAGTGAATCTGTTTTTAGGAGCAAATTCCTCTAAATAAATTGCCGCTAGAACTGCTACAGGAAAAGCTATCATTAAACAAACAAGTATAGAAAAAATTGATCCCATAAATGAGCTTGCTATACCAGCTAATTCAGCTTCTCTTGAATCAGGATATGTAAAAAAACTTAAATTGAATTTACTTTCAACTTTTCCTAGTTCTACAAGTTGATCAAAAATCTTTAATTGATAATCCGTAACTCTTCTTTGATCTTCAGGTAAATCTCTTGGATAATTGCCTTTAAATACTTGATCTAAATCATCTGAGGCAGTTAAATAAACATCTTTAGTTTTTCCAATTAATGAGGGGTCGTTTAAAAGTTCCCTTTTAATCTCTCTTTCGAAAAAGTAAGAGACCATTCTCTTCAGCTCATTTTCTTGATCCTCATTAGCATTTGGATCCAAATCAGCCATTGATTTTAATGCTATATCGTAATAATCAGCATCTTTTAAATCCTCTTTAGAAGGATTTTGCTCTAACATCATTAATTCAGCATCAAAAGTAACTGGAACAATAAGCCAAGTTTTTTGAAAGGCTGAATAGCCTGTCGAAAAAATTTTAAAAATAAAGATTGTTAAAAATAAAAGTGCCATAAAAATTGCACCTTGACCGTATAATCGAAATCTCTTTTCAGCTTTATATCTTTTATTTAATAATTGTTCTTTATTTTTATTCATATTTTTCTCTATATTTTTTAACTACTCTTAAGGCCACAATATTCAAACAGAGCGTTACTAAAAATAATGACATACCTAAAGCAAATGCAGCTTGCGTTTTTGGGTCGCCAAAAGCTTGATCTCCAATTAATATTACAACAATTTGCGCTGTAATTGTTGAAGTAGATTCTAATGGATTTAAAGTTAAATTAGCAGCTAAACCAGAGGCCATAACAACTATCATTGTTTCTCCAATTGCTCTTGAAACACCTAATAAAATAGAACCAACAATACCTGGTAATGCTGCAGGAAAAATAACTTTTTTTATCGTTTCTGATTTAGTTGCTCCCATAGCGTAACTTCCATCTCTTAAACTTTGAGGTACACTTGTAATCACATCGTCACTTAAACTTGAAATGAATGGTATAATCATAATGCCCATTACTCCGCCTGCCGCTAAAGCACTTTCAGCTGAAACGTCTAAACCCATGCTATTACCTATTTCCTTTAAAAAAGGTCCAACTGTTAGAGCAGCAAAAAATCCATAAACAACTGTTGGTATACCAGCTAAAATTTCAATTAAAGGTTTTGCGTATTGTCTAACTTTAACTGATGCATACTCAGCCAAATAAATTCCACTCATTAGTCCAATAGGAATAGCAACACACATAGCTATGAAAGCAATAAAAAAAGTACCAGCAAAAATAGGGACTGCTCCAAAAGTATCGGAATACATTGTCGGATCTAAAGCCTCTGAAGAATCTCTAACAAAAGCTTTTGCAGGATACCAATGAGTTCCAAAGACAAAATCAAATAATGGAATTACTTTAAAAAAATCTATAGTTTGAAATATAAGTGAAAATACTATTCCAACAGTAGTTAATATTGCAGCTAAAGAAGCTGTAAATAAAACTGCTTTCAAAAATTTTTCAACTGGTTCTCTTGTTCTAGAATTAGATGAAATTTTTTTATAAGCGTAAGCAACAGAGGCAATAATTATAGATAATACTATAACAGCTTTTGAACTTTGAGCTATTGATCGAAGACTTAAATATTTTTCAGCTGAAGCCTCAATAAAAGGTGTAATTTCTCCGGTAAATTGTCCTCGAGACAATGCTTTTGTTTTTTCGTAAATTAAATTTAATTCATCATCAAGATAACCTTGATTTGAATAATCACTTAAGATTAATAGTTTTACAATTGTGGGCTCAAAAATTGCCCATAAAGAAAAAATTATAAAAGCTGGTATTGCACACCAAATTGCAAGATAATAACCATAAAATTGTGGTAATGCAGTTAATCTTTTATTTGTAGATTGAATTGTATATGCTTTTCTACGTCCAAAATAATAACTTGTGAAACCCAGAAGAACAATAAATATAAACAATATTAAGTTCAAAGAATCTCCTTTATTGAAGACTTTACTCTTATTTCAAAAAAAAGGGGTCTAAAAAGACCCCCTTTTTAATTATTTGTTAACAGAGTAATAATTAATTACCCATAGCAACTAGCTTCGTAGCATTAGTTCTAGTTGTTTTATACAACTTAGAGTCTAATGGAACTAAACCAATATCTGCTAAGTAACCACCTTTTCCAATAGCTTTCTTAGTTGTGAATTCTTTCACAAACTCATGTAATCCTGGAATTACTCCAACGTGAGCTTTTTTCACATAGAAGAATAAAGGTCTAGCAACAGCATAACTATAATCTTGAATAGACGCTAATGATGGTTGTCCACCATCAATGCTAGCAGCTTGTAATTTATCTTTAGCAGCTAAGAAATAGCTGAAACCAAAGAAACCAAACATATCTTTATCTTGAGTTAACTTTTGGATTATTAAACTATCGTTTTCTCCTACTTCAATAGCAGCTCCATCTTCTCTGTAAAGTTTTTGTGGTTTTTTGTATTTTTTATTTCCAGCTTCAAAACCTGCTTTATAAAGAGCTTTAGCTTCTTTAGTCATGCCTTTTTTCATTACTAAAGAATTCCAAGCATCTCTAGTTCCTGATGTTCCTGGTGGGATCATTACTGAAATTTTTTGTTTTGGTAAGCTAGGGTCAATTTGGTCCCAAGTTTTATAAATATTTGGAACTAACTTACCATCAACTACTGTATGAGCAGCTAATGCTAAATATAATTGTTCTTTAGTAAAGTTTACTGGTTTTGCATCTTTGCTGTAAGCTAATGTAATACCATCGTTACCAATTACGATCTCAACAATATCATTTACACCATTTTTCTTACATAGGGCTTTCTCTTTGTCTTTCATAGCTCTTGATGCATTTGTAATATCTGGATGTTGCTCACCAACACCAGCACAGAATAGTTTAGCTCCTCCACCAGTACCAGTCGACTCGATTACAGGAGTTTTGAATCCTGAACCACCAAATCTTTCAGCAACAACAGTCGCGTAAGGGAATACTGTAGACGAACCAACTATCTTAATTTGATCTCTTGCTTGAGCAACAGTTGCTATTGATAGAGCAACTAAAGAAGCAATCACTATAGTTAGTTTTTTCATTATCTTTAATCCTTTCGTTATTTATTAATTAAAAGATGCCTGACTCGTATAAATTTATTGAATCTTTAATATTACAGAATTATTACAGTTTTGTTAAAAACCTAACTTTTTAGTTGTATTTCATTGAGACAATAATCTCACTATTTTCAGTTTCTAGACCACCTTTGCATGAAACTGGATTTACGTTATCCTTAAAAGCAAGATCTGGGGTTGGTCTTAAGACAACTTCCAGTTTTACCAAATTAACTAATTCCTCAAGAATACTCTGGTCATAACGCCATTTTGGCCAACTAGTAGGAGTAGAAAAAATAGATGTTAAATAGCTTGTCGCCATAGTAAACCTATAATTACTCATATTTTCATTTCTCAGTAAATGATCTCTAACAGAATTAAATATGTTTCGACATCTCAATGAATCTGACATGTAGTTCTCTTTTTTTAAATTTTCATTTACTGGAATTGAAACAATTAAATCTACTGTATTTCTCCAATAGGAACTGAGAACATCTATATATACATCTTCATACGGTACATCTTTATGTTTTTTTATTTCAGGATATGAACTTTTTAAGTCTTCCTGTAATCTAAAGATACCAATATCAAAAACAGTTAATTGCTGGTTTCTTAAAATTGTAGAAATATCTGATGCATTACTTTTAGTAATGATCGACATTAAAAAAAAAATAATAATTAAAATACTATGTAATATCTTAATCATAAATTAATTTTAAATAAACTAAGATACGAATCAACAAAAGATTTGTTAAATCTTGGTTGAATAAGAGTTAATTTTAAACAATTTTTTAAATTACTTATTTTGTTGGAAGATATATCTTAATTTCAGTACCTTCATTAACTTTACTGAGAATCTCATAGTCACCTCTGTGTTGAGATATAATATGTTTCATTATAGCTAAACCTAAACCTGTACCACCAACCTTTTTACTTTTTTCTGTATCTACTCTAAAAAATCTTTCAGTTATTCTTGGAATTAGCTGGTGAGGTATTCCAACACCTTCATCTTTAATGATAATGGCAATATTTTTATCAATTAATTTACCTTCACTGATTTGACTTTTTACGTATATATTTTTTCCATCTTGTGAATATTTAATTGAATTATCAATTAAATTTGAAAATACAGTTAACAATTTATCATTATCACCAAAAACTAAGGTTGGTTCCATAAGTTCAATATGTAAATTGATTTTCTTTTTTTTAAGAATTAATTCAAAGTTACTTTTAATATTAGTAAAAAGATCATTTAAGCTCACAATTTTATTCGGCTTGATATGTTCTTCCAATTCTATTCTACTTAAAATCAATAAATCATTGATTAGGTTTTCCATTCTTAATACTTGATCAGACATGATAGACATAAATTTTTTTTGCGCCTCTTGGTCTTTTGAAGCTGGTCCAAGAATAGTTTCTAACGAACCTTTAATCGAAACTAAAGGTGTTCTTAATTCATGACTCACATTTGCAACAAAATCAGTTTTTAGTTTTTGTGCTTTTGTTATTTCTGTAAAATCTTTTAGAAACAATACGACAGAATTTATTTCTGGAAACAAATGGGTCGGACCAGGAATAACATAGATTTTGTAAAGTTGATAAGATGGTAAATTTATTTCTACATTGACATTTTTTGTAGTTTGATCTTTGATAGCCTCTTCAATCGTTTCTAATAATTTTGTATCTCTAATTACACTTGAAATATTTTTATCAATTAGGTTTTCTCCAAAACGTTGTTTTGCACTTTTGTTTAGATATTTGATTAAATTATATTTATCTAAAGCAAAGAATTGATCTTCTAATTCTTCAATAATTACTCTTTTTCCTAAATCATCCTTATTAGTCTTGTTTACAACTGGTGCTGTGTTTTCTGGCTTAATATTTTTTTTAAATAAAAAATATAATAAAATGATTATTATAACTATAAGTATCAACTCTGCCCAAAACATGGATATGTTTTAACAAATGTAATGTATATTGTCTTTAATTATTAGGTGAAATATTTTCAAAAAATATTTTTGCCGTTTCCTCCCAAGAATATTTTTTTGCAAAATCAAGACAATCTTGACGACTTACCTTCAAAGCTTTTAAAGCAGAGGTTTTCAAATCATTATCTAAAGTATCAATATTAGTACCCCCTAATATATCTTTAGGTCCCGGTACAGGGTAAGCTGCGACTGGTGTGCCACAATTTAAAGACTCTAAGACAACTATACCAAACGTATCTGTTTTACTTGGAAATACAAAAACATCAGATGATGCAAAATGAGAAGCTAATTCTCCATTTGTTTTCTCACCTAAAAAAATGTCTTTTGGAAACTTTTTTTTTAAATTGTTTAAATCAGGACCTTTACCAATTATAATTTTAGTACCTTCAAGATCTAAATCTAAAAATGCTTTGATGTTTTTTTCAACAGCAACTCTTCCAACATATATCCATATAGGTCTTTTATAAGGTAAGTCTTTCTTAATGGGGTTTTTAAATGCACCATGATTACCTCCTCTGGTCCATGTAACCATTTTATTGTTATCAATACCTAAAGAAATTAATTCTTCACGCATAGATTCTGTTGTTACTAAAATTCTTTCAGCTTTATTATGAAAATTGCATAAAAATTTTTCTGACCATTTAGCTGGAATGATAGGCATATAAAGTTTCATGTATTTATCAAATCTTGTGTGAAAACTTGTGGTAAATTTTAAGCCATTTTTAATGCAATGTCTTCGTGCCATAAACCCTAAGGGTCCTTCTGTTGCAATATGTATTGCATCAGGTTTAATTGATTTAATTAAGTTACTTACACGGGGCCAAACATTTAAGGACAATCTAATTTCATTATATTTTGGCATGGGCATGGTAAGAAATTGTTGAGGAGTAATATATTCAATAGTTTGACCTTGTGATTTAAGAATTTCACCAGTTTCGTGGAGAGTTCTTACAACGCCATTAACTTGAGGGTAATAAGCATCGGTAACAATTAATATTTTCATTCTTTAAGATGCTTTTTTGAATGAACCGATCCTGTTATTATCAATATTTTCTGAAATATATTCGTTTCTTTTTTTATCCCAATAAATTATCTCAAAAGTTCCATCATATTTTTCTGCCAAGGCTGTACATGACTCAACCCAATCGCCACAATTTAAATAATTAACACCATCAAGATTTAAATTTTCAGCATGATGTATGTGTCCACAAATTATTCCATCAAATTTTTTCCTTTTTGCATATGAAGAAAGTGTGTTTTCATATTCACCTATAAATTTTACAGCATTTTTTACCTTATATTTTAAAAATTTTGCCAATGACCAATAGTCTTTACCTCTCAATTTTCTAAAAAAATTTATAATAACATTAATTTTAAGTAATAATTCATAGGCAATAGCTCCTAATTTAGAAAGCCATTTAGCATATTTCATTACTCCGTCCCAAGCATCACCATGAACAACTAAATATTTTTTTCCTAACTGCGTTTCATGAATAACTCTATTTACTATTTTAATATCACCTAAATGCATTGGAATAAATTTTCTAAATACCTCATCATGATTTCCAATTATGTAAAATACTTTTGTCCCGTGCCTTGCTTTTCTCAATATTTTTTGTATGACATCATTATGCTCTTGAGGCCAATAGAAACTCTTTTGCATTGCCCAAACATCGATTATATCTCCAACTAAATAAAGGTTCTCGGATCTTGAATTCTTAAAAAATTCTAAAAGCTTGTTAGCTTGACAACCTTTGGTTCCAAGATGCACATCAGATATAAATATACTCTTATATTTTAATAACGGAGGCATTAAAAAAACCTATTTTGTAACACAACTGTAACTCGAATCATTTAATTCTTATGTCATTGAAATGTTAAAGATTTATTAAAAATTAGTTACGAAAAAATTATGCATTATTGTTTGATTTATAACCTTAATTCTTCAACAGGGAAAAAAATAAAATTTGTAAATAAGATTTATGAAAAATTAAAAATTAACAACTCTGTAGATTATTTCAAAACCAAATCTGAAAAAGAGGCGAAAGAAATATTTTTGGAATTTAAAAATAAAAATTATGATAGATTGATAGTTGCTGGTGGAGATGGATCAGTATCATTTGCTATCAATGAATTGATAAAAAATGACTTTGATTTTAATGATAAATTTGCAATTGGGTACATACCGGCTGGAACAGCCAATTTACTTCAAGCAGAGTTATCGATAAATAAAAAAGTAGACGATATTTGTAATATTTTAACATCAAATAATTATAAACAATCTAATCTTATAAAAATAAATAAAAATTATTTTTTTTTAATGGCTGGTATTGGTTGGGATGCTAAAATTGTTCACTCTATTGATACACGTATAAAAAAAATACTTGGTAAGATAATATTTGGTTTAAAAGGGTTTCAGCATTTTTTATTTATGAAAAATAATAAACTTGATGTTTTCTTTGATGGTCAAAAATATCAAGCTGATTGGGTATTAAGTTCTAATACCAAATATTATGCTGGTCATCATAAGATAAATAAGTCAAACATTTTTGATGATAGATTAATAACTTATGTTTTTAAAGATTTAAGTAGGCTAAAATTAATGTATTATATTATTTTGATAATTATTTATGGAGATTTATCAAGAAACAAATCTGTTATAACCACCTATTCAAAAAGTATCCAAATTAATTGCAATAATTTTGAAATTCCCGTTCAGGTTGATGGAGATAATTTTGGATGTCACAATAAGATTGATATTGAATTTTCACAAAAAAAAGTAAATTTTTTACTATAATTTTAATAACAAAATTTTAGACAAATTATTTTACTTAGAAATTTAAATTAAATATAATAATTTAAATTTTCATAGGAGGTGATGATGGGTAAGATGTTAAAGAAAAATGAAAGAAGAAAAAAAAAGTTTATCAAATCAATAGATAAACTTAAAAATAAGATTAATTTAAAGGAAAAAAAACTAGCTAAAATTAATATAAAAATTGCAGGTATTGAAAAAAAAGTTGCCGAAAAAAAAGCAAAAAAATTAGCTAAAAAGAAAACTAGTGAGAGTCCTGCGTCTGTAAATAATTAATGTATAAAAATTGTCCCTCCCCTTTTTTATAACAAAAAGGGGAAGGTAGTTAATCAACAAAATTTTAAACAAAGAGGAAATGAAGATGTTTTATTATTTAAAATTTTTGTTAATTATTTTTAATAAACTTTAATGACAAAAATATTTATAGATTGTTACAATTTAATTAAAATAATTTAATCCCAATCACACCTATTAAAATAAATAAAATTGATATGATTTTTTTTAAATTGATACTTTCTTTTAATAAAAAATATCCAATAAATATTGATAATAAAATACTTGTTTCTCTTAAAGATGTAACAACGGGTATTGGAGCTTTTGTAAATGCCCATACAGCCAAGGCATAACTAGCATATGATAATGTTACACCGTAAAAAAATATCATTTTACCCTCTCTATAAACCCTTTTAATAATATCCTTTTGACCTCTTAAACTAAGAATAAATGGGAAAATCATAGCGTTTAATATGAAAGACCAGCTGACAAAAGATATTGCAGAATTACTCACTCTTGCTCCATATCCATCTACGAGTGAGTATGAGCCAATAAACAAACCTGTTGTAAAAGAAAATTTAATTACATTTAAGCTACTGTTTTTATAATCGGAAATACCAAGAAAAAAAATACCAAAACATATTAATAAAATAGAGATCAAAATAAACTTATTTAAAACAACGCCTAAAAATAAAATTGAGACTACAGTTACAAATAAGGGGCCTGTGCCTCTTGCTATAGGATAGACTTTTGTCAAATCTCCAATTTCATATGATTTAAGCAAGAACCATTGATAGCCGATGTGAACAACAATACTTGCGAAGATATAAGGTATACTTTCTATTGAGGGTGCGGGTAACAAGATGATTGCAACAATTGAAAAAGGTATATGACCTAAAATTATAGCTGCTAGAGCAACTGCTTTATCCGAGTGCTTTTTGACCATGCCATTCCAAGTGGCATGAAGTAGTGCTGCCAATAAAACGATAGAAAATACCAATGTATCCATAAAGAGTATTAATTAACTCTACCGTAAATATCTTGATATCTAACTATATCTGTCTCTTTTAAAATAGGTCCAGTTTGTATTTCAATAATTTTTACTTTTTTCTTAAATTTATTTTCTATTCGATGAATTGCTTCTCTTGGTATGAATATTTTTTCTCCGGGTATTTTAAAGAAATTTTTCTTGTTTAATGTAATTAGAGGTTTTCCATCGGTAATGGTCCAATATTCAGATCGATGAAAATGCTTTTGCAAGCTTAATTTAGACTTAGAATTAACTACTAATTCCTTCACTAGAAAGTTTTTACCTTCATATAGATTGGTATATCTGCCCCATGGTCTATGAAAAACATTTTTTTTCTTAAAGTATTTGTTTTTGTTTTTTTTATATATTTTTGATATTTCAAACCAATTTCCAAGATCTGACCATGGAATACTAAGTTTTATTGCATTTATATTCTTTGATTTTTCAAGAATTGCATAATCAAAAGAAATTTCCTTACATTTATCAAAGAATTTTTTATTCAAAAAATATGTATTATTTCTAACCTTAGATTTTTCTAAAGATTTTAGACATGCTTTATAAATGCTAGGCTGATATTTTTTAAAGTTATTAATTATTGATGATTTTTTTAAGTAAAACATACCAGAATTCCAATAGCCTCCAGATCTGATTATCTTTTTGGCTTTTTGCTCTGTTGGTTTTTCAATAAATTTAGTTACTTTATTTAACTTATTTATACTTTTTGTTTTAAGATATCCGTACTCATTAGATGGTCTTGTAGGTTTAATCCCAAATATAAATATATTTTCATCACTTAAATTTTTAACATTATTTTTTATTGCTCTTGTTAAAATACTTGGATTTTCAATCAAATGGTCTGAGGTAAAAAACATTATTGGTTGATCAGTTGGAATATCTTTAATTAAAACACTTACTAAAATAGCTGGTGCTGTATTTTTTTTTGCTGGTTCTAATATTATTTTATATTTTTTTATTTTTGATTTTTTTAATGTTTTCTTAACATCTTTTAAATATTTAAGATTTGTACTGATAATTGGGAAATCGTAAGAATTATTATTTATTCGTTCAAAAGCTTTTTGTAATAAAGTCCAACCACCAAAATCAATAAATTGTTTTGCTTGAGTATTTTTTAAATTGGGCCAAAGTCGTGTTCCTGCACCACCACAAAGTATTACAGGTCTAATTTTCATCAAATATCTGCGTAAGTTTTAACCTCGTTTTTACCACCTGGATGGGTAGGTGCACCTAAATAAGCTGGACCTACTGTTTGAGCATATTTCCAAAGAGTTCCGTTTCCAAAGTTCATTTTTCTTTGTTTCCATTTCTTTTTTCTCAAACTAAGCTCTTTTTTACTTAATCTAACGTTAATAGTCCCCTTTTTTGCATCTATATCAATTATATCTCCGTTCTTTAAAAGGGCTATTGGGCCGCCTATAGAGGCCTCAGGACCCACATGACCGATACAGAAGCCTCTGGTAGCCCCAGAGAACCTACCGTCCGTTATAAGGGCTACTTTCTCCCCTTTTCCTTGTCCATAAATTGCAGCTGTTGTCTGCAACATTTCTCTCATTCCCGGACCACCTTTGGGACCTTCATATCTAATTATAATTATATCGCCGTCTTTGTATTTTCTTTCTTTTACAGCTTTGTAAGCTTTTTCTTCAGAGTCAAAACATCTTGCTCTTCCAGTAAATTGTAATTTTTTTAAACCTGCAATTTTAACAATTCCACCTTCTGGAGCTAAATTACCTCTTAATCCAACAACACCACCAGTTGGTGTAATTGGATTTTTATAACTTCTCATTACTTTTTGTTTTGGATTAAATTTCACATTTTTTAAATTCTCTTTCATTGTCTTTCCTGTAACAGTCATACAATCTCCATGGATATATCCACCATCGTAAAGAGTTTTTAAAAGCATTGGAACACCACCTGCTTCCCACATATCTTTTGCAACATATTTTCCACCTGGTTTTAAATCAGCAAGATAAGGAGTTCTTTTAAAAATTTTTGCAACATCCATTAAATCAAATTTAATTCCAATTTCATTTGCAATAGCTGGTAAGTGTAAACCTGCATTAGTAGATCCACCTGTAGCAGCAACAACTGTTGCAGCATTTTCTAATGCTTTTCTTGTAACAATATCTCTTGGTCTAATATTTTTTTCTAAAAGTTTCATTACAGCTTTACCGCTGTTAACGGCATACTTATTTCTTTCTTTATAAGGAGCAGGTGTTCCTGCTGAATATGGTAGGGCTAATCCAATTGCTTCTGAAACACATGCCATTGTATTTGCAGTAAATTGACCACCACAAGCACCTGCACTTGGACAAGCTTTTAATTCTAATTTTCTAAGGGCGTGAGCTGTCATTTTTTTTGAAGTATATTTTCCAACACCTTCAAAAACATCAACAACAGTTACATCCTTACCTTCAAATCTACCTGGAAGTATTGAACCACCATAAATAAATACACTAGGAATATTTAATCTCACCATAGACATCATTAGACCTGGTAAAGATTTATCACATCCTGCTAAACCAACTAAAGCATCATAACAATGACCTCTTACAGTTAATTCAGTAGAATCTGCAATTACATCTCTTGAAATCAATGAAGATTTCATTCCTTCATGACCCATAGCGATACCATCAGTAACTGTTATTGTACAAAACTCTCTAGGAGTTCCTCCTGATGAATTTACGCCTTGTTTTACAAATTGGGCTTGTTTCATTAAATTAATATTACAAGGTGCAGCCTCATTCCAAGTTGAAACAACACCAACAAAGGGTTTTGCTACATCTTTTTCGGTTAAATCCATTGCATAATAAAAGGATCTTTGTGGAGCTCTATCAGCACCTACAGTTGTATATCTACTTGGTAGTTTTTTTTTATTAAATTTCCGCATTATAGACTTTCTAAAGTATAATTTAATTTATTAACATCTTTTTCTAAATTAATAAAGTTAGACTTTTCTTGCTCAACAATATCATTTGGAGCTCTTTCAATAAAACTTTTATTATTTAGCCTTGTATTAATTTTTTCCATCTCTTTCTCAATTTTATTCTTTTTATTTAATAATGTTTCTTTAATTTTTGACAAATCTACATCTTCATCAAAGTAAATTTTAAATATTTCACCTTTAATGACCAAGTTTGCCGAAGGTTTTTTTATATCCTCAGTTACAAATTCATTAATTCTGCCAATTTTTTTTAATGTATTGGAGTTATTTTCAATAAATTTCTTAATTTCAGGATTTATTTTATTCACTAGTATTTTAACAAATGAACCTGGGCTTATTTCTATTTCATTTTTAAAAGACCTAATAGATGAGACAAATTCGATTATTTCATTTACTTCATCAGAGTCTTTATCTTTATTAGAAATGGCTTCAGACCAGTTTTTTAACATAAGAAAATCTTTTCCATCTTTATCCAATTTATTTTTCAACCATATTTCCTCGGTTAGAAAAGGTATGAATGGGTGTAAAATAACTAGAATTTGAGTAAATATGAAGCTAGCTACATTTCTTGTTTCTTCGATATTTTCATTATTTTCTGAATAAAAGACAGTTTTAGATAATTCTAAATACCAATCACAGAACGAATGCCATACAAATTGATATGCAATTCTTGCAGCCTCATCAAATCGATAACTATCTATTGATTTTTTAATCTTTTCATTAGTGTTAGTGAATTCAACAAAAATCCATTTATTAATATTTAGTTTTAAATCATTAGGCGTTTCTATATTTTCAAATTTACAATCGTTTTGAATGAGAAAATTATTAGCGTTCCATATTTTATTTAAAAAATTTCTATAACCTTTAACTCTATCCTCTGATAACTTTACATCTCGTCCAGGAGATGCCATTGACAAAAGTGTAAATCTTAAAGCATCAGCACTATATTTTTCTATTAATTCTAATGGATCAATTACATTGCCTTTAGACTTTGACATTTTTTGACCTTTTTCATCTCTAACTAATGCATGGACATAAATATTTTTAAAAGGTTCTTTGTTTTGAAATTCCATTCCAAACATAATCATTCTTGCAACCCAAAAGAAAATTATATCAAATCCTGTTACCAATACTGAAGTTGGATAAAATTTTTCTAAATATTCATTTTTTTCTGGCCATCCTAAAGTTGCAAAAGGCCATAAACCAGATGAAAACCATGTATCAAGAACATCTGGATCTCTAATTAATTCAACATCTTTTTTATAATGTTCTTTAGCTAATTTATTAGCACCTTCTTCTGTTTCATCTACAAATATTTCTCCATCAGGTCCATACCATGCAGGTATTTGATGACCCCACCAAAGCTGTCTTGAAATACACCATGGTTCTATATTATCCATCCATTGAAAATATGTTTTTGTCCAATTAACTGGAAAAAAATTAGTTGTTTTATTATTTACTATTTCTTTTGCTTTTATTGAAAGCTTCTTAGCATCTGCAAACCATTGCTCAGTTAAATAAGGTTCAATTATAGAATTAGATCTATCACCATAAGGAACTTTATTTTTAATTTTTTCTTCTTTAACAAATAATTCTTTATCAGTTAGTTCTTTTAAAATTCTTTTTCTAGCTTCAAATCTATCAAGTCCAATATAATTATCAGGAGCATTTTCATTGATTTTTCCATCTGGTGTAAAAACATTTATAACTTCTAAATTATTTCTCTCTCCTACATCATAATCATTGAAGTCATGTGCTGGCGTAATTTTAACAGCTCCAGTCCCTTGTTCTGGATCTGCATAATCATCTTCTATAATTTTTATTTTTCTATCGACAATTGGAACTATGACATTTTTATTTACTAATGATTTATATCTTTCATCTGATGGATTAACTGCAACTGCTGTATCTCCTAACATGGTTTCTGGTCTAGTAGTTGCAATAGTTATAAATTTATCTGTTCCTTCGATTGGATATTTGATGTGATATAGTTTTGAATTAACTTCTCTTTGATCTACTTCTAAATCCGATATTGCCGTTTTTAATACAGTGTCCCAATTTACTAATTTTTTTGATTTGTAAATTAATCCATTTTTGTACATTTCAACAAAAACTTTTAATACAGATTTTGATAGATTTTCGTCCATGGTGAAGGCATTTCTAGACCAATCACACGAACAACCTAATTTTTTTAATTGATTAATAATAATATCACCATACTGACCTTTCCATTCCCAAACTTTTTCTATGAATTTATCTCTACCTAAATCATTTTTATCTATACCTTCAGATTTAAGTTTTTTTTCTACTAATGCCTGTGTAGCAATACCTGCATGGTCAGTTCCTGGTTGCCATAAAGTTTCAAAATTATTCATTCGATGATATCGAGTTAATAAGTCTTGAATAGAATTATTTAATGCATGTCCCATATGAAGACTACCAGTTACATTTGGTGGTGGGATGACTATCGAAAATTGTTTTTTATTAGATTTTGGTTTAAATAATTTTTTTTCTTCCCAATAAGAATAAATCTTATTTTCAACATTTTCGTGAATATATTTGTCTGAACTCATGGATAATTATTTTATAAATTAATCATATCAATAAACAACAATGAAATTATCCGTTAAATTTATAGACTAAATTATAAAATTAATTATATATGTCCTCATTGAATATTTAATTCATGGCAACGTGGCGGAATGGTTACGCAGAGGATTGCAAATCCTTGTATCCCGGTTCGATTCCGGGTGTTGCCTCCACAATTTATTTTTGTTGAGATAATATAAAAAAAAAGTAAGTTGTGATTTTACATTCCTCGGTAGCTCAGTTGGTAGAGCAGTTGACTGTTAATCAATTGGTCGCAGGTTCGAGTCCTGCCCGAGGAGCCAATTGAAAATCAGTTATCCTGTTTTAGAAATATTTACTTGGTTGATCTGAATGTTTTTACTAAACTTAATTTTTTGATCTTGAGTAAGTTCAGAATAAACTTTAACTAAAAAATTATAGTTAACATTCATATGACCTTCTTTAGATTTTTCTAAATTTATCAAATATTCTGAAAAATCTTCAAAAAAATAGTTTATTGGTACTTTAAGATAGTTAGATAGTTGTAGTAATCTAATCGAACTTACACCATTTGTTCCTTTTTCATATTTTTGTATTTGTTGAAATGTAACATTTATTGCTTTTGCGACTTTAGTTTGCGTTAAACCTAAAGCCAAACGTCTAAGTTTTAATTTATTACCTAGATGTTTATTGAAATTTTCTTCCATCAAAGACCCCTCTTTAATTAAAAATAATAAGTTGAGTTAATAGAAATCAAAAAGTTATTTCAAGTAAAATAATTTTAAAAAGAATAATAATTTTTAAGATTTTATAAAGCTGTCAAGCGACTTTTTAGCAATTTAGTTATAATTTTTATAATATTTGGCTCAAAAAAAGCTTTGTTCTATCGCTTTTTGGGTTAGCAAAAAACTCTTTTGTTTCTGCCTGTTCTACTATCATACCTTCATCCATAAAAATAACTTCATCTGCAACTTCTTTTGCAAACCCCATCTCATGTGTTACAACAATCATAGTCATACCAGCCTTAGCTAAATTAACCATTGCATCTAAAACTTCTTTAATCATTTCAGGATCTAATGCTGACGTTGGCTCATCAAAAAGCATTATTTTTGGCTCCATACACAACGCTCTCGCTATTGCACATCTTTGTTGTTGACCACCAGAAAGTTGGCCCGGATATTTATAAGCTTGATCAGCAATCTGAACTTTTTCTAAATGCTTTAAAGCTAATGCCTCAGCATCTTTTTTAGGCATTTTTTTTACCCATATTGGTGCCAATGTGCAGTTATCCAATATTGATAAATGAGGAAATAAATTAAATTGTTGAAAAACCATTCCAACCTCAGCTCTTATTTGTTCTATATTTTTTGTCTCTTCAGTTAATTCAGTTCCATCAACAACAATTGATCCTTCCTGGTGTTCTTCAAGTCTATTAATACATCTAATTAATGTAGATTTACCTGAACCAGACGGACCACAAACAACAATTTTTTTATTTTTCTCTACGTCTAAATTAATGTTTTTTAAGACTTGGAAATCTCCAAACCATTTATTCATCTCTTTTATTTGAATTATTTTATCTGACATTATCTCTCAGTTTTATATTTTTGCTCTAAATTATAACTATATTTACTCATTGCATAGCAAATAATAAAAAATACTATTGAAGCAAACACATAACCTTCCATAGCAAAACCTAACCATTCAGGATTTGTTTTCGCAAGATTAAGCATTCCTACGATTTCCAAAAGACCAACAACAAAAATTAGAGGTGTATCTTTTACAAGTGCTAAAAATGTATTAGCTATACCTGGAATTACTAATTTAAGGGCTTGTGGTAAAATCACAAATATATGCATTTTCCAGTAACCCATTCCTAAGGATTTTGCAGCATCATATTGTCCTCTAGGTAAAGCCTGTAAACCACCTCGAATTACCTCTGCTACATATGCAGCTTCAAACAATGATATAGCAATTATAACTCTAACTAGTTTATCTATAAACATGTCCTCTGGTAAAAACATGGGAAACATAACAGACGACATAAACAAAACTGTTATTAAAGGAACTCCTCTCCAAAATTCTATAAATCCAATAGAAATGTATTTAATTATTGGTAAATCAGATCTTCTTCCTAAAGATAAGAATAATCCAACTGGAAAACAGAATATTAAACAGAAAAATGAAACTATAAAAGTTAGTGATAATCCACCCCAAGCTCCAGTTTCAACCCATTCGAAAGCTTGTATCTTTCCTAATTCAATTAGTTCTTCATAAAAAAATACATACTTTAATAATATATAAATCGTGATCGGTATTATTAAAAAATAATACATTTTAAATTTCGAAGGGATAAAGAAACCAATTATAATAGAGATCACTGCTGCAATAATTCCATATGAAAAATCAAAAAATATTGGACCACCAGAAATAAAAAAGAATATAAATAAAAATGCAATTATTGGATAAATTACAACATAATATAATGTTAGATATTTTTTAAATTTTTCTGTTGCAAAAAATCCTACTCCACCGAGAAAAGCAAGAGCAATAAAAGATAAATTTATTCTCCACTGTTCAGCATTTGGATACATTCCATACATAAATCTATTAAACCAAGTTTTTATATAAGCCCAACATGCTCCAGATCCAGAACATGCATCCTTTGAGTCACCAGCAAAATTAGCATCGATTATAAACCAACTCAAAAGTGGTGGAAGCGATTTTATAACTGCAAAAATAATTAATAACGACAAAAGAGCATTAAATTTATTTGTATTAATATTTTTGTTAACAATGTCTAAAAATTTTAAACCTGAATATTCAATTCTTATTAAATGCAAGCCAATAAAACCTATTATTAGAGGTAAAAAGTAACTTATTGATCCTGGTAGAAAACTAGTCAAATCTAAACTGAAAAAAGAATTCAAGAATACAATTAAAATACTGAGAGAGAATAAACTAATACCTGAATACAAGTAAGCGTAAAGATTATTTTTGTCTGGTGATAAAAAATTTAATTTATTCATTATTTTTCTTTAATTGCTATTTTTTTATTATACCAATTCATAAATATTGAGATTGTTATGCTTAAAGTTAAATAAGTTAACATTGTAATTGAAACAATTTCGATCGCTCTTCCCGTTTGCATCAAAGCTGTTCCTGCAAAAACAAGTACTAAGTCTGGATATGCAATAGCAGCAGCAAGAGAAGAATTCTTTGTTAAATTTAAATATTGATTGGTTGTTGGAGGAATTATAATCCTCAATGCTTGAGGCATAACGACTAATTTAAGAACTTGATTAGGAGTTAAACCAATTGAAGCTGCAGCTTCTTTTTGACCTTTGCTAACACCCTGAACACCAGCTCTTACACATTCAGCTATAAAAGTTGCAGTGTATAAAGATAAAGCTAATGCTAATGAAATTAATTCTGGAGGTAATTTAAGGCCACCTTTATAAGTAAAGGATGTTTGTGATAGTTGTTCAATAACCGGTATTTCAATCGATGCATTAACCCCGCCTAGTAAAAAACTTAATAATGGTAAAATAATTAAAAGACCAATTGAAATTAACAAAACAGGAGTTTGAATTCCTTGATTTTCTTGTTTTTTTTTTGCGTATAACCTTACAAAGAATATAGCTATTATTGCTGCAATTACTGAATAAATAAAAATATTTAAATTATTCCAAACAAAAGCAGGAATAAAAAAACCTTTAATTGTTAAAAAGAAAACCCCAAAAATTGGTTCTGCTTTTTCTGGTAAAGGTAATGCTCTTAAAGCAGCAAAATACCAAAAGAATATTTGTAATAGCAAAGGAATGTTTCTAAAAAATTCCACGTAAATTGCTGCAGTTCTCTCAATCAAGTAATTACTTGATAATCTAGCTATTCCAACAACAACTCCAATTATAGTTGCAAATACAATTCCAATAACTGAAACTAAAATAGTATTTAAAAGTCCAACTAGATAAGCTCTAAAATAAGAGTGTGAACCATCATATTCTATTAGAGAAAACTGTACATCAAATGAGGATTCTTGAGTTAAAAAACCATAACCGAATGTGATACCCCTATTTTCCATATTAACTTGAGCGTTATATGAAAAGAAACCGAATACTAGAATAACAACTACTAGCGTAAGTAACTGAGGTAATATTTTCTTAAAATTCACTGTTAGTATGATTTATAAAAAAAAGGGCTAGAAAAATCTAGCCCTCTTTATATTCTTTTTAAAAGAATTATCTTGCTGGTGGTACGTAAAGAATTCCACCTTTTGTCCATAACTCATTTGGACCTCTGTCAGGAAGAATTCCAGTGTCAGCTATATTTCTTTTATAGCTTTCACCGTAGTTACCAACTTGCTTGATTATTCTTAAACTCCACTCATTATCTAAACCTAGAGCAGCTCCTAATTCACCTTCAGCACCAACTAATCTTTTTACAGCTGGATTATCAGAAGTTTTCATCATATCAGCATTTGCTGATGTTACGCCATACTCTTCAGCTTCGATCATAGTGTTTAGTGACCATCTTACGATATCTTCCCAAACAGAATCACCTTGTCTAACAACTGGGCCTAATGGCTCTTTTGAAATAGTTTCAGGTAATACCATGTGGTCATCTGGGTTGCTCAATTTAATTCTTTGAGCAGCTAAACCAGATTTATCTGTAGTATATGTATCACATCTACCAGCGTCATATGCCGCTACAACTTCGTCAGCTTTTTCAAAAGTGACTGGCTCATATTTAATTCCTTTAGAATTAAAGAAATCTCTCATATTAAGCTCTGTTGTAGTTCCAAGGTTAGTACATGCAGAAACACCAGCTTTAAAATCATTCACTGATGAAATTCCTGAATTTTTTCTAACCATAAAACCTTGACCATCGTAGAAGTTTACTCCTACGAAAGTAAGACCGATATCCGCATCCCTTGAAAGAGTCCAAGTAGTATTTCTAGATAGAATATCTATCTCGTTAGATGTTAATGCAGTGAATCTTTCTTTAGCGCTTAGTGGAGTAAATTTAACTTTACTTGAATCACCTAGCACTGCAGCAGCTACTGCTCTACATACATCAACGTCAACACCAGTCCAGTTTCCTGCAGCATCAGCATTAGAAAATCCTGGTAGACCTTGTGAAACACCACATCTCACAAAACCTTTTTTTTGAGTGTTTTTAAGAGTTTTTGACTTTTTGGCAGCCATAGTTTCTGTTGTAAAAGTGAACAGAACAGCAAACATAGCAACAACTGAAGTCAATCGTTTTACTAATTTAAACATTATATATTCCTCTTGTTTATTTATTTGTTAACAAATAATTCAAAGTTATTTTTGAATTGTCCAAGTAAAGCAGAAACAATGAAACGCATCAATATAAAATTAATGGCAAAATTTACGCATTATTTGGATTTTGGCGCGCTCTGAAGGATTCGAACCTTCGACCTACGGTTTAGAAAACCGTTGCTCTATCCAGCTGAGCTAAGAGCGCATAAAGTTGATTTATAATACTAAATTAATTTTTGAAAAGAAATTTTTTTAATAAAATAATCACAGTTAATAGTTCAATTCTTCCAATAATCATAAAAATAATTAATGAAATTTTACTAAACATATTAAAATTGTAAAAATCTAGTTTAGCCAGATTATACATTTCAGAATTAACAGTGTTCATTATAGTTAAAATACCTAATTTAAAAGATACTTCAAAATCTAAGTTAGAAACAGTTAACAATATTGTTATTATGAATAAAGAAAATATAAAAATGATTATTGCGAAAAAATATTTATTAATATCATTAATACTAGCACTAATTTTATTTAAAGATAATTTATTTGAATAAATTTGGTTTGGTTTTGAATGAGATAACAAATTATTTAAAGAAAATTTAATTAAAGTTAAAACTTTTATTACTCTTAAACCTGAGCTTGTTGAAAAAAAAGAACCACCAAGAATTACAAGTATAAGAAAAACAAAAAAAAGATTTTTAGGTACTTGTTCAAATGAAATTCCTATATTTGAAACGCTACTTGAAATAGAAACTAGTACATTCAAAAAATTATTATTATAATTAAAAAAAATAAAAGATAATACAATTACAATTAAAAGATAAATTAGAATATTAATATCTTCACTTAAATAATTAATATTTTTTTTCTTAAAAAAAATTAGATTAAAAATAAAAAAAAGACTAAAAAAAGGAAATAACATCGATATCGATAGAACAATTTTACTTATATCTGTAGCAAATGTAGTGTCAAAATTACTATTAGGTAAAAAACCACCAGATGATATTATTGTAAGAGAGTAGTTATAAGCTTCATAAGATCTTATATTTACTAATTTTAACATAAAAAAAATTAAAATTGTCATAGATAAGTAAATAACTATTATTTTAAATATCTGTTTAAATATTTCTGAAGAATTTAAAGAAATATAATTTGTCAAAGATCTTTTTAAATTTTCATCAAATACATCTATAAGTAATAATATTGAAAATAAAAAATATAAACCACCAATCCATTGTGAACTTGATCTCCACAAAATTAATGTTTGATCTAATTGATTCAAATCATTAAAAATTGTAAAACCTGTAGAAGTAAAACCAGAAATAGCCTCAAAATAACAGTTAATTAAACCTAAGCTATTTATATTAAATAAATAAGGTAAAGATATAATGGCAGGTAGTATTAGATAACCAATTAAAACAATTATAATTCTCTCAAACAAATTAATTTTCTCATATTTGTATTTATTAAATAGAAAAAGAAAAAGTCCAATTATTAGAGATATTAAAAATGTAAAAATATAACTACTAAGGTTATTTAAAAGATTAAAATAATAAGAATAAATAATATTAAAAAATGAAAAAAAACTTATAATAAGAAAAAAGATGCCAAAATATTTTAGGCCGAAGATATTCATTTATTAGATAGAGCTAATTCTAAACAAATTCTCCACTAAAGGTAATTGGTCTCTTTTAGCTAACAATACAACTGTATCGTCTTTCTGAAATATATATTTAGATGAAGGAAGTATAAACTTATTATCTCTTAAAATTGCACCTACACGAATTTCATCAGGCAAATCTGCATTTTTTAACTCTTTATTAACTAATTCTGATGATTCAATAATGTCAGCTTCAATAACTTCGTATTCTCCGTTTAAGATTGTGTAAGCATTCTCAATTGTACCTTTATGAACATGTTTTAATATACTCGAAACTGTGCTCATTCTGGGATCAATTAGATCATCAATTTTTAAAGATGATTGTAAGAGTGAATAATTAGGTTTGTTAACTAATGCCATAGTTCTTTTATCTTTTGAGAATTTCTCAACAAGAACACTTACCATAAGATTATCTTCATCGTCGTTTGTTAAAGCTAATACAGTTTCAACTTCATCTAAATTAGCTTCATTTAATACATCTTCATCCAAACCATTTCCATTTATAACAATTGTATCATTTAAATAATTTGCAATATGTTCAGCTCTATTTTTATCTTTCTCAATAATTTTTACTCTAGCTTCTTCAAAATTGTTTTCTATATTTGAGGCAAGATTAAATCCAATATTGCCACCACCTATAATAAGTATCTTATTTGCAATTTTTTCATTATGTCCAAAGACTTTAAGTGTCTCTTCCATTTGATTTGAATTAACAATAACATAAGCCTTATCATTATGTTGAAGTTTGTCATCTTTCTTTAATATTTTGAAACTTTCTTCTCTGATAACGCCTAATATATATGCATTTAAATTTGGAAATTTATTAGTTAATTCTTTTAATTTAGTTTCATGGATTGGACATTTTTCATCAATTAAGATTTCTAATAATCTGAGTTTATTTTCTGCAAATGGAACATTATCTAAAGCGCCTGGTGCTTCTAGCTTTCTTTGTAGTGATTTAGCAATTTCTAACTCAGGAGAAATTACATAATCTATTGGTAAATTATCTTTGTTAAATAATTTTGAAAATTTTGGATCTAAATATTCTTGAGATCTGATTCTAGCGATTTTTTTTGGTACTTTGAACAATGAATATGCGATTTGACAAATAAGCATATTTATTTCGTCATTTCTTGTTACAGCTATTAACATATCGGCCTCTGCTGTATTAGCCCTGTCTAAAATTTCAGGAGAAGTAGCTTTGCCTACAATCGCTTTTACATCGAGAGACTCATTAATTTTTTGGATATCATCACTTGATTGATCAATTACAGTTATAGAATGGTTTTGCTCAGTTAGTAGTTTGGCTATAGTAAATCCTACTCTGCCAGCACCACAAATTATTATATTCATTAATTAAGATCCTTAACGCCTAGTAGTTTAAGCTTTCTATGAAGTGCCGATCTTTCCATACCAACAAATTTTGCAGTTTTTGATATATTTCCACCAAATTTTTTTATTTGAGATATTAAATATTCTTTTTCAAAATTTTCTCTCGCTTCTCGTAGTGGTATAGATAAATTTTCAGAAATTGAAAAAGTTTCATTTGCTGATTTAGATAGAGATTCTTTAATTATATTTAAAATTTTTTCATCATCATTTCCTGGCGAAAGAATTGCAATTCTTTCAATAAGATTACGTAATTCTCTTACATTTCCTGGCCAATCATAATTTAATAGATAATTATCATCTTTAATTTTAAATTTTTTGTAATTATAAGTTCTGCAAATATTTTCTATAAAATATTCAACTAACAATGGTATGTCTTCTATTCTTTTGTTTAATGGTTCTATTTCAATATTAAATACATTTAATCTATGAAATAAGTCTTCACGAAAATTTCCGTTTTTTATCTCAAGATTAATATTTTTACTAGAAGCACAAATAATTCTAACATCAACTTTTATGTCATGATTGCTATTAATTCTCTTAAACTTTTGATCTATTACAACTCTTAAAATTTTTGACTGTGTTTCTAAAGGAATTTCAGTTACTTCATCTATTAATAATACTCCACCAGATGCTTTTTCTAATGCACCATAGACAATCGAACCATCTTTTCTTTCTTCACCAAAAAGTTCTAACTCATATTTTTTCGAGTCTAATAATGCACCGTTAATAATTATAAATGGTCCTTTTGAACGTTTAGAATTTTTGTAAATTTTTCTTGAAATCAACTCTTTTCCAGATCCAGTTGGTCCACTTATAAAAACTCTACTTTCAGATTGTGAAAGTTTTTGTATCTGTTCTTTTATAGAGGTAATGTTTGTGCTTTTGCCTATAATTTCGAAGGAATGGAATAACTTATTAGATAAAGATTTATTCTCTTTTTTTAGATTAAAATTTTCAACAGCTCTTTTAACAAAATTTAATAATCTTTCTTTATCAAAAGGTTTTTGAATAAATTCGAATGCTCCGGATCTTAGTGAATTTATAGCCATTTCAATATTCGCATGTCCTGAAATTATAATGACTGGAATATCAGTATTTTTAGTTTTGATGTGTTCAAGCAGTTGAATGCCATCGTTATCTCCTTTATCTAATTTTACATCGATAATCGCAACGTCTGGTAATTTTTTGTCTATTTCAGAAAGTCCTTGATTGAAATTTGCGGCTAATCTTGTTTTATATCCAGCATCTTGTATTAACTCATCAAGAATATTTCTAATATCTGCATTATCATCAATAATTAATATCTCTGTTGCCATGAATTACTTTGGAAGTATTATTTGAACTTTAGCTCCATTATTTGTGTTTAAGAATTTAATTGATCCATTATGGTCATTTATTATTTTATCTGCTATTGATAATCCTAAGCCAGTACCTTTTTCTTTAGTTGTATAATATGGTTTAATAATATCCTTGGTTTTTTTATCTTTGAAACCTTCACCTGTATCTATTAAGTTGATTGTTATATAGTCTCTTCTTTGGTTTATTTCTATATCAATATTTTTCAATAATTTAGAGCTTTTTTTAGCTCTCTCCTGAATACTCTCAATAGAATTTTTAATCAAATTAAAAAATAATCTATTAAACTGTTCATTATCAAAATTAATTATAACTTTTTTTCCGGTTTTGTTAATAATGTTAAAGCGAATAGAATTATCTAATTTTTTTAATAGATTAATATTCTCATCTAATACTTTAATTAAATCATTATTTTTAATGAGAGGTTTTGGCATTCTAGCAAAATCAGAGAATTCATTAACTAAATTTTCTATTTGTTGAATTTGTTTTAAGATTGTTTTTAAATTTGCTTGAAATTTTTCTTTTTTTTCATTGTTTAATTCAGGCAAATATTTTGAATTTAGATTATCAATTGTTAATTGGATTGGCGTTAATGGATTTTTAATTTCATGTGCCATTTTCCTTGCAACAGTTTCCCACGCTTCGTGTCTCTCATTAGATAATAATTTATCTTGCTGACTCTTTAATTTTTCAATCATAGAATTAAAATTTTTGTTTAATAATTCCATTTCTCTGTCAGCTTTAAGTTCGGGAACTTTCACATTTAGATTTCCTTTTCCTATTCTCTCTGATGCTGATATTAAGTTATTAATAGAAATGAAAAATCTTGAAGAAAATCGTATAGCTATTGTTATTGATAAAAATAGTAATAGTGTCACTAAAGAAATATAAATTATAGCGAATGAAATTCTAATACCTAAACTTTGATTTTCTACTGTATAATAAAAATTTACCGCTTCTTCAGATTCAATTAAATAATTAGATATATTTTTATCTAAACTTTTAACAACATATAAAAAAGTGTCATCAAAGTTTTGCAATCTTATTACAGCAGCAGACCTGTTTTCAGGGGCATTTATAATCTTCAGAGGCCTGTCATCTGATCTTACCATTTCAATAGCCTGGTCTTCTATTTTAATATATTTAGAATTATTTGCTGAAATAATTAATTCACCAGCAGAATTAATTAGATAAAGTTGATCTATATCTCTAATTATATTTTGAGTATTTAAAAAAGATTTAAACCTGTTTAAATCGTTTTTGTAAACATTGTGATATTTATTTAAATCAAAAGCGATTAAAACAATTTCTGATTGGATTTTATTTCTTTTTTCGTCAACATAATTTTTTGCGATTTCATATGAATTGTTAACAGCGGTAGTAATTTTTTTATCAAAGTATTTTTCAAGAGCAAATGAAAAAATAAACAAAGAAAATATTGAAATAAGTAATGATGGAATCAATGTAAATAAACCAAAAGAAATTATGTATTTTCTGTTTGCAACCGATCCTCTTACATTTATATTATTTTTAATTGAATTTTTGATGTCAACAAAAATTAAGACAAAAAATAATATTAAAAAAGCAATATTTAAAATTAGAACGAGTTGTAAATTTTGTTGATTTAACTCAATAAAACTTCTTCCAATAAATGTTAAAAATGTAATAAAAGATAGAAATACAGTTAGAAGAAATAATATTATTATAAATAAATTTCTTTTTATAAAAGTTATCATAAACTATGAATATATATAAAAATTTATAAATAAATACATGAGTGATTGTTTTATATTATTAAGTGCGGGGAAAAGTAAGAGATTTAAATCAAAAATTAATAAACAATTTATAACGTATAAAAATAAGCCTTTATTTGAGCATGCATTAAAAATTGCTCAAGACTCAAAATTATTTAAAAGAATTGTAGTAGTTTCAAATAAAAAAATAAAAAAAAAAAATTACAAAAATATAGATGTGATAAAAGGAGGAACAGAGAGACATAATTCTACTCAAAAAGCCTTAGGTTTCTTAAAGAATAAAAAAATTGAAAATGTATATATTCATGATGCTGCAAGACCAAATTTATCAATAAATTTATTGATGAAATTAAAAAATAATTTAAAAAAAAATAGAGCTGTAGTCCCTTATTTAAATTCAGAAAATTCAGTAAAATATAAAAATAATAATAAAATAAATAATTTAGATCGCGACAAAATCTTATTAACTCAAACGCCTCAATGTTTTAATTTTAGTGAACTTTTTAATTTATATAAAAATAATAAAAAAAAGATTACAGATGAAGCTAGTCTTTACATAAATAATAATAAGAAAATTAAATTTATCCTCGGAGATAAAAATAATTTCAAAATAACAACCTTAGATGATTTGAAATACTTAAAATCAGAAACTTATTATGGAATTGGTTTCGATATACATAGATTAATTAAAAATAAAAAACTCTATCTCGGAGGGGTAAAAATACCTTTCCACTCAGGCCTCAAGGGTCATTCTGATGGAGATGTAATTCTGCATGCAATTATAGATGCATTATTAGGTGCAATGAGAAAAAGTGATATCGGAACACTATATCCAAGTAATTTAACTAAATTTAAAAATATTAGATCTAAAAACATGCTAACACCAGTTCTTAAGTTGTTATACAATAATAACTTTTCAATAAATAATATAGATATAAATTTAATATGCGAAAATCCAAAAGTTTCAATAATTAGAAATAAAATAATAAAGTCATTATCAGATTTGCTTTCTATAAATAGAAATTTAATAAATTTAAAAGGGAAAACCGCAGAAAAATTAGGTATAATTGGAAAAGAACAAGCTATTGCATGTGAAGTTGTTTGTTCATTATCAAAATGAAAAAAATAAATTTACTAATATCTACTTTTTTTGGGAATGGATATATTTCTAAAATTCCTGGAACTTTTACATCTTTGAGTACATTGATAATACTTTATATACTGTTTGAGGTATCGGGGTTTAAAAATCTTAATTATATTTTGGTATTATATTCAATAATATTTTTTTATTCTTTTTATGCTGTAATGGACTCTGCAACTGAATTTGAAAACAAAGATCCCAGACAAATTGTAATTGATGAAGTGTTGGGCCAAGCAATGCCTTTAATACTTATAGTATATTTATCATCTAAAAATTTAATAAACGTTCCGGTTGAAATATACTATTTATTATCTTTTATTCTTTTTAGATTTTTTGATATCGTTAAACCCTTCCCAGTAAATTATTTTGATAAAAAACATAAAAATTTTTTTGGTATTATTATGGACGATATAATGGCTGGATTGTATACGATGTTAATAATATATCTTGTTTCATTTAAATTTTAATGAGTATTGATAGATTACACAAAAAACTTATTAAGAAAAAAATCTCTATATCTGTAGCAGAGTCTTGTACAGGTGGTTTGCTTTCTAGTAAATTAACTAAATTAAATGGCTCGTCAAAGTATTTTAAATTGGGATTAATTACATACTCTAATAATGCTAAAATTAATATTCTCAAAGTTAAAAAAAATATAATTGATAAATATGGAGCTGTAAGCCAAGAATGTTGTAAGTCCATGGTAGAAAATTTATCTAAATTATCAAAAAGTAAAATCAACTTATCAATTACAGGTATTGCGGGTCCTAAAGGTGGTACAAAAAATAAACCTGTTGGTCTTGTATTTATTGGTATCAAAAAAAGAAATAAAATTATTGTTATAAAAAAACTATTTGGTAAAAAGAAAAGATCGATAATACAAAATAATACAGTTAAAAAATGTATTAATTTACTGACAAGAATTATTTAGTTAGAAATTACAAACTTTCAGCTCTTTTTTGAAAAGCATCAGCTATTTTATTAAGCCCGTATTGAAAAGATTTTGACATTATAATATTAAGAAATTTATTTTTAATTTCAAAATCGACATCAAAATGTACTTCGGTGAAATTATCTTTCTCAATAAATTTCCAATTATTTTCTAAATAATTCAAAGGACCATCAATATTAGTCACGTGAATATGATCATTTTTTTTATCATACATAACATCACTTTTATAAGTGTCAGTAAAAGGTTTTTTACCAATAGTTAAATCTGCGATAATTTTTATACAATCTTCAACTTCTTTTTTCTCATAAACCTTAGAATCTATACAAAATGGAATAAATTCAGGATACTTTTCAATATCTAAAACAAAATTAATAAGTGTTTTTTTATCGCGTTCTATTAATCGCGTTACTGATGCTTTTGGCATTTAATTAATTATGTCTATTTTTTTTTAATTTGGCAAAATCTTCATCAGCATGATATGAAGATCTAGTTAATGGTGAAGATGAAACTAATAAAAAACCCTTTGACTTTGCTATTAATTCTAGATCTTTAAATTCATCTGGATGATAATATCTATCTAAAGGATGATGTTTTGCCGTTGGTTGAAGGTATTGACCAATTGTTAAAAAATCAACATTTGCAGATCTTAAATCATCCATTACTTGGATCACTTCATCTTTTTCCTCACCCAAACCAACCATTATGCCTGACTTAGTAAAAACTTGTTTATTATCTTTTTTTGCATTTTTAAGAAGTTCTAAAGATGAAAAATATCTAGCGCCAGGTCTAACCTTTACGTATAATCTTGGAACTGTTTCAATATTATGATTAAAAACGTCAGGGTTTGCACTTAAAATAATTTTATAAGATTCACCTTTTCTAAGAAAATCCGGCGTTAAGACTTCTATTGTAGTATTTGGATTTTTTTTTCTAGTAATTTCTACAACTTCTTTAAAATGAGTAGATCCACCATCTGGTAAATCATCTCTATCAACAGATGTAATTACAACATGTCTTAAATTTAATTTTTTAACTGCATTTGCAATTTTTATTGGTTCAAATTGATCCAATTTTTCGGGTTTCCCAGTTTTAACATCACAAAAGGCACAAGCTCTAGTGCAGGTATCACCCATTATCATAAATGTTGCATGTCTTTTACTCCAACATTCAGTGATATTTGGACAGTTTGCTTCCTGGCAAACAGTGGCTAAATTGTTTTGATTAACTACAGTTTTGGTAAAAAAAAATTCCTTACTATCTGATAGTTTGGATCTAATCCAGGCTGGTTTCTTTTTAATTGGATTAACTGGATTTTTAACTTTTTCAGGGTGTCTTGGTCTAATTTTGTCCATCATTTTTTATTATATAAGTAGTCTCTCCATCTTTTCCAAATAAAAATTTGTCTCGTATCAAAACTTCAATAAAATCAAGGTCTATATCTTTAGTTAATAAAGAGTTTTTGTGCTCCAATTCTTGAATTTTAAAATTCAAATCTGTTTGTTTTATCTTCAATTCTTCATAAATTTCTTTTTTTTTTAAATAAGAGATTAGACCTCTATCACCACCTAATAAATTAAAAAAAAAGTAAATAAATAGAAATGTTATAATTAAAATAAAATAATTTTTTTTTATTTTTTCAAACATTAATTAAGAATATGCATTTTTGATTTTTTTCCAAGTTCTTGTTCAATTCTTAACAATTGGTTATATTTTGAAACTCTCTCCGATCTTGCTAATGACCCAGTTTTAATCTGATTAGAATCAGTTCCTACAGCAAAATCTGCAATAAATGTATCCTCGCTATCACCAGATCTATGTGAAATTATGGTCTTATAACCAATTAATTTTGCAAATTTTATAACCTCAAGTGTTTCTGTGACAGTACCAATTTGATTTAATTTAATTAATATTGAATTAGCTGAAATATTCAAAAAACCAATTTTCAATCTTTCTAAATTTGTAACAAACAAATCATCCCCAACAATTTGTAATTTATTTTTTGTTTTATTTAAAAGCTTTGTCCAAGCTGACCAATCATTTTCACCAAATGGGTCTTCGATAGACATAATTTTATATTTTTGCACAAGTCTAAGATAATTTTCTATGGATTCATCTACACTGGTGTACTTTTTAGAGTGAATTGAATATTTTTTATTTTTAAGCAACTCATTTGCTGCAACGTCCAGACATATAACTATGTCTTTTCCATTTTTAAAACCTGATAAATTTATAGCTTTTACTATAAGTTTAAGCGCGCTTTCATTATCATTTATCATTGGAGCAAACCCACCCTCATCTCCTACAGAAGTAGAATGACCCATTTTCTTGATTAAATCTCTCAATCTATTAATAACGATAAAACACATTCTAACACCTTCAGAAAAAGATTTAGCTTTATCAGGTCTTATCATAAACTCTTGTATTCTGAGGCCATTATTTGCATGTGCACCTCCATTAATTATATTCATTAAAGGATAAGGTAATTTAAAATTTTTATTTATTAGCAAATTTTTATAAATTGGAATTTTTTTAATTTTAGAAGATAATTTTTTGACAGCTATAGAAACTGAAAGAATTGCATTAGCTCCAACTCTTTTTTTTTGTTTTGTTCCATCAAGCCTTATTAATAAATTATCTATCTTTTCTTGTTGATGAACATTAAAATTTTTTAACTTGTTTGATATTACGTTATTTATAAATTCAACTGGTTTTAAAACACTTCTTCCAAGATATTTTTTATTATTAATATCTCTTTTTTCAAAAGCTTCGTAAGTTCCAGTTGATGCTCCGGAAGGACAAATTGCTGATGCACTCATATCTTTTACAAATACTTCTGTTTCTATAGTTGGATTTCCTCTGCTATCAAAAACTTGTCTTGCAATAACTTTAGAAATTTTAGACATTATTTTTTTTTATTAGATTATCTATTTCTACAATCTGATTAATAAGATTATCTAATTTATTAAGCGGAACCATATTTGGCCCATCAGAAGGAGCATTATCAGGATCTTGATGTGTCTCTATAAAAATAGCAGCAACACCCACTGCAACAGCTGCTCTAGATAAATGTTCAACAAATTCTCTTTGTCCTCCACTTTTGTCTCCTTGACCACCTGGTTGCTGAACTGAATGAGTGGCATCAAAAACAATCGGATAACCATTTTTTGTCATTATGGGTATTGATCTCATATCTGTTACTAAAGTATTATATCCAAAACTAGCCCCTCTCTCTGTTACAAGGATATTATTATTTCCTGACTCAGATATTTTTTTTGTTACATTTACCATATCCCATGGAGCTAAAAACTGACCCTTTTTCACATTGATAATTTTTTTTGTTTTTGCAGCGGCAACTAATAAATCTGTTTGTCGACATAAGAATGCAGGAATTTGTAAAACGTCAACATGTGGCGCAACAATTGAGCATTGCTCCTCATTGTGAATATCAGTAAGGACAGGGACTTTTATTTGATTTTTTATTTTATCAAAAACTGGTAAAGATTTTTCTAATCCAGCTCCTCTTTTACCTTTAAGACTTGTTCTATTAGCTTTATCAAATGATGTTTTGTATATAAATCCAATTTCATATTTGTCAGTAATATTTTTAATTTCCCCTGCCATGTCCAAAGCATGTTGCTCAGTTTCTAGTTGGCATGGTCCTGCTATTAAACAAATTTTATTTGAGTTAGAAATATTTATATCCTGACACTTAATAATTCTATTTTCCATGATAATTTTTTGAAGCTTTTATAAAAGATTTAAATAATGGATGTGGTGATAATGGTCTTGATTTAAACTCTGGATGAAATTGAACGCCAATAAACCAGGGATGATTTTTTAATTCAATTATTTCAGGTAATTTATTATCTGGAGACATGCCTGAAAATATTAATCCTTTTTTTTCAAATTTTGATCTTTGGTTGTTATTAACTTCATATCTATGTCTGTGTCTTTCTTTAATTTCATTTAATTTATAAATCTTTTTTATGGCAGAATTATTTTTTAATTTAGCTACATAAAGACCTAATCTCATTGTACCGCCTAAGTTTTTTTCTGTACCCTTAAAAACTTTTCCATTTTTGTTCCATTCATGGATTAATCCAATAACAGGGTAGCATTTTTTATCAAGCTCTGTAGAACCAGCATTTTTTATATTTAATTTGTTTCTGGCAAATTCAATAATTGCCATTTGCATACCAAAACAAATACCAAAAAAGGGTATTTTTCTTTCTCTTGCATATTTAATTGCTGCAATCTTACCCTCTGTTCCTCTTTTACCAAATCCACCTGGAATTAATATTCCTGAAACACTTCTAAGTTTTTTGCTTATTTCATTTTTTTTTAGTTTATCAGATTCAATTCTTACTAAATTAACTTTTACATTATTTGCTATGCCGCCGTGTGTTAATGCTTCATCTAAAGATTTATATGCATCTTTTAAGTTTACATATTTACCAATTATTCCAATATTAATTACTTTATTATTTTTCAGAACAGTTGAAGTAATTTTTCTCCATGGATTTAAATTGGGTTTCTTTTTTGATTTTATTTTAAAATATTTTAAAACTTGTTTATCTAATTTTTGGTTATAAAAACTAATTGGTGCCTCATAAATTGTTCTAACATCAACAGTCTCAATAACGTTTTCAATATCAACATTACAAAATAAAGATATTTTTTTTCTTTGCTCTAAAGGTATATGTTGCTCTGATCTACATATAACAATATCCGGCTGTATACCGATACTTCTTAATTCTTTAACACTATGTTGTGTAGGTTTGGTTTTTATCTCATCAGAAGATTTCATAAAAGGAACTAATGTTAAGTGAACAAATAATGTTCTAGACCTTCCATGATCGTTTGAGAATTGTCTTATGGCTTCTAGAAACGGTAAACTTTCTATGTCACCAACAGTTCCACCAATTTCACAAATTACAAAATCTTCATTAATAATGTCTTTGCTAATAAATTTTTTTATTCTATCTGTTATGTGTGGTATGACTTGAACTGTCTTACCTAGATAGCCCCCTTGTCTCTCTTTTTTTATCACATCGCTATAAATTTTACCTGTAGTAATATTATCCGATTGTTTTGATGATATATTTGTGAATCTTTCGTAATGTCCTAAATCTAAGTCAGTTTCTGCACCATCATCAGTAACAAATACCTCTCCATGTTGAAAAGGACTCATTGTTCCAGGATCAACATTTAAATATGGATCCATTTTACGTATCCTGACTTTATAACCTTGTGACTTTAATAAATATGCAAGTGATGCTGAGGATAATCCTTTTCCAAGTGATGATACCACGCCGCCAGTGACAAAGATATATCGCGCCATGGAAGTATCTTATAGACCTAAAACTTAAAAATTCAAAGTATTAATTATTGCTATCTGGAACCTTTGGAGCATCATCAGTTTCCTCTATTTTATCTAAAACTGATGTTGTGGGCGTTAATTCACCTCTAGAAAGAATCGTTAAACACAGACTGCATATTATAAATAGAGTAGCAATTATTGCTGTAGCTTTAGTTAAAAAATTTCCTGCAGATCTTGAAAGCATAAAGTTATCTTGAGACACTCCAATGCCTAATGCGCCACCCTCAGATTTTTGAAATAGAACTAAGACAACTAGAATAGCCGCAAGAATAATATTAATTATTAATAGTATATTTTCCACGAGGTTTAATTAGTTGATTTTTTAATTATATCAATAAAATTTTTTGCTCTCAAAGAAGCGCTTCCTATTAAAAATCCTTTTAAATCATTAATTTTTTTTAACTCTGAAACATTTTTTGAATTAACAGATCCTCCATAGATAATTTTGCGTTTTTGATTTTTTTTTAATTTACTAATTATATTATTTATATCTCTAAAGTTTTTTCTTAATTCAGATGATTTTGGTATTTTTCCAGTTCCGATGGACCATCTAGGTTCATATGCAAAAATAATATTATTAATTTTTTTTATATTCTTTAATGCAATGGTTATTTGTCTTTTAAGTACTGAGAGGGTTTTATTATTTTTTTTTTCTTTATATGTTTCCCCAATACAAAGAATTACCTTTAATTTTTCTTTAAGTGCTGAATGAATTTTTTTATTTATTAGTATATCATTTTCCTGATTTCTAATTTCAGAATGACCAACAATTACGTACTCGCCTCCTGCTGACTTAATTAATTTAGAATTAACAGATCCTGTAAATGCACCATAATCATTTAATTGAGATAGGTTCTGAGCACCTACTTTAATTTTAGTGTTTTTTACTTTATTTTTAACCGATGAAATTAGGGTAAATGGTGGACAGTAAATAATTTGATTTTTTTTATTTTTTGATTGTTTTAAAAATTTTATGGTTTTATTGATGCCAGAGATGTGACTTTTTTCTCCATTCATCTTCCAATTAGCTATAAAGATCATATTATTATTTGTCATCTTAGATAATTTAATTTATAGGTTTGTTTTTTATAATCAATATATAAAGAATTACTCATGTTGGGAAAATTAAGAGGTTTTACAAATAGTAAATTGGCGGGTGTCCTCGTGGCTATAATAATTGTTCCTTTTGTTTTTTGGGGAATGGGAAGTGTCTTTAGTGGCGGGAATACAAATAATATTGCTAAGATAAATAATAATTCAATTTCAACAAAAGACTTCATTGATCATATAAACCGATCAAGAATTAATCCTGATTATATAAAAGAAAATTTAGATAATAACATCTTAGAAAGAATTTTGAGCGATCTTATATCAAAAGATTTAATGTCAATGGAGTATAAAGATTTAAATGTAAAAGTATCAGATAGATCATTAAAATTAAATTTACAAAACGACATAAATTTTCTTGATGATAACAAAAATTTTTCAAGATTAAAATATGAAAAATTTCTTTTAGAGAATAATATTATTGCAGCTGAATTTGAAAATAGATTAAAAAATTCTCAGTTAAGAAAAAGACTATTTGATTATATTGGTGGTGGTATTAAATCACCCTATTATCTACAAAATAAAGTTTACGTAGATGAGAACAAAAAAATAAATATTCAATACTATGATCTTGAATATGCTTATGATAAAAATATTTCAGACGATGAAATTAATAATTATATAATCGAAAATGAGGAAAACTTAAAAGAAGCATACATTAATTTTAGTTATGCTAAAGTTGAACCCTCAAATCTAATTGAAATCAACGAATTTAACGAAGATTTTTACAAAAAAATTGATGAAATAGAAAATGATATATTAAATGAAGTTTCTTTAGAAGATATCGCTAGAAAAAATGAAATAAAATTGCAAAAAAGAGACAATTTTAAGTTCGTAAATGAGGATGACGTATTAAAAGAAATTTACGAAAATAAAGAAAAAAAAGAAATAGTTTTAAAAGATAAAGACAATTACTTTTTACTATATCAGATTACAAAAATAAATAATTTACTACCAAATAAAAATGATACATCCTTCAGAGATAAAGTTAAAAATAGAATTTTATTAAAGAAAAAATTTGATCTTAATAAAAATTTATTTGAAAAAATTCAAAATAAAGATTTTATTGACGCCGACTTTTACAATCTAGTAAAAAATAAAGAAAGTATAAATTCAGGAATAATTAATTCAATTAATGATGATAGTTTATTTGATGAAACATCTTTAAAGCTTATTTATGAATTGCCAAAAAATAGTTTTGTTATGGTTTCAAATAGAGCTAATAATATATTTTTAGCAAAAATTAATCAGATTACCTATGAAAATTTAAAAAGCACAAATGAAAATATTCAAGAATATTTAGCTAAAACAAATATGAATTTGATTGATGATATTTATAGTTCCTATGATACATCACTTAACTCCAAGTATGAAGTTAAAATTTTTAATAACAATATAGATCGAATAAAAGATTATTTTAAATAATGCTTAATATAAGCCTTAAACAATTTAAGATTAATCATAAAAAAAAAATAAACCAAATACTCTATTTATCCTTGGATAGTGATGGTTCTAAAGAAATAATAAATTTAATAAATAATTTCTTTACTGAGAAAAATGCTTTTGTATTTGAGTCAGTAGAAAAAGGATTTATTAAAGGTAGATATACGATTTTTGGAAAAAATCCTGATAAAATTTGGGAATTTAACAACAATGTGAGTAAGATATACTTTGACAACAAAGTTAAAATTTTAAAAGGTAGTGCAAAAAAAAATATAGAAAATGTTATTGAAAGTTTTAAATTTAAAATTCCTAGAGAATTACCCTCAATTAGCTCCATAATATCAGGATACTTTTCATATGACATTATTAGATATCTAGAAAATATTCCTAATAAAAATAGAGATGATTTAAAATTACCTGATGCTAGAATTATCAGACCAAGAGAATTAATAATACATGATAATATAAAAAAGAAATTATATTTTATTATTAATGTTTTTTGTGATGAAAAAATAAATAATTATCAAATAAGGTATGAAAAAATAATTAGTCAAATTGAGAATTTAATTTTTTTATCGAATTATAATAATTCGTATCTAGATAAAATTAATAAAAAAGTTAAAACAAAAGTAAAATCAAATATTTCTAAACAAAAATTTTTATCAAATGTAAAGAAGGCTAAAAAATATATTAAAATTGGAGACATATTTCAGGTAGTTCTAAGTCAAAGATTTGAAACCAAATTAAGTAAAAATCCAATAGAAATTTATAAAAAATTAAGGAAAACGAACCCTTCTCCTTTTATGTATTTTTTTAATTTTAAAGATTTTCAAATTATTGGAGCTAGTCCAGAAATACTTGTTAGGTTAAGAAATAATAAAGTCACTATTAGACCGATTGCCGGAACAAGACCAAGGGGGAAAAATAAAAAACAAGATTTATTTTTTGAAAAAGATTTACTGAATGACAAAAAAGAGCTTTCTGAACATTTAATGCTTCTTGATTTAGGAAGAAACGATACTGGAAAAGTATCAAAGATTAATACTGTCAAAGTGACTGAAAGTTTTTCAGTAGAAAGATATTCTCATGTCATGCATATTGTATCCAATGTTGAAGGAGTATTTAATAATAAATACTCAAAATTTGAAACTATGTTGTCTGGATTTCCAGCTGGAACAGTATCTGGGGCTCCAAAAATTAGAGCAATGGAGATAATAGATGAGCTAGAGACAACTAAAAGAAAAGTTTATGCCGGTGGAATTGGATATTTTTCAGCAAATGGTGAATTTGATACATGTATTGCACTTAGAACTGCAGTAGCTAAAAATAAGAAATTTTATGTGCAATCTGGTGCTGGAATAGTTGCAGATAGTAAACCACAAAACGAATATCTTGAAACAGTTAATAAAGCAAAGGCTCTATTAAAAGCAATTGAGTAATTATGAAAATAATTTTAATTGATAACTATGATAGTTTTACATTTAATTTATATCATTACATATCTAAGTTTTGTCAAAATGTAGACGTAGTAAGAAATGATAGAATTAATACAAAAGAAATATTAAAGAAAAAATATAATAAAATTGTGATATCACCAGGTCCCGGTAATCCCGATCAAGCTGGAAACTGTCTATCAATAGTAAATGAATTGTATAATAAAATTCCAATACTTGGGGTTTGTTTAGGTCATCAAATTATAGGTCAAATATTTGGATCTAAAATTATTCAGGCTAAAGAATTGGTTCATGGAAAAACAAGTAAAATAATTTCAAAAAATATAGGGATTTTAAAAGGAATACCAAAAATATTTGAGGCAACTAGATACCATAGTTTAATAATCGATAAGAAAACACTTTCTAAAAATTTAGAAATTACAGCTATGACCTCAGATGGAATAATTATGGGTGTTAAACATAGAATTTATGATGTTCATGGAGTACAATTTCATCCTGAAAGTATAAAGACAAAAGTTGGTTTAAAAATTTTAAAAAATTTTATTAAATAAATGGAAAAATATTTAAAAAAACTTGAATTAAATGAAAATTTAACATTACAAGAAAGTGTTGGTGCTTTTGAAATTTTGATGAATGGAAAAGCTAAAGATAATGAAATTTATAAATTTTTAACTCTGCTCTCTAAAAAGGGTGAAGTTTCAACAGAAATAGCAGGTGGTGTCTCGGTACTTAGAAATAAAGCGAAAAAAGTTAATGTAGATGACTGCATAGATACCTGTGGAACAGGCGGGGATGGCAAGGATACACTAAACATATCTACTGCTTCCGCATTATTACTTTCAAGTATGGGTATTAATGTAGCAAAACATGGTAATAAAGCAGTTTCATCAAAATGTGGATCTGCAGATGTTTTGGAAGCATTAAATATAAATATTAATTTTGAGCCCAAAGATATCGAGAACCAAATAAAAAAAAATCATTTTGGATTTATGTTTGCTCCAAATTATCATAGCGCAATGAAATATGTTGGTCCAACCAGAAAAAAAATTGGGAGGAGAACAATTTTTAATATGATTGGTCCTTTGAGCAGTCCAGCAAATGTTGAAAAACAAGTTGTGGGAGTTTTTAATAAAAAACTTCTAGATATATTTGCTAGTGCTTTGAAAGATTTAAATATTAAATTTGCTTGGATTGTTAATAGCAATGATGGTTTAGACGAAATATCGCCATATGATAAAACTATCGTTAAACAATTAAGAAATGGGGAAATTAATGAAATGATTATTGATCCTAAAGAATTAAATGTAAATGCTGAAGGTTTTGATAAGATAGTTGGCAACGATGCAAAATTTAATTCGCAAAAAATTATAGATATATTTAAAGGTAATGATGATGACTTTTCCAAAGCAGTATCATTAAATGCTGCAGCTGGTTTAATAATATCCGAAAGAGAATATAATTTTAAACATGCGTATGAAAAAGCAAGGGATCATTTATTATCAGGAAAAACATATTTACATTTAGAAAAATTGAGAAATGTCTGAGAATATATTAGAAAAAATAATTAATAAAAAAAGAAATAAAATTCAAATTTTAAAAAAAGATATTTCAATAAATTCTCTAAATGAGAAAATTACAAATCTAAAAAATTATATAAATTTTAAAGAAAAAATACTCAATAATATAAATAACGATAAAATCTCTATTATTGCAGAGATTAAAAAAGCCAGCCCTTCAGCTGGTATAATTATTGAAAATTATAACCCTGTTGAAATTGCCAATATATACTTAAAAAATAATGTAACTTGCCTGTCAGTTTTAACTGAAGAAGATTTTTTTTTGGGAAACTTAATTCATATTAGTAAAATTAAACAAAAAATAAATTTACCTATTTTATGTAAAGATTTTTTTGTTGATAAATTTCAAGTACATCTTTCTAGGAGTTATGGTGCTGATGCCATTTTAATAATTTTAGCTGGCGTTGATGAAGAAACCGCAGATGAGTTGTATGAAGAAGCAGAGAAACTTAAAATGTCTGTAATTATTGAAGTTCACACTGTTGAAGAGGCCAAAAAATCTCTAAAGTACAAAGATGCACTAATAGGTATAAACAATAGGAATTTAAAAACACTAAAAACAGATATAAATACAACTTATGATATTCATAATATTTTAATTAATCATGACGGACCTTTAATTTCAGAGAGTGGAATAAAAAACAAAGAAGATGTTTTGAAAATAGCCTCAGAAACTAAAATAAAAACATTTCTTATTGGTGAATCAATTTTAAAAAATTTAGAAAATAATAATATTTTTTCTATTTTATAAAAAAAGTATTGAATTTGTTGGTTTTTTAACTCTTGTTTAACTGAAAGAACTTTTATAGAACATTCATGTACACAGTTTGTTCTATGTTAACTAAAAAACAAAAAAACCTGCTTTTATTTATCAACAAAAAGTTGAGATCCAGTGGTGTATCTCCGTCCTATGAAGAAATGAAGGAGTCGCTAAATTTAAAATCTAAATCTGGAATCCATAGATTAATCAGTGCCTTGGAAGAAAGAGGCTTTATTAAAAGATTAGCTCATAAAGCAAGAGCTTTGGAAGTCATTAAATTACCTGAGACAGCTTCTGCAAACGATATTTACAATAGCTTTTCACCAAGTGTAATTAAAGGTGGACTTGATGAGAGTTCAAATAGAAATAATTCTGATGAAAACGAAATCCCTGTTTTAGGAAAGATTGCTGCAGGTACACCTGTTGAAGCAATTCAAAACGAAGTTGCTAGAATACCTTTGCCCTCAAATATTGAAAAGAATGGAGAATTTTTTGGACTTAAAGTACAAGGAGACTCCATGATTGAAGCTGGAATAAATGATGGTGACACAGTAATTGTGAGAAAAGCTGATACTGCTGAAAATGGTAAAATTGTAGTTGCTTTAATTGACGATCATGAGGCAATGTTAAAAAGAATTAGAAGAAAGGGTAAAACCGTAGCTTTAGAAAGCGCTAATCGTAATTACGAGACAAAAATATTTGGCCCTGATAGAGTAAAAGTTCAAGGAATTCTAGTATCTTTATATAGAAACTTTTCTTAAAATAGTCTAAATAAATCTGATGAAAATAGTAGCAACTAGATTTGCTCCATCACCAACTGGACCTTTACACATTGGAGGAGTAAGAACAGCATTATTCAATTGGCTATATTCAAAAAATAAAGGTGGAAAATTTTATTTAAGGATAGAGGATACTGATAAAGAAAGGTCAAAAGATGAATTTAAAAATCAAATAATAAATTCACTAAAATGGATAGGAATTAATTATGAAGATAGTGAATACATTCAATCAAAAAAAATAGATGATCACATAAATATAGCTAATGAACTATTAAAAAAAGGTTTAGCTTATAAATGTTATTGTTCAAGTGACGAAATTGAAGAACAAAAAAAAAGAGCAAAACAAAAAAAGATACCATATATTTACAACAGAAAGTGGAGAAATAAGAGTGAGTCAGATGCTCCGAAAGAAATCGATCCTGTAATTAGATTTAAAAGTAAAGTTGAGGGAAAATCTATCTTAAAAGATTTGGTCCAGGGAAATATAGAAATAGAAAATAATACTATTGAAGATTTTGTTATATTAAGAGCTGATGGATCACCAACATATAATTTGTCAGCATCAGTTGACGATCATTTAATGGGCATGACACATATAATTAGAGGTGATGATCATAAAATAAATACATTCAAACAAATACAAATTTATGAAGCTATGAATTGGAAAGTACCATCTTTTGCTCACATACCACTAATTCATACAATGGAGGGAAAAAAACTATCAAAAAGAGATAATTCATCAACATTAGATGATTATTCAAAAATTGGAATAATGCCTAATGCTCTTAGAAACTATCTTCTTAGATTAGGATGGTCATACAAAGATAAAGAAATTTTTAACTTAGACGAAAGTATCAAATATTTCAATTTAGAGGGGATTGGGAAATCACCTTCAAAATTAGATATTAGCAGAATTTATTCAATGAATGAACATTATATAAAAAATATTAATGAAAATGATCTGTTTAATTTTTTAACAACTTATTGTGAAACATATCAAGAAAAGATACCTGATTTAGCAAAGAAAAAAATTAAAGATTCATTACACTTTTTAAAAAATAAAGCAAAAACTTTGGAAGATATTTACAAAAATTCAAAGTTTTTAATAAATGACAAATTTCAAATAGAAGAAGAAGATAAAAAACTTTTAGACGAAAAAGCTAAAAAAATTATTAAATTATTTAGTGATGATATTAATAAACTTTCAGATTTTACCAGAGAAACACTAGAACCAATAATAAATGGCCTGATAAAAAATAATAATACAAATTTTAAAGGAGTTGGGCAACCACTAAGAATATGCCTTACAGGATCAAAGTTTGGACCAGGTATATATGATATATTATGTGCACTTGGTAAAGAGGAAGTGTCAAAAAGATTATCTCAAATAAGATAACAAAACGTTGGAAGCTTCATTGCTTGATGAAGTATTCGATCTTAATTCCTCAATAGTTTTATTAACTTGTTTTAATTGTTCATTTATAATTTCTGGTTTTTTTAATAAATAATTAACAGTTTTATATATTTCATATGAATTACATTCATTTTGTAAAAGTTCAGGAATAATTTCTTTATTGTTAATAATATTTATCATGTTTGCAAATTTTATTTTTAAAAATAATTTAGCAATAAAAAAATTTAGAAAATTCATTTTGTAAATTATTATTGATGGTACACCATATTTACAAACTTCAAGTGAAATTGTTCCGGATTTAACAATTGCAAAAATAGATTTTTTAATTGTCGCAATTTTTATATTTTCATTTGAAATAAGATCAACGTTATCTAAGTTATTTTTTTTTATGATTTGAGATAAATAATCTTTAGAACCTTCAGTTGCATGAAATACATAATGATAATTATTTTTTTCTTCATTCATTTTTTTAATAAACCCAATAAGTATAGGCACATGCGATTTCAGTTCAGACAGTCTACTACCAGGAAAAATTGAGATAATTTTTCCCTTTAATAATTCATTAATTTCAATCTTTTTGTGATTTGTATTATCTAATATTGGGTGGCCAACAAATGTATTTTTTAGTTTTTCCTTATCAAAATATTTCTTTTCAAAATCAAATAATAAAAGAATGTGGTCTAAGAAACTTTTCATTTTTTTCACTCTACCCTCTCGCCATGCCCAAACTTTGGGTGCTATAAAATGAATTGTTTTGATATCTGGTTTTTTTAATTTAATTATTTTTGCAACACGAAGAGTAAAATCAGGACTATCAACACTAAATAAAATGTCAGGATTAAAATCTAAAACTTTTTTTACTGTTTCATTAATTTTTTTTTTTATCTTAAAAATATTTAACAATATGTCAGTAAAGGCTATATAAGTAATATCTTCTTGATCATATATTGACTTAATACCTATAGATTTTAAATGTTGACCTCCAACAGATAAAAATTCAATGTCATTTTTTGTCTTTTTTAACTCTTTAATTACTTCACAGGCTAATTTATCACCTGATGGCTCGCCAGTTAAAATAAAAATCTTCTTCATTTAGCTATGACGAAAATGTTATTTCTATTAGCAAATTTCAATCCTTCTTGCTTATCTAAAAATATATTTTGACCTGATCTAACAACAATTCCTTTAATATTTGCCTTTTTACAATCTTTTAATGTCTCCAGGCCAATAGTCGGCAAATCAACACGTAAATCTTGCTTAGATTTAGGCATCTTTAGTAAAAGTTTATTTTTTAGATTATTGTTTCTAATTGATTTTAACATATCTTTGGTACCTTTTCTTTTTTCGATAGAAATTATCTTCTGGTTATTAATCACTAATGCCTGAATATGATTAAGCGAATTTGTTTTATTCAATATTTGAATACCCTTTTTGATAGTAAGTTTATCAGTCATACTAGGTTTCAATTTTGTGTGACATCCTTTGCTTAAAGTTAATTCTGGATTATAAGAATTTAATTTAATAACTTTTATTTTATTTTCCGACAATATATTGATCAATTCTTTTAGTATAGCTGCATCTCCTAGTTTAGATGCTCTGATAATTCTAGGGATATAGTAAATACCTTTAAGATCTAATTTAAGTTTTGACATTCTTGGTTTAACAATATTTCCTGCAAACAAAACTTTTTTACATTTTTTAGATTTAATTAATTCTATTATTTTGCCAAATTTTCCAATATTGATAAAATAACTATTTTTGTCTTTTTTGAATTTATTATTTTTTGACAAATCAATTATGAAATATTTAATTTTCTTTTTTTTTAAACTTTTTAGAATTTCTAATGGTAATTTTTTTTCTCCTAAAAATAATCCGATCATTTAATATTTTCTGGAAGAGATATTGGTCGCTTTTTATCAGAATTTATAAAATCAATTACAGTTTTAACATATTTATTCTCTTTCATATCTGTATCTAGATTTTCTACATTTAATCTAAAATTTTGATTACTAAAAACTATATTATAAAATTTTTGCAATATTTTGATATCATCATTTGAAACTTTTGCTCTTCTTAGTCCAATAAGATTAAGACCAACTAAATTGTTTCTATTTCCTAATGATAAACCAAACGGTATTACATCACTTAAAACACCAGTCATTCCTCCAACCATTGACAAATGTCCTATTCTTGAAAATTGATGAACAGCGCAACTACCTCCAATAATGGCATTATCTTCAATTGTAACATGGCCTCCAACTTGAACATTATTTGCTAAAACTATATTATTGCCAATATTACAGTCGTGAGCCACGTGACAATAAACCATCAATAAATTATTGCTTCCTATTTTAGTAATTGTACCACCTTGAGATGTACCTGGATTAATATTCACATATTCTCTAAATTTGTTGTTATCACCAATAATTATAGAATTCTTTTCGCCTTTATATTTTAAATCTTGGGGATCTGTACCAATTGAAACAAAAGGAAAAATCTCATTATTTTTTCCTATTTTTGTATTCCCTTTAATACATATATGTGAATGTAGTTTTGAGCCTTCAGCTATTTCAACATCGGGGCCTATTATACAATATGGCCCAATTTCAACATTTTCTGAAATTTTGGATTTTTTTTCTACTATTGCTGTTTGATGTATCACATTTAATTGATAACAAATTATTCTTTAAATGCTTATCAAGAATTACTACTGATTATTTCTTTCTATCGACAATAGTAGCTGCCCATTGAGCATCAGCCATTTTTTTTCCATTAACTAAAGCTTCTCCTTTGTATTTCCATACTTTTCCATGAGACCTTATAGCTTCAATATTTAATTCTAATTTACAATCAGGTATTACTGGATTTCTAAATCTGGCTTTGTCGACTGTCATTAAAAAAACTAATTTATTTTCATAAGTTTCTTTATCAATACCTGCGGCAGTAAGAGCTGCAGCTGCCTGACCAAATGCTTCAACAATTAATACTCCAGGCATAACAGGTTCACCAGGAAAATGTCCTTGAACAAAAAAACTATCTTTTTTTACATTTACAACTGCTGTCGCAGATTTAAGTTTTTTAATATTTCTTAATTCATCTATTAATAGCATTGGTTGTCTATGAGGCAATAAATCCTCTATTTGTTTTTTATTTAAATTCTCTGTCATTCAATTGTCTTTTAAAAATTTTCTAATATCTTTTGCAGGATATCCCATCACTTTGGAATTGTCTGGTATATTTTTTATAACTCCACTTCCACCACCAATTTGAACATTATTACCAATTTTTAAATGACCAGAAATACCAGCTTGTCCACCTATTGATACGTTGCTACCTATACTAGAGCTGCCAGCAAAACCAACTTGGCCAGTAATAATACAATTTTCTCCAATTTTTACATTATGAGCTATATGAACTTGATTATCGATAAAAGTGTTTTTGCCTACAACAGTGTCTGAAATAGAACCTCTATCAATATTATTATTGCTCCCTATTTCAACATTATCATTAATTATTACCATGCCAACATGAGGATATCTAAAATTTTTATTTTTATCTGGAAAAAAACCAAAACCTTTTTTCCCTATTATTGTACCATCTAATATTCTTACATTATTTCCTATAATTGAATTTTTGATTAATACATTATTACCAATAACACAATTTAAACCAATAATTACATTTGACTCAATAATAGTATTGTGACCTATGATAGAATTTTTTCCTATTTTAACATTTTTACCAATTAATGTATTTATTCCAAATTTAATTTTTTTAAAGTTTTTTTCTATTGGTGCTTTTAGTGAAAAATCGACTGCATCATTTAAAGAATTTGGATAAAAAAGTTTAGTAACTAATGCAACTGATTTCAAAACATTTTTTACAATAATTGGTTTGCTGTATTTTTTTACAATTTTAAAATATTTTTTACTTGTTAAAACATATCTAATTTTTGATTTTGATAATAAATCTATATATTTAAGGCTATTGAAGAAGGAAATATCATTTTTAGATCCTTTATCTAAATCTAATATATTGTTAATCTTTGGATTATCTTTAATGTTCTTTTCTTTGAGAACTTTAAGAATATCAGACAAATAAATATTATCTCTTTTTTCAAAGAATTTATTTTTAATTTTCATTTGATTTAATTAGATTTTTAGTTTTATCATTAAAAAGTAACAGAATATCATTTGTTATATCTAAATTTTTTATTCCGACCAGTACATTTTTTTTTTCAATTACTACTTCTATATTATTTTTTTCTACATATTCTGTTAAAAGAGGATTGAGAATTTTCAAAATTTCTAAACTATATTTTTTTTTTTCAGCGATTATTGTACTGTTAAATTTTTTTCTTAATGATTGATATTCATTAATTAATAAATTTATTTCATTCAGCTTTTTTTTAATTTCATCTTGATTTAAAATATTTTTTTGATTGTTGAATTCAGTTTCTTTTTTCTTAATAATTTGTTCTTTATTAATAATTGTTGTTTTATTTTTATCCTGTATTTTTTTTATTTCTGATTTGTATAATTTTCCTAAATTTGAATTATCTATTATAAACTGAACGTCCAAGTAATTAATATTAGTCTCTGAAAATACTTTATTTGTAAAAAAAAATATTAAGAAAATGAAAAGTATTTTTTTCATTAAAAGGAAGTACCTATTTGAAATCTAAATTTTTCTGTAACATCGGTTGATGCCTCAGTAATTGGTATTGCATATGAAAAGGTGAATGGACCAATAGGGCTAAACCAATTTAAAGCAATTCCAGTTGCTGATCTTATTTTATTTGAGTCGAGACTGCTATTATAGTCAACTTCCCAAACATTAGCTAAATCAAAAAATAAGTTAAAATCTATACTCTCATTTTCAAAAAATATATTTGGTATAGTTGTATTTAAATTAAGAGATGTAGCATAATTTCCTCCAATAAATTGATTTCCATCTTTAGGTCCGATCTTTCCACTTTCAAATCCTCTTAAACGACTGCCAGGGATATAAACTCTTTTAGAAATTCTTACGTTATCATCTATAGAATTTATAGCTTGTATAAGTAATTTGGCAGAAAGAATAAAATTATCACTTATAGAATGGTAAGCAGCAGTTGAAAATCTATTCTCTATAGATAGATCATCTGAGTAAATTGGCAAAGTTTGTGAAAATGAATTTATAAATCCGTCAGTTGGTTGAAAATTTTGATCAAGTTTATTATATTTCACAACATAAGTAATTAGATTTTCAAAGTAATCACCATCTTGTTTTTTAACAACACTTGTTGCAGTAGAAGATGTTTCAAGATTTTCGTAGAAATTAGAGATTTGAATATTTACAAATAGATCGTTCATTTGTTCAAATTCTGTACCTAAAGATAGACCGGTTCTACTTGTTTTATAACCACTTGAGGTCATGAAATCATCGGTTGAGCTCTCAATAACTGTTTTTATGGATTTATCTGAATTTTTATAGTTAGGATTTAATACTGAAAACTTACCTTTTATTGAGTCCTCTGTAATAGCAAGATTTGTATCTAATTTAATACCTAATCCTAGATAATTGTTTTCTTTAATACCTGCTGTTAAAGATGATCCGGTAGTTCCCGTGCCTGCACCAGCAAAAATTTCACCTGTTGCTTTTTCTTCAACTGTAATATCTATAATTTTACTTAAATTATTTTTTGATTTTGATTTATATTTAACTTCCTTGAAAATATTTTGAGACTTAATATCTTGTATTGATTTTTCAAATAAAATTTTATTAAACGGATCACCTTCGTCTATGATTAATAAATTTCTTATAACTTTTTCATCTGTTATAAAATTACCTAATATATTTATTCTTTCAACATAGTTTTTCTTAACATCATCAAGAGTAATTATGACATCGATTAAATTATTATCTTTTAAAATTTCTGTGTATGTAGCATTTATAAATATGAAGTCATTTTTTAAAGTGTAATCATTTAATTCATTAATTAAATTTTCCAATTTTTTTTTGGAATATTTTTCTCCTTCAAAATCTTTAAACTTTTCCTGAAATATTGCAAAATCTTCAACCTGAATATTGTCAGCTTCTTTAATATTAACATTGTTAAAGAAAAATTTTTTTCCAGAATCAATATTAAATACTAATTCGAATTGATTTTGATCATTAATTATCGCAAAAGTTGACTTAATTTTAACATTATAATATCCCCTATTTCTATAATAATTTTCTAACTTAAAAACATCAGCTTTAATTCTATTAGTATCTAAAAACTTATTTCTAGTAATAAACTTCCAAAATTTTGTCTCCTCAGAAATAATTATGTTTCTCAATTTATTATCTCCAAAAACTTTATTACCAATAAATTTAATTTTATAAATTTTTGCAATTTCTCCTAGATTAAAATCATATGTCAAATCTACAGTATTATTCTCATTTTTCTTTGTGAATACGTCAAGTTCAACAAAATAATATCCATAAGATTTTAATATATTTTTTAATAAGTTTATTTGTTCATTAATTTTATTTTCAATTAATGGATATTTATCAATTTTTGAAGTAATTTCGTTTATTATTTTTCTTAGCTTTTCTTCTTTTACGCCTTTGATTACTATTCTCTGGATAATAGGATTTTCAATGACATTAATTGTCAAAGTTCCTTGATCTAAAGAAATTTTAATATCTTTAAAATAGTCTGTATAATACAATTCTTTTAAAGCTTCATTTAATTGAATTTGATTAACATTTTGACCAATATCGAGATCAGAGAACATTAAAATTGTTTGGTCGGATATTCTATCATTTCCAGTTATATCAAATTTCTTAATTATTTCAGATTTTGCAAAACATAATAAACTAAAATATAAAACCGTGATTAAAATTGATTTTTTTATATAAATATTAGTCATAATAGTATTTTAGTTTAGAATTTAAGTATTTTTTAGTTAAAGTTCTCATTTTTTTTATATCATAAATATTTTTAGGTTTTAATTTATAATATTTCTTAAAATAAGGACTTTTAATTATATTTATTAAATTTCTTTGGATAGAAACATAGTTTATTGAACCTTTTAAATATTTGTTTACAAGCAAATCATTTATAGTGATCAAAATAGTCTCAAAATATGACGCACTTTTAGGTAACATTTTAAGTATAGATAAAATTGGAAATTGTTTATCTTTTGGAATATAAAATTTTAAATTATTCAACTTTTCCAAATTATATTTAATAATATTATTTGGTAACTTATCCCTTATTCCTAAAGCGTTAGCAATTGGTATAGTCATTTTTGTATCGTGAGCTAGTAATTTTATAATATTTCCCTTGAAAAATACAATTGCGTGAACAAATGATGTTGGATGTATTAAAATAGAAATATTTTTATTATCTAAATTAAATATTTTTTTTGCTTCTATATATTCAAGAACTTTATTCATCATTGTTGATGAATCGATTGAAATTTTTTTTCCCATTTTCCAGTTTGGATGATTTAAAGCATACTTGGGATTAATGTTTTTAATTTTTTTTTTTGATTTATTCAGAAATGGACCACCTGAAGCAGTTAAGATAACTTTTTCAATCATATCGTTTTTTTCTGTTTCAATTAATTTCCATATTGAGAAATGCTCTGAATCTATTGGAATAAATTTTGTTTTATGTTTATTTAGTTTTTTCTGTATGATTTCCCAGCCACAAATAATGGATTCTTTATTAGCAATCAAAATATTTTTTGAAAATGGTATTATTTGAAGTGTAGGCTCCAAACCGTCTATTCCTGTGATAGCATTTATAGTATAAGTTATTTTTTTTTTAACGATATTTTGAATATTTTCTAAACCAAAATATAAATTAATTTTTTTTTCTTTAAATATGTCTTTATATTTCAAGTATTTTTTCTTGTCTGATATTATGACATTTTTAACTTTAAATTTTAATGCTTGTTTTAATATTTTGTTAGCGTTTGATTTTGTAGTTAATAGTTCTATTTTAAAATTTTTTCTATTTTTTAATGATAGCAAAGTTGAATATCCTATCGATCCAGTGGAACCAAGAATGGCAACATTATAATTCATATTATCATCACCATTATAGAACCTACAGGAATGGATAATATTAGACTGTCAAAACGATCTAATAATCCACCATGACCAGGTAGAATTTTTCCTGTATCTTTCAACTTTGCTTTTCTTTTAATAAAAGAAACTAAAAAATCACCAATTTGTGAAAAAGTTGAAATTATTATTGATAATATAATTAATTCATAGATATTTAAAAAGTTCTTAAAGATAATTAATGATATAACAATTGATAAAATATACGAACCAAACATTCCTGAATAAGTTTTGTTAGGACTTATTTTAGATATTTTTTTTCCTTTAAATGTTTTGCCAAAAAGATATCCACCTATATCAGATGATATAGCTACAATTATTATAAAAAGTAAATACATTTGATCATCGTTTTGGCTGTCTAAAAATGAAAGCCAAACATATAAAGATATATATGATAGCAAAAGTAAAATTATAAATGATATAAGTAATAATAATTTTTTTTTTTTAAATAAAATTTTTTTTAGCATACAATAGAATTCAAAAAACATTTGAAAAAGACACAAAATTAAAAAAGAGGTTAAAATTATTTGATTAAAAATAGATAATATTAAAGCAATAATAAGAAAAATTGAAGTATAAAACCTTTTTGTAAATTCAGTCATTCAACCCTCCAAAATTTCTGTTAATTTTTTTAAATTTTTTGATTATCATTTCATAATCTTTTTCATTAAAATCAGGCCACATCTTTTTAACAAAAAAAATTTCAGAATAAATACACTGCCATGTTAAAAAATTACTGATTCTGTTAGTATTCCCAGTTCTAATTAGTATTTCTGGATCCGGTATACCCTTAGTATATAAATTATTATTAATATTTAACTCATTTATTATTAATGATTTTTTTTTTAATTTATTTATTGCTGAAATTAATTCTTGTCTTGATCCATAATTTAATGCCATATTAATTTGAATTTTGGAGTTAAATTTAGTTAGTTTTTCGACTTTTTTTATTTTTGATTTAAGGTTAGATGGAAATTGTCTGATATTTCCAATAATTTTTATTTTAATTTTTTTTTTTATTAAATTATTAATTTTTTTGTCAATATAATTGGATAATAAATAAAATAAGTAATTAATTTCTTTAATAGGTCTTTTCCAATTTTCAGTTGAGAAAACAAAAAGGGTTAAATATTTTGTATTATTTTTAATTGCAGCGGTAATAATTTTTTCAACAGCTTTTAAACCTTGTTTATGTCCATAGTTTCTTGAATTTTTTTTTTTCAATCCCCACCTGCCATTACCATCCATAATTATGGCTACATGTTTGGGTGAAATCATATAGTCATTATTTCTTTTTCTTTTGATGCAACTTTTTCATCAATAATCTTAATATTATTATCTGTAAGATCTTGTATTATTTTTTCAAATTTCTTTTCGTCATCTTCTGAAATATCTTTGGACTTTAATAATTTTTTTAATTCATCATTAGCTTCCCTTCTAATATTTCTTATTGAAACTTTGCATTTTTCTCCAGTAGATTTTACAATTTTTTTCATTTCAACTCTTCGTTCTTCACTTAAATCTGGTATGGGTAATCTTATAAGTTGACCGTCTATTTGTGGATTCAAACCAAGCTCTGATTTTTTAATAGATGAGTCAACCAAAGCGACATTATTTATATCCCATATTTGTATATTGATAGTTCTCGGTTCTGGAGTAGTTATTGTCCCTAGTTGATTAATTGGTAATTTTTGTCCGTAAACATCGACTTTAATTAAATCTAGCATGCTTGAATTTGCTCGACCTGTCCTTAAAGAACTTAATTCCTTAGAAAAAACCTCTATTGTTTTTATCATTTTCTGTTGGTAGATTTTTTCTGAAAACATCATTCACCAATTTTTATTCTCACAAATTCTTTGATTTCTAGATTTTGGATATTAATTTCGTTTAATATATCTTTAACTTTTTTCTTTGGATCCATAACCCAATCTTGTGTCAATAAACTATTTTCTTGTTTAAATTTATTAATTTTACCTAAAGCTATTTTTTTTGCAATTTCTGCTGGTTTACCTGAATTTTTTAACTCTTCAGAAATTAATTCTTCCTCTTTATCAATTATTTCTTTTTTTATATTTTCTTGAGTTAAAGCAAGAGGATTTGACGCTGCAATATGCATAGATAGCTGTTTACCAAAAGTTTTAATTTTATCATTTTGAACAGTCGTTTTTAAAGATACAATTACACCTAATTTAGAGACATTATCCTTTATAATTGAGTGTTGATAAATATAGTTGTGACATTCACTGTTATTTATTGTTTTAACTTTTCCAATTGTAATTTTCTCACCTATTTTGGCAATTAATGAAATTAAATTGTCATTAACAGTTTTTTCATTTTTCATTTTAAAATTATTTAATTTATCAATATCTGAAGAGCAGTGATTGTTTATTTCACTTAATTCTTTTACAAATGAAATAAAATCGTCATTTTTTGCAACAAAATCAGTTTCACAATTGATTTCAATTAATGAAGATTTCTCCTCATTGCCACTTATTGCAATTACACCTTCTTTTGCTTCTCTTGCCATTTTTTTTGATGCTTTTGTAATACCTTTAACTCTTAGAATTTCTACTGCTTTCTCTAAATCGCCTGATGTTTCTTTTAAAGCGGAGTTGCAATCTTTAAATCCTGCACCTGTTATACGTCTAAGCTCTTTAACTTTTTCAATTTGACTCATTTAAGATATGTTTTAGTTTAATTTTTTATTTGTTTTTTTTGGAACAATATCAATTTTAGTTTCTGGTTTAATTTTATTAGATTTTAAATCTTCATTGATAGGTTTAACGTTTTTCTTTGCGTCATTGATTGTTTCTTTTAATAAACTACAATATAAATCTATAGATCTTCTTGCATCATCATTACCTGGTATAGGATAATCTATTCCATCTGGGTTTGAGTTGGTATCTAAAATAGCAATTATTGGTATACCCAATTTAATTGATTCCTTAATTGCTAATGATTCATAATTAGTATCAATTATAAAAACTAAATCAGGGATTTTTTTCATTTCCATTATTCCTCCCAAAGATCTTTGGAGTTTATCTCTTTGTCCACTCATCTTAAGTAGTTCTTTTTTTGTAAAACCTCTATTTTCAGAAGATAGATCTGAATTTATTTTATTTAATTTTTTTATTGAGTTGGAAATTGTCCCCCAGTTAGTCAGCATTCCACCCAGCCATCTATAATTTACAAAGTATTGATCTGTGTCTTTTGCTAGTTGAGCTACAGCCTCAGATGCTTGTTTTTTTGTAGATATAAATAGCATTTTACCACCTGACTCTATTGTTTCATACACCTTTTCAAGTGCTGAATTTGTTAATTCAAGGGTTTGAGTTAAATCAATAATGTGTATGGAATCTCTTTTACCAAATATATATTTTTTCATTTTAGGGTTCCATCTTAGTGTTTTGTGACCAAGATGAACTCCAGCTTCTAATAATTGTTCAATTGATAATTTAGGTATCTTCATTTTCTTTCCCGGTTATGCCACCACAATTACTGCCCAAAGGGACCGGAGGTTTTAAACCATTAATTGTGTGCGTGTTAATTTTTCAGATAAATACTAATTTTTTTATAAAAAACAACCTTTTTTTTACTCTATTTCTAGGTTTTTTACTAAATCTAAGGAGTTTAAAAGCTTATTATCAACCTTTCTTTTATCTTTAAGGTAGAAACTAAATAAATGATTATCTTTATCTATGATTAATTTTACAGAGGTTTCACCATCTGATTTACTAATGTCTTTAATTATTTTTAAATCATCAAAATTATTAAATTTTAATGTTAAATTCTTTATAGGTTTATTAACAACTTCTTTTAAAGAAATAATTTTTTTAACGTTTATTCTTTTTTGCGTTTTATTTTCGTCAGAGTAATTTTTTATTAATGTTATCATAACTGAATTACCTTCTTTCAAACTATCTCTATTTAGTTCAAAAACATCTGAAAATATAAACAATTCAAAAACATTTGATAAATCTGAAAATTTAACAATTGCATAAGAACCACCTTTTTGCGTTTTTTTTTCTTGTATTTTAAGAATAGTACATGCAATATTTGAGCTTAATATATCGTTATTTTTATCAAACTCCTCGTAACTAGTTATATTATACTGATTAAAAATAGACTTATATTGATTAATTGGATGATCAGAAATATAAAATCCCAAAGTTTCAAATTCTTTTGTTAATTTAATATCAGATATCCAATCATCATTTTTTTCTATAAAATCTACTTCTTGATCATTTTCTTCACCAAATAAATCAATTTGATTATTTGAATTATTTTCATAAATATTTTTAGATTTTAAAATTAAATTTGGAATTGAATTAAACAAAGCTTGTCGATTTGCATGAAGATCATCGAAAGCTCCTGCTTGAACTAATCCCTCAAGCTGTAACTTATTTATGTCTTTTGGGTTTACTCTATTAATAAAATCATTTAAATTTTTAAATTCACCCTTAGCAATTCTTTCTTTTACTACATTCGATATTGCTTCGAACCCTACATTTTTAATTGCACCTAGTGCATAAAAAAATTTTTTGCCGTTTGAAAAAAAGTCGGCGTAACATTCATTAATATTAGGTCTTGCTATTGGAATATTCAGTCTTTTTAAATCTTCATGAAATTCGCTTAATTTTTTTTGATTAGATAATTCCATTGACATCGATGCAACAAAAAATTCATGAGGATAATATGTTTTTAGAAATGCTGTTTGATAAGCAATAACAGCATATGCAGCAGCGTGACTTTTGTTAAATCCATATTCAGCAAATGGTTCTATTTTCAAAAAGATACCAGCTGCAATGTCTTTACTTATACCATTTTTAAAAGCCCCTTCTACAAATCTTTGTTTTTGTTTTTCTAACTCTGCTCTTTTTTTTTTTCCCATGGCTCTTCTTAATATATCAGCTTCTCCTGGTGTAAATCCCGAAAGAGCCTGTGCTATTTGCATAACTTGTTCCTGATATATTATCACTCCATAAGTTGGCTTTAATATTTTCTCTAATTTAGGATGTAGATAGTCTGGATCTCTTTTCCCATGCTTACAATCATTATAAATTGGGATATTGCTCATTGGACCAGGCCTGTATAGTGCTACAAGTGCTATAATATCTTCTAATCTGTTTGGTTTCATATTAATTAGCGCGTCCTTCATACCTGAACTTTCAAGCTGAAATAACCCAACTGTTTTGCCACTTGATAGTAAATCAAAGACTTTCTGATCTTCGTAATTTATTTTTTCTATTTGAAAATCTGAATTTTTTTTATTTATAAGTTTTTGTGCTTTATCAATTACAGTTAACGTTTTTAATCCCAAAAAATCAAATTTGATTAATCCTGCATTTTCAGCTGAGTACATATCAAACTGTGTTGAGGGTAACAATAAATCTGCTGAATTATCTTTGTATAGAGGGACAGTTTCAGTCAATTTTTTATCTGCAATAACAACGCCTGCTGCATGAGTAGCAACATTACGATTTAAACCCTCTAATTTCAGAGACAAATTCACTAAACGATCTACCCTTTTATCTTCTTTTATTAATATCTGTAATCTAGGTTCAGCATTAATACATTCCTGTAAAGACATTGGTCTAGAAGGATCAAATGGTATCATTTTACAAATACTATCAATAAAACCATATGGTAAACCTAGAACTCTTCCAACGTCTCTAATTACCATCCTTGCCTTAAGCTTACCGAAAGTAATAATATGTGCTACACTATCTTTATATTTTGTTGTTAAATATTCAAAAACTAGATCTCTTTTTTCCTCGCAAAAATCTATATCAAAATCAGGCATTGAAATTCTATCTGGATTTAAAAAACGCTCAAAAATAAGATTGAATTTTATTGGATCAATATCGGTTATAGATAAACACCAAGCAGCTAAAGAACCTGCACCAGATCCTCTTCCAGGTCCTACGGGTATTTTATTTTGTTTGGCCCACTTAATATAATCTGAAACAATTAAAAAATAACCAGAGTATCTCATTTCAACTATTATTCGTATCTCATGATCTAATCTTTTTTTGTATTCTAAATATTTTTCATGTTTCTCAAGATTTATGTGATCTATATTAAAAACAGACTTAAATTTATTTTTTAGCCCTTCAAAAGATAACTGTCTCAACATTTCATTAGGGTCTTTTCCAGAGGACGAAATACTTGGTAAAATAGGTTTAGAATAATTTGGCTTAAATGAACATCTAAACGGTAAGTTATAATTATTTTCTAGTGCCTCAGGTAAATCTTTAAAAAGATCAATCATCTCATCTGATGTTTTTAAATAATGTTGGTTTGTAAGTTTTATTCTATTTGAGTCATTCACGTAAGTTTTTTCACCTATACACATCAATGCATCGTGAGCATCAAACATATCTTTATCTAAATAATAAACTTCATTTGAAGCGATAATTGGTAGTTCTAATTTTTGCGAAATATTGAGATTATAGTTTTCGAAATCTTTTTCATTTAAGTCATTATGTCTTTGAATTTCTATATACATATTTTCTTCAAATTTTGCTTTTAACTTAATCAGTATTTCTTCAATTTCATCAAATAATCCTTTGTTGAAAAGCGAACCAAACAAACACTTCACTGAACCAGTTAGGATTATTATGCCATCAGAATTATTTAATAAATCTTCTAATTCACAAAATGGGGAAGTTGTCTCCAAATTATCTAAATAAGATTTGGATGAAAGTTTAATAATATTTTTATATCCATTATAATTTTTAGCTATAAGAGGTATTAAACCATTAAATCCTTTATATTTAAATAAAATCTGTGTTCCAATAATAGGCTGCGTGCCTACAGATGATAAATTTTCTGAGAATTCTAATGCGCCTGATAAATTATAAGTATCAGATAAGCCTAATGATTTTATTTTATTTTTTTTACAGAAATCTTTTAATTGTTCAATTTTTACGGCTCCTTCACAAATTGAATACTGAGTGTGTATTTTAAAATGATTAAATGTTTTGTTAATTGATTCTTTCATTGGTAATAATCATCTTACCACCAATCATTTTAATTTTACAATCTGCCATATTTGCAAAATATCTATTGTGGGTTGCAAAAATTATAATTCTATTTTTGTTTTTTAGATTAAAAAGAATTTTAAATATTTGCTTAGCATTTTCAAAATCCAAACTACCAGTTGGTTCATCAGCTAATACAATATTTGGCTCATTTATTAAGGCCCTAGCAATTGCTATTCTTTGATTTTCTCCACCTGAAAGCTCAGATGGATAATGATTTAATCTTGAGGTTAAATCAAATTTTTTAATTAATTTTTTCGCTAATTCTGTTGATTTTGATTTATTATTAGATACTAGCAAATTTGGCAATATTACATTTTCAAGTGCCGTAAAATCGGGCAATAAATTTTTGTCTTGATAAATTATACCAATATTTTTTGATCTTACATGATCATTATCAATTGAACTATTTGTATCAATTTTCTTTTTATTAAATTCAATAAAACCTGATGATGGAATATCAATTAATGATAATAAATTTAATAATGTTGATTTCCCAGATCCTGAAGGTCCTACAATTGAATATACCTTCCCAGTCTCAAACTTAAAATTTATATTGTTTAAAACTTTAAGAGATTTTTTTTCATATTTCTTCGACAAATTATTTAATTTTAAAAAATTATTCATATTTTAAAGTCCGTATTGTATCTAATTTTGCTGCTCTAGAGGCTGGAAAGATTGATACAATAGAAGTTGTTATTATTGAACATAATGCAATTAAAATTATTGAATTTACGTTTATTTCTGATGGAAGAGTACTTAAAAAGTAAATTTCTTCTGGAAATAATATAATATCAAAAGTATTAGAAATAAATTTCCTAATGCCCTCTATATAGTATGAAAATAATGTCCCTAATAGAATGCCAAATAGAGTTGCTGAAGTACCAATAATAAATCCAATAAAAAAGAAAATTTTTTTAATTGAAGTATTGGAGACACCAATAGATTTTAAAATCCCTATATCTCTAGTTTTATTTTTAACCAATATAGTTAAACCAGAAATAATATTAAATGCAGCTACAATTATTATTAGAGATAAGATTATAAACATCACGTTTCGTTCAACTTTTAAAGCTGAAAATAAAGATTCATTTAAATCTGCCCATGTGTAAACATATGCGCCAGGAAATAAATCTAACAATTTTTTTTTATAATATTCTATATTTTTTGGATCTTTAAAATAATACTCAGTAAATCTTTTATCTTTATTTTTGTTAAAAAAATCTTCCAACTTATTAAGATTAATATATGCTACGTTCTCATTAAATTCGCCTATTCCACTATCAAATATCGAAATTACTCTAAATTTATCTTGTCTTGGAAATGATCCAACGATTGTTTGAACACCAGATGGTGACATTATTGTTATTTGATCACCAATATCTATATTAAGCAAAAAGCTTAAATCTTTTCCAATTGATATTGAATTATTTTTTAAATCTGTTGTTCCAAAATAATTTTGATTATTTGATATTTCTAGTGTCTTAAAATCATTTTTTAAATATCCTTTTAAAAGGATACCTTTTGTATTTTGTTTTGAGAGAATTACTGCTTCTCCATCATTTGAAGCAATGCCTTTAGCAAAATCTTTTTCAGCCGTAAGTACTAAAGAATTATCATAGGGTTTTACAACAGCATGGGCATTAAAACCAACAATTTTATTTATTAACTCTGTTCTAAAACCATTCATTACTGACATAACAATTATTAATACAGCTACACCTAAGCTTATGCCGATAAATGAAAAGATAGATATTACATTTAAAAAGCCATCTTTTTTTCTAGCTTTTAAAAACCTAAAAATAATTTCTTTTTCTAATTGTGAAATCAATTTTGCTTAGCTTTTATTATTTGTGAAGCAATATCTTCAACTTTCAACTTTTGAGTTTCCCCATCGACTTCTTTAAACTCATATAAATTTCCTTCAGATTTGGTTCCTATTATCAATTGATATGGAATTCCGATTAAATTAAATTTTTTTATTTTAGCTGAGATATTTTCGTCTGTATCATCTATGATTGTTTCTATGTTTTTTGATTTTAGAAATTCATGTACTTTAATAGACTTTTCTAAATTAGATTTATCATTTTTATTTATCATTGGAATAATCGCACAATCATAAGGTGTTACTGACATAGGCCATTTCATAATAGCTTCTTTATCGTTATATTTTGCCTCAATTATGGCACCAACAAGTCTAGAAACTCCTATTCCGTATGATCCCATTTTAACAAATTCTTTTTTTCCATTAAAATCAACAGCTGCATTCATTGGTTTTGAATATTTATCTCCAAAATAAAATATGTGACCAACTTCAATACCTTTAGTATTCACTCTAAATTCTTGTGGAACAGATTTTTCAAATTCATCTTTATTAAATTTTTCATCTGTCACAGAATAAAAATTTTCATATTGTTTTCTCAATACATTTAAAGATGCCTTATCTAAATTTGTTTTCGAGCTATCTACATCAAATATTCTTTGATCTGTATAAATTTTACTTTCACCCGTATCAGCAAGAATAATAAATTCATGTGATAAATTTCCTCCTATAGGTCCAGTATCAGCAGCCATGGGAATTGCGGATAAATTTAGTCTCTTAAAAGTTTTTAAATATGAAAGAAAAAATTTATTGTACGAAAATATTGCATCATCATCTGTTAAATCAAAAGAGTAGGCATCCTTCATATAAAATTCTCTACATCTCATAATTCCAAATCTTGGTCTTAACTCATCTCTAAATTTCCATTGAATATGGTATAATAATTGAGGTAAAGATTTATATGATTTAAAGGAAGATCTAAAAATTTCTGTCACAAGTTCCTCATTAGTTGGACCATATAACATTTCTCTATTTTGACGATCCTTAATTCTTAACATTTCTTCACCATAATCTTCATATCGTCCACTTTCCTTCCAAATTTCGGATGATTGAATTGTGGGCATTAATATTTCTTGAACACCAACACGGTCTTGTTCTTCTCTAACTATTTGTTCAATTTTTTTCATGACTTTAAATCCAAGCGGTAACCAAGAATAAATTCCAGCAGAGGACTGTTTAATCATGCCTACTCTTAACATTAATTGGTGTGATTTAATTTTAGCCTCAGATGGATTATTTTTTAGTATCGGAATAAATGATTTTGAAAAAAACATTAATTTAAAAAGTTACGTAAATTTAAAATTTCATTAATTACTAATAGATATATAACTATAAAAATACCAGACGTAATTAAAGTACAATAAATTATTTTTTTAGTTATTTTTGGATTTTCTGGGGCCCCAGGGTCAACTCCCTCTATATTTCCCTTTTTTTCACGATTAACATCCATGGGTAGAATGGCAAAAAAAACTATCCACCACAAGCACACATATACAACTATTGAGCCTGTAATACTCAATTAAATCCTCACTAAATTTATATTTGTGTAAGGTCTTTTTCCTAATTTTTCTTTTGTGTACTTTCTACAAGTTATTTTAAGAGCATCAATTAAATTTGATTCTTGCTTTTTATTATTTAAAGAAAAAGTTTTTGCTGTTTTTTCAATTTCCTCTTCAAGATTAAATGTAAATTCATCTTTTTCGTATATAGGCAAACCTCTAAAAGTTAATAAAGGTTTGTTGTGAATATTACCATTTGGAGTGATTACTAATGTTGCTTCTATTAATCCGTTAGTAGATAAATTTTTTCTCTCTTTGATAGATTGAGCATCTTCTTCAACACTTATAGAACCATCTACGTAAAGTCTTCCACTTGGAGCTTTATCATATACTTCAGGTTTATCACCTGGATAAATTCTAACTATATCACCATTTTCTACTCTAACAGGATAAGGGACTTGCATTTCTTTAGCAAAATTTATGTGTTCAATCATATGTCTATGTTCACCATGAACAGGTATGACTGATCTTGGTTTTATCCAGTCATACATATCCTTTAAATCTTCTCTATTTGGATGTCCTGATACATGAATAAATTCACTATCTTCAGAAATTACCTCTATACCTTCTCTAACTAATTGATTGTGAAGTTTGTATAATTTTTTTTCATTACCTGGAATAATTTTTGAAGAAAATATAACTGCGTCCCCTCTCTCAACAAAAACATCTGGATGTGTATAATTTGAAATACGGTTCATCGCACCCATTGGTTCTCCTTGGCTACCAGTACATAAGTAAACAATTTTTTCTCTTGAAATATTTTTTGCATCTCTTGCGTCAAGTGGTTCAATAACATTTTGCAAATAACCACATTGCCTAGCAGCTTTATAAATTCTATGCATTGAACGGCCCACCAAAGCAATTTGCCTACCTGTTTTTTCAGCACAATAAAAGGCAGACTCCATTCTAGCTACATTTGAAGCGAAAGATGTAATAATTATCCTTTTCTTTAATCTTTCCATTATCTTTAGCATATTTTTTCTTACATCGAGCTCAGATCCTGCTCTTCCTGCACTAAATACGTTTGTTGAGTCACATATCATTGTCAAAACACCTTCTTCACCAATTTCCTTTAATCTTTTTGAATTCATATTGTCTCCAGTTAATGGATCTGGATCACACTTCCAATCACCAGTGTGTAATATATTTCCAACAGGTGTTTCAATTTTTAGTCCATTAGGTTCTAGTATAGAATGTGTTAATGTAACAAATTCTATTTTAAAAGGACTTAAATCTACAATGCTATTTAATTGAACAACTTCTAGATATCCTGTTATATCAATTTTTTTTTCCTTAAATTTTTCTGAAATTAACACTGATGTAAATGGAGTAGCAAATATTTTACATTTTAGTCTTGGCCATATATGAGCAATTGCACCGATATGATCTTCATGTGCATGAGTTAGAACAATACCTAATAAGTCATCTTTTTTATCAACAATAAATCCAGGGTCAGGATATATTAAATCAACTCCAGGAATTGCATCATCTGCAAAAGTAACTCCTATATCTACAATTATCCATTTTCTATTATCTGGATTTCCATAAGCGAATAAATTCATATTCATCCCAATTTCTCCAGATCCCCCTAAAGGGCAAAAAATTAATTCTTCTTTCATTTATTTAAATACATAGCAGCCTTTAAAACTCCATCAGTAGTTAAATTAGAATTTATTTTTACTCTTAGTTTTAAAGAATTTTTAAACATTTTTGCTAGTCCACCAGTAAATATTATTTTATATTTTTTTTTGGTTTTTTTAATAATGGAATGAATTATATTGTCAATCAGACCAGAATACCCGAAGAAAAATCCTGAATTAATTGCACTTATAGTATTTTTACCTACAACATTATTTGATTTTTTTAATTTTACATTAGGTATTAAAAATGCTTTTTTTGATAAATTTTCTAATGATAGATTTATTCCAGGAGCAATTACCCCTCCATTATAACTATTTGCTGAGATTACATCAAAATTAGTTGCTGTTCCAAAATCTACTACAATATAATTATTTTTGTTGTCAATTACTGATATTGCATTAGCTAACCTATCAGAGCCAATTTGTTTTCTATTAACTTTTATACTTAATAATTTACTTAAATTAAGATTTTTTAATTCATTACAATTTGTATTAAAATATAATTTAAAATAATTTTTAATTTTCTTGTAAGAGTTAGGAACAACGGAGCAGAATAAAATTTGTTTTAATTTTTTATCATATTTTCTCAAAACATTTAAATTTTTTTTTAAATATTTTAAATTGATTTTATTTGTAGATAGTCTGATTTTTTTGACAATATTTTTATTTTTATAAACGCAGATTTTTATATCAGTATTTCCAATATCTCCAATAATGTAAAAATTAGGCATAATAAGAATATTTTTTTTCGAAGTTATTTTTTAAAAAATTTATAATTTTAGATTTATTAATTTTATTATTATATTTATTTATATAAGTAGTTTCATATTCTTTTATTGTTGGACTACTTTTTATATTAATGCCTACTCCAATAATTAGAAATTTAATTTCATTATAATAAATTATTTCTTGAAGAATTCCACATACCTTTTTATTCATTATTTTTAAATCATTTGGTAGTTTAATATTGATTTTATATGGAACAATATTTTTTAAAATATTTTTTATTATTTTAAGATTTGAAAATGTAATTTTTTTTAAATTTAAACTTTCGCTAATAGGAAAAAAAATTGAAATAAAAAGATTTCCTTTTCTAGAAACCCATTTTTTTCCCCTTTGTCCTTTTCCATTAGTCTGGATATCGCTTGTAACTATACCTTGTTTTATTTTTTGTTTGATTAATCTTATTGCTGTATCATTAGTGCTTTTAACACCCTTATAAGAATATATTTTGAGTTTCATTAATTAATGTTTATTTGTGAAATTATATCAACTATTCCACTTGGATATATAAAGTAAGCAAGAATGAAAAAAGTTGATGCTACTAGTGTAAATTTTAAACCTAGATTATGTTTTGATTCAAATTTTTCTTTTTCTGGATCGAAATATATAATTTTGATTATTCTTAGATAATAAAAAGCAGCGATTACTGTTGCTAGCAGTCCAACTATTGCTAAAAAATACATTTTCTCATTTATTACAGCCACAAAAATATAAAATTTTGCAAAAAAACCAGCTAGTGGTGGTATTCCCGCTAAAGAGAATAGCACAACAAGCAATGATAATGATAATAACGGATGATTTTTTGAAAGACCCGATAAATCATCTATGTTCTCATAATATTCATCGTTTCGCTTAAGCATAAACAAACAACTAAAAAACGCTAAATTCATGACAAGATAAATTGTTATATATGTAATAGAGCTCTGCACACCTTGCGTTGTTCCTGTAGATAAACCTGCAAGAGCATATCCCATATGACTAATTGAGCTGTAGGCTATTAGTCTTTTTAGATTTTTTTGACCAATTGCTGCTACTGCTCCGAATACCATTGATGCAATAGACAAAAATATAATTATCATTTGCCACTGATCACCTAATTCATAAAAAGGAATGTATAGAAATCTAATAAATACGGTTAATGCAGCAATTTTTGGAAGTAATGCGAAAAAGACTGTTACAGATGTTGGTGAACCTTGATAAACATCAGGTGCCCACATATGGAAAGGAACAGCAGAAATTTTAAAAGCTAATCCAACTAAAATAAATACTATTCCAAAAGTTAATCCGTATTCTATTTCTTTTGTATTAACCATAATTTGATTAAAATTAGTCGTTTCTGAAAAACCATAAATAAGTGAACACCCATATAATAAAAGTCCGGATGAAAGAGCACTTAAAACAAAATATTTTAATCCAGATTCTGTTGATAGTAAATTATCTCTATTAAATGATGCTAACACATATAATGCTAATGATTGCAATTCTAATCCCATGTAAAAAACAATAAGATCATTTGAACTAATCATCACCATCATGCCTAAGATTGAGCATAAAATAAGGATTGGATATTCAATTTTGCTAATTTTACTAATCTGAATGTATTTTGATGATGACAGCATTACAAAAATCCCAGACAAAATTAAAAGAATTTTCATAAATCTAGCTAAACTATCTATGTTGTAACTATTATTGAATAATGATGATTGAATTTGTGCGTCTAAATTAATTATTAATGCTAAAGCAGCAACTAAACTTATTGTTGTTAAATTATAAACTAGTTGAGAACTATTTTTCTTAAATACACCAAATATTAATAAAAACATAATCATTATTGATATAAATAACTCTGGAATTATAAGTTGTAGATTTTCCATTAATCGCCTAATGCTAATTTATTAATCTTGTCTAAATCATTGATATCTATCATGTTTGCAACTGATACCTCTATAGAGTTAATCAAAGGTTCTGGATAAAAACCAAAAAATATAATCGGTAATACTAAAAGCCATAATGTAACAATTTCAAATCTTTTTAAATCAACCATTTTTTTTAGATCTTCATTAATTAATTTTCCAAAGATTATTCTCTTATATAACCAAAGCATGTATGCCGCCCCCAAGATCACTCCTAGACTTGCAATCGTTGCTACAAGTATATTTTTTTTAAATGCACCCATTAAAACTAAAAATTCACCAATAAAACCACTTGTTCCAGGTAATCCAAGAGCTCCTAAAGTAAAAACCATAAAAACTATTGCGTACTTTGGCATTATAGAGACTAAACCTCCATATCTATTTATAAGTCTTGTATGAAGTCTATCGTAAACAACTCCAACACATAAAAATAGTGCTGCAGATACCAAACCATGACTTATCATTTGGAAAATACTTCCTTCTATTCCTTGCTGTGTCATTGTGAAAATACCTAATGTTACAAATCCCATATGAGCTACAGACGAATAAGCAATTAGTTTTTTCATATCTTCCTGCATTAAGGCTACTAGTGATGTATAAATAATCGCTATCAAACTAAGTGTGTAAACTAAAGGAACAAAATATAATGAAGCATCCGGAAACAAACCTAGAGAAAACCTTATAAATCCATATCCAGCCATTTTTAAAAGTATTGCAGCTAGTAAAACTGAACCAGCAGTTGGTGCCTCTACATGAGCATCTGGTAACCATGTATGCACTGGCCACATTGGTGTTTTAACGGCAAAGGAACTGAAAAATGCTAGCCATAATAAATTTTGATACTTAGCGTCGATACCCAATTCGTATAACTTAATGACATCAGTTGTACCAGTTATCCAATATATTGATATAATAGCAACCAGCATTAAAACTGAACCTAGCAAAGTATATAAAAAGAATTTAAATGCTGAATAAACTCTTCTTTCTCCACCCCATATACCAATAATTAAAAACATTGGAATAAGACCAGCCTCAAAAAATAAATAAAATACAACTAAGTCCAACGAGCAAAAGACACCAATCATAAATGTTTCAAGTATCAAGATTGCTATTAAAAAATCTTTTAATCTATTTTTGATAGTTGCATTTACAGTTATTACACAAATTGGAGTAATGAATGTTGTAAGTAAAATAAATAAAATTGATATCCCGTCTACTCCAACTTTGTAATTAACAAATCCTGAAATCCATTCTCTTTCTTCAACAAACTGAAAGTCAACTATAGATTTATCAAAAACAATCCATAAATATAAAGACAAGAAAAAATTAGCTAAAGTTATAAAAAGGGCAACATATTTACTACTTTGATATTGAGAATTAGACGATCTAACAAAAAAAATAAATAAGGCTCCTATTGTTGGAAGTAAAATTAATGATGATAGAATTGGGAAATTCATATTATTTTATTATTAATAAAGTTAATAAAATTGAAAAACCTAGAAGCATTATAAAGGCATACTGATAAATATAACCTGATTGAAACTTTACTGCTTTAAAAGAAAACAGTTTTACTAAATTTGAAATTCCATCTGGTCCAAATTTATCAATTATTAACCCATCAATTTTTTTCCAAAGAAATATTCCAAAACTTTTTGAAGGTTTAATAAAAATTTGATCATACAGTTCGTCAAAATACCATTTTTTTTGGAGAAAAATGTAAACAGGCATGTTAATGGAAACTATTTCATCTACAATTTTAGTATTTTTAACAAATAGATAATATGACAATGGAATTGTTAGTACTACCAATGTAGGAGTTAAAAACAAAAACCAAGTTGGAGGATGTTCTTTTCCTAATGGTTCAAGAAATTTAATAGACTCTCCCCAAAAATTATACATTGTTTCATGACCGATAAATAATTCCTTAAATAAAAATCCTGAAAAAACTGCGCCAACGGCTAATAATAGCAAAGGTAACATCATGCTTAGTGGAGACTCGTGCATTGTGTCAATACTAAGATCTTTATTTTTATAATCTCCATGGAATGTTTTAAATATTAATCTCCATGAGTATATGGAAGTCATTACAGCAGTTGATACTCCTATAACAGCTGCATAAATTCCAAATTTTGTGTCACTTATATAAGCAAATTCAATTATTGCATCTTTAGAATAAAAACCTGATAAGAAAGGAAATCCTGTTAATGCCAAGGTACCAACAACCATTAATGCATAAGTATAAGGTAATTTTCTAAATACTCCCCCCATTTTAGTAACATCTTGTTCATCTTTAAATGAATGAATTACTGATCCAGAGCCTAAGAAAAGTAGGGCTTTAAAAAAAGCATGTGTAAATAAATGAAACATTGCAACATTATATGCACCTACACCTGCAGCAAAAAACATGTATCCCAATTGACTACATGTAGAATAAGCGATAATTTTTTTTATATCTGTTTGCACTAAAGCTACTGTAGCTGCGAAAAAAGCTGTGGTCATTCCAACTAATGTAATTACTGACAAAGCTAATTCTGAATACTCATAAATTGGAGAACATCTAACTACTAAAAAAACTCCTGCTGTTACCATTGTAGCTGCATGAATTAATGCTGATACTGGTGTTGGACCTTCCATAGCATCTGGCAACCATGTATGAAGCAAAAATTGTGCGGATTTTCCCATTGCTCCAATAAAAAGTAATAAACAAATTAAATCTATTTTATTAAATTCAAAAGATAGAAAATTTATTTTTTGATCTATTATTTCAGGTATTTTAAGAAAAACTTCATCATAATTTACTGTGCCGAAAACATAAAATATTAAAAATATTCCCAATGCAAAACCAAAGTCTCCAACTCTATTTACTATAAAAGCCTTAATAGCAGCAGCATTGGCAGTTTCTTTTTTATACCAAAAACCAATTAAAAAGTATGAGCAAAGGCCAACACCTTCCCATCCGAAAAATAATTGCAAAAAATTATCTGATGTTACTAAGGTTAACATGGCGAAAGTAAATAATGATAGATAGGACATAAATCTTGGTTTATGTGGGTCGTGAGACATGTAACCAACAGAATAAATATGAACTAAGGATGAAACTAGAGTAACTACAACTAACATTACTGCAGAAAGAGCATCTACTTTAATCGACCAATTTACATTTAAAGATCCTGAATTTATCCAAGTTGCGATAATTGCATTATGCTCATATCCTGTTGAAACAACTTTAAAAAATATGAACAAAGACAATAATGCCGAAATAGAAACCAAAATACATGTTATTGATTGAGATAATTTATCACCAATAGTTTTACCAAAGAAACCTGATATGATTGAACCTATTAAAGGTAAAAATAATATTAAGTATTCCATTTACCCTTTCAATCTGTCGATTTCTTCAACTCTTATTGTTCCAGAATTTCTGTAGTAAACTACAATAATTGCAAGTCCTATTGCGGCCTCAGCTGCAGCCACTGTTAATATGAATAATGTGAAAACCTGACCACTCAGATCGTTAATAAAAATAGAAAAAGATACTAAATTTATATTTACAGCTAAAAGTATTAATTCAATACTCATCAATATAACAATAATATTTTTTCTATTTAGAAAAATACCCACAATACCAATTGTGAATATAATAGCAGCAAGAGTTAAGTAATGTCCAAGACCAATACTAAGCATCTATTTTAACTCCTTTATTATTTTCAACATCAACTAATTCAATACCATCTTTTCTATCTCTAGATATTTGTTTGAAATAACTTTGTCTTTTTACTCCAGATCTTTGTCTGAAGGTCAACACAATTGCTCCGATCATGGCTACCAATAAAACCATTCCAGATAATTGAAACAAATGAATGTAATCAGTATATATAACGCTTCCTAAAGATTGAGTATTTGTTAAGTCAGTATTTATTTCAATCGCAATTGAATCTAACAAATCTGGTTTATATTTCCATCCACCTATAACAATAATTAATTCAAAAAATATAATTATACTTACTAATAGACCAACTGGAATATGGGAACTTCTCCCACTAGAATTAAACCATTCATTTTTTTGTTGAGCTACATTTAACATCATAACCACAAATAAAAATAATACTGCCACTGCTCCAACGTACACAATAAGCATTATCATTCCTAAAAATTCGGCACCAATCATGATGAATAGGCAAGAAATACTAATAAAGTCCAATATTAAAAAAAAAACCGAGTTAACTGTGTTTTTCGAAACAGTTACCATAATTGCAGAGACAATTGCAATCAGTGAAAATATATAAAAGACTATTGCGTGAGCAATCATTGATTATCTGTGGGAGCTATCAGCATTAATATTTGCTGCTAAAATATTCTCCCATCTATCTCCATTCTCTAACAACTTTTCTTTGTTATAGTAAAGTTCTTCTCTTGTTTCAGTAGCAAATTCAAAATTTGGACCTTGCACAATCGCATCAACTGGACAAGATTGTTCACACAAACCACAATAAATACATTTTAACATATCAATATCATAACGAGTGGTTTTTCTACTTCCATCTACTCTCTCGCTAGATTCTATTGTGATAGCCTGAGCAGGACAAACAGCTTCACATAGTTTACATGCAATACATCTCTCCTCACCATTTGGATATCTTCTTAGCGCATGTTCTCCCCTGGCTCTCGGACTAATTGAACCTTTTTCAAATGGATAATTAATTGTTTTTTTTGGTTTAAATATTTCTTTAATTGCCATGATTAATCCTGTTAAAAAATCAATCATAAAAATTGTTTTCAAAAATCTTACTAAGCTCATTTTAATTCCCCGGTAATAAATCAAAATACATTAAAAAACTTGCAGTTAATACTACATAAATTAGTGAAAATGGTAGAAAAATTTTCCAACCAAGTTTCATTAATTGATCATATCTGTATCTAGGAACTATAGCTTTTATAAGAGCAAATAAGATAAATAAAAATAGTATTTTTAAAATTAACCATATAGGTGCTGGAATAACATTAAAAGGGAATAAATCTATCGGAGATAACCATCCACCAAGAAATAAAATGGATCCCATTGCACACATAAGTAAAATGTTAGCATACTCCCCTAACCAAAACATTGCATACATCATTCCAGAGTATTCTGTCTGGTAACCCGCAACTAATTCTGCCTCAGCTTCAGGCAAATCAAAAGGTGGTCTGTTAGTTTCTGCTAAGGCTGAAATAAAAAATATTATAAACATTGGGAATAGGGGTATTACAAACCATAAATCTTCTTGTGCTAAAACGATGTCACTTAGATTTAATGAACCCACACAAAGTAATACATTTATAATTATTACACCTATGGAAACTTCATATGAAACCATTTGGGCAGCTGATCTAATTGCTCCTAAAAAAGGATATTTTGAATTAGATGCCCAACCACCCATAATTATTCCATAAACACCTAAAGATGAAACTGCAAAAAGATATAAAATACCAACATTGATATCTGCTAGTACAAAAGTTTCGCTGAAAGGAATTACCGCCCAAGCAATTAGAGCCAGAGTCATTGTAACTATTGGCGCCAATATAAATATCACTTTATTTGAACTCGCTGGAATGATTATTTCTTTAAAGATGTATTTTAGTGCGTCAGCTAATGTTTGAAATAATCCAAATGGACCAACAACATTAGGACCTCTTCTTTTTTGAACAAATGCCCAAACTCTTCTATCTAACCAAACAATCATTGCTACAGATACTAAAACTGGGATCAATAGAAACAAAATTTTATAAATTTGTTCAAAAAATATAAATAATTCAGCCATTAATTATCAGTTCCAGTTTTTTGTAAACTCATTCTAATATTTTTACACTCTGACATTGTCTTCGAAGCTCTTGCTATCACATTAGAGTGATAATAATCAATCTCTTCAGTAATAATTTTTTCTGATTTAAAATTATACTCAGGTATTTTAAATTCAGCTTCATTTATATTATTAAGATTTAAATAATTAATTAATGAATCTATAAGTTGATTTTTATCTTTGTATAAATTTTTTCTCTTAATAAATGAAGACAGTTCATTTATTATTTGCCAATCCTCTTTAGCTTCACCTGGTGGATATGATGCCTTGTAAGCTTTTTGCAATTTCCCCTCTAAATTTGTAAAATAACCATCTTGCTCTGTGTAAGCAGCACCAGGTAAAATTATATCAGCAATACTTGCACCTTTATCACCATGACTACCAATATAAATTATAAATTCATTTTTTTTCTCAAATTTTAAATTATCTTGACCAAATAAAATTAAAACCTCAAAGCTATTATTTTCTAATTTGTCCAATATTTCAAAGCTAGAATTTTTTGACAATATATTTAAGTCATATGAACCCACTGCGGATGAATTTTTTGACAATATATTTAATGCATTCCAATCATCAGAAATTTTATCATTTTCTAGTAAATAATTTTTAAATTCTTCAAAAATGTAAGGTGCCGACTTAAGTTTTAGAACTGAGTGTCCAAAAATTATACTTGGGTATTTAGATTTTTTTATTTTTTCAGAAATTTCATGTTTATTATCAATAATATCTTTTATAGTGTCGGTTTTATTTGCTATAACTTGGTAAGGATAAGTTAAATCACCAACATCACCCAAAGATACGATTTCGGTCTTATTTTTTAAATAATTTTTTCTAATTCGTGAATTTAATATTGTTGCTTCAAATCTTGGATTTGTACCTATTAGGATTATTAAATCGCTTTTTTCTATTCCTTCAATGGAACTGTTAAATAGATAATTACTTCTTACATTTGTATTAATATATAATTTTTCATATCTAGATTCCAAATTTTCAGACTTAATCGTTTTTTCAAAAAAATCTTTTGCTGCATAAATAGTTTCCATATTTGTCATATCACCTATAAATCCAGCAATTTTTTCAGACTTTGTTTTTGAAATTCTTTCAGATACAGCTTTAAAAGCTTCGTCCCAACTTGATGGCTTTAATTTATTATTAATCTTTACATAAGGTGTGTCTAATCTTTGATTTTTTAAGCCGTCACATGCATATCTGGTTTTATCTGATATCCATTCTTCATTTATTTCTTCATTGATTCTTGGCAGAACTCGCTTGACTTCCCATCCGTATGTATCAACTCTTATATTTGATCCAACTGCATCCATCACATCAATTGTCTCGGTTTTTTTAAGTTCCCAAGGTCTTGCTTCGAATACATAAGGCTTTGATGTAAGTGCACCGACAGGACATAAATCAATAACATTAGCTGAGAGTTCAGACTCCATTGCCTTTTCTAAATAAGTGGTAATTTGCATATTCTCACCTCTACCAATTGCTCCAAGTTCTGGTACGCCAGCAACTTCTGTTGCAAATCTAATACATCTTGTGCAATGAATGCATCTTGTCATTTGAGTTTTAATTAGAGGACCCATATATTTTTCAGGCACGTATCTTTTATTTTCTTTAAATCTTGATTTATCAATTCCATAATACATGGATTGGTCTTGTAGATCACATTCTCCACCTTGATCACATACTGGACAATCAAGTGGATGGTTTGCTAGTAAAAATTCCATAACACCTTTTCTAGCTTTTTTCACTTTTTCAGTATTAGTTTTAAGCACCATCCCCTCTGCAGCAGGCATCGCACAAGAGGCTATTGGTTTAGGTGACTTTTCCATTTCAACTAAACACATTCTGCAATTACCAGCTATCGATAATTTTTCATGATAACAGAACCTTGGTATTTCTGCTCCAGCTTGCTCACAAGCTTGCAATACAGTAGTTCCTTCTTCTACTTCAACATCAATGTCATTTACTTTAAGTTTTAGCATTTTCTTTTTCTAATAAATGTTGATCAACTAAATAAGGTATATCTTTTTGCTTTTTCACAATTGGATCAAACTTATTTCTTTCAATTATTTCATCTTTAAAATTTCTGATTAATCCCTGAACAGGCCACGAAGATCCTTCTCCAAAAGCACAAATAGTATGACCTTCAATTTGTTTTGTTACATCTAATAACATATCTACTTCATCTCTTGTGGCTTCACCTTTTGCCATTCTTTCTAACATTCTCCACATCCAACCAGAACCTTCTCTACATGGTGTACATTGACCACAGCTCTCGTGTTTATAAAATCTTGCAATTCTAGCCATACACTTAATTATATCTTGATCTTTATTTATAACCACAATACCAGCTGTTCCTAAACCAGTTTTATTCTCAACACATGCATCAAAGTCCATTTTAATTGTTTCACATGTCTCTTTTGGTAGTAAAGGCATCGATGAACCGCCAGGTATAACTGCTTTTAAATTTTCCCATCCACCTATTACTCCACCTGCATGTTTTTCAATTAATTCTTTTAAAGGAATTCCCATTTCTTCTTCTACGTTGCAGGGATTATTCACATTTCCTGAAATACAATATATTTTAGATCCAGTATTTTTTGGTCTACCAAGGGATGAAAACCATTTTCCACCTCTTCTTAGTATAGTTGGCACCACTGAAATTGTTTCAACATTGTTTATTATTGTCGGGCAACCATAAAGGCCTATTAAAGCTGGAAATGGAGGTTTTAATCTTGGTTGACCTTTTTTTCCTTCAATGCTCTCAAGCAAAGCAGTTTCCTCACCACAGATATAAGCCCCAGCACCATAATGAATATATATATCTAATTCCCAATCAGTTCCTGCGGAATTTTTTCCTAAGAGACCATCCTTGTACGCTTCATCGATAGCTGTTTGAAGCCTTTGTCCTTCATTAAAATATTCTCCTCTTATATAAATATAGCACTTGTGTGCATTAACTGCATAAGATGCAATTAAGCAGCCTTCTATTAATTTATGAGGTTCAAATCTTAGAATATCTCTATCTTTACATGTGCCAGGTTCAGACTCATCGGCATTAATTACTAAATAATGTGGTCTTGACCCAACTTCTTTTGGAGCAAAAGACCATTTCAATCCTGTAGGAAATCCAGCACCACCTCTTCCTCTAAGTTCTGATGCTTTAATTTCATTAATTATCCATTCTCTTCCTTTGCCACAAATTGCTTTTGTGTCCTTCCAGTCACCTCTCTGTTTTGCAGATGTTAAATCAGCACCAAAATCATTATATAAATTTTGAAAAATTCTATCTTTATCTTCAAGCATTTTTATTACCTATTAATGTTTTTCTAGTGTTTTCTGGTTCAGAACTTAATCTGCCTCTATAAGATCCTGGTTGGGGAACTTCATCATTATTTATTTTATCAATTATTTGCTCAAGTCTCGTTGGATCTAAATCCTCATAATAATCCTCATTTAATTGAAGCATTGGAGCATTCACACAAGCACCTAAACATTCTACTTCTAACCAAGAAGTTTTTCCATCCTCAGACAAACGATTTTCTTCCTTAGAAATTTTTTGTTTACAAACATCTACTAAATTATATGCACCCCTTAACATACATGGAGTTGTAGTACATACTTGAAAGAAGTATTTACCAACCGGAGTTAAATTATACATGCTATAAAATGTAGCCACTTCATATACTTTTATGTATGGCATATCTAAATACTTTGCTATGTATTTCATTGCAATTAAAGGTATCCAATTATCATTTTGTTTTTGTGCTAAGTACAATAAAGCCATAACTGCACTTTGTTGTTTTCCAGAAGGATAATTTTTAATAATACTGTCAGCGGTCTCTTTGTTTTTTTTACTAAACTCAAATTTTTCAGGTTGTACTTTTGATATTTTTTTAACAGCCATTATCTATCTACCTCTCCAAAAACAATATCCATTGAGCCTAAAACTGCAGGAACATCAGCTAACATATGACCTTTAATTAAGTAATCCATCGCTTGCAAATGAGAAAATCCTGGAGCTCTAATTTTGCATTTGTAAGGTTTGCTTGAACCATCAGAAATTAAATAAACACCAAATTCTCCCTTGGGAGCCTCAACAGCTGTATATATTTCATCTTTATCAACCCTATAACCTTCGGTATATAACTTGAAATGATGGATCAATGCTTCCATTGATTGTTTTATTTCTTTTTTTGGTGGTGGACTGATTTTTCCATCATCAGTTTTAATTGGTCCTACAGGTAAATTTGCTAAGCATTGATTTATTATATTTACACTTTCTTTCATCTCTTCAATTCTGCATAGGTATCTGTCGTAACAATCACCATTTTTTCCTACTGGAATTTTAAATTCGAATTGCTCGTAACAATCGTAAGGCTGGGATTTTCTTAAATCCCAGGGAATGCCAGAACCTCTCAACATAACACCAGAAAAAGAATAATCGAGAGCATCTTGTTTTGATACTACTCCTATATCAACATTCCTTTGCTTAAATATTCGGTTATCAGTTAAAAGTAATTCTAAATCATTTATTATTTTTGGAAATCTTTCACAAAATTTTCCGATCTCTTTATCTAATCCCTTTGGTAGATCTTGATGTACTCCTCCAGCTCTAAAATAATTAGCATGTAATCTAGAACCAGAAACTTTTTCATAAAAACCCATTAATATTTCTCTCTCTTCAAATCCCCATAAGGTTGGAGTTAATGCGCCAACATCCATTGCTTGAGTTGTGACATTTAATATATGACTAAGTATTCTTCCAATCTCACAAAACATTACTCTTATGTATTGAGCTCTTATCGGAACTTCTATTTTTAAAATTTTTTCAATAGCTAAAGCAAAAGCATGTTCTTGGTTCATTGGTGCAACATAATCTAGTCGATCAAAATACGGAACAGCTTGGGTGTAAGTTTTATTTTCAATTAATTTTTCTGTCCCTCTATGCAATAAACCAATGTGTGGATCTGCTTTTTCAACAATTTCCCCATCTAACTGCAATATTAATCGCAAAACTCCATGAGCTGCTGGATGTTGGGGTCCAAAATTTAAATTCAAAGTTTTAGTTTCTTTTGTCATTATTCTTTAGTTTGTTCTTTTATATACTTGGTTCCTTCCCAAGGACTTTCATAATCAAAGTTTCTGTAATTTTGCTCTAATTTTACTGGTTCATAAATAACTTTTTTAGTTTCATGACTGTATCTAACTTCATTATGACCTGTTAAAGGAAAATCTTTCCTTAACGGATGTCCTTCAAAACCATAATCTGTAAGTATTCTTCTTAGGTCTGGATGATCTTTGAAATCAATTCCATACATGTCAAATACTTCTCTTTCCATCCAATTTGCAGCAGGAAATATAGATGTTATTGAGCCAACTATTTCTTTTTCTTTTACATCTATCTCTATTATAATTCTTTGATTAAATTCATGACTTAATAATAGATAAACTAATTTAAATCTAATTTCATTTTCAGGAAAATCTACAGCAGTAATATCTATCAATTGTCTAAATTTAGTTTTTGAATTTGTTTTTAAGAACAAAATAACTTCTGTTAAGTCCGTTTCATCAATTTTTAAGTAAATTTGATTATGTTTGATTAAAGAACTTTTTATTTTAGTATTTAGTTCTGAATTCAAAATTTTTTCTAAATCCTGGATGTTTTGCATTTTTTATCTTTCCAGAGAACCTTTGTTTCTGATTTTCTTTTGAAGTTGCATTATCCCATATAAAAGTGCTTCAGCAGATGGAGGGCACCCGGGAACATATACATCAACTGGCACAATACGATCACATCCTCTTACCACAGAATAAGAGTAATGATAATAACCTCCACCATTTGCACAACTTCCCATGGAAATTACATATCTTGGTTCTGGCATCTGGTCATAAACTTTTCTTAGTGCTGGAGCCATTTTGTTTGTGAGAGTTCCAGCAACAATCATAACATCTGATTGTCTTGGTGAAGCTCTAGGGGCAGCGCCAAATCTTTCTAAATCATATCTTGGCATTGAAGTTTGCATCATTTCGACTGCACAACATGCAAGACCAAAAGTCATCCAATGTAATGATCCAGTCCTAGCCCAGTTAACTAGATTATCAAGTGATGTTGTTATAAAACCATTATCACTGAAATCTTGTGCTAATTGCTTAAATTCATCTGGAATATTTTTTTTTCTTTCCTCTAAATTCATTTTATTCCCAGTCTAATGCTCCTTTTTTCCATTCGTATATAAAACCAATAGTAAGAATAAATAAAAAGATCATCATTGATGTAAATCCGAATATTCCGATTTTGCCTAAAGATATTGCCCAGGGAAATAGAAAAGCGATTTCTAAATCAAAAATAATAAATAATATTGCAACAAGATAAAATCTAACATCAAATTCCATTCTAGAGTCATTAAATGGTTCAAAACCACACTCATATGGAGATAGTTTCTCTGGATCTGGATTTTTTGGAGATGCTAAATAATTGATCGCCACAAATGCTACACTTAATACGAGTGCAACTAGTAAAAATACAATTATTGGCAAATAATCTTTTAAAAATTCCGCAAGCATGATGAGTCTATATAGCACCTTTTAGATCAACTAAAAGAGCAGATAGGTCACATTTTAAAGCTCTATTTTATTCATTTATTTGATGGCGGGAGTGAAGGGACTCGAACCCTCGACCTATCGCGTGACAGGCGATCGCTCTAACCAACTGAGCTACACCCCCGTGTTTTGGTGGGCAGTAAAGGACTCGAACCTTTGACCCCCTCGGTGTAAACGAGATGCTCTACCAACTGAGCTAACCGCCCAAAACCAAAAAGTAACGTGTTTTATATCTTTTAGGACGTGTAGGTCAAGATTTATTACCTTCGAAAAATGGCTAAAAAATTTATTTTTGATACTCAACTGTGCGCAGAGTGTGCTTAGATTATTTAAAATTTTATTATCTAAAATCTATAACTTTTTCTAACATTATATCGCTGTATCTATTATTTTTTTTATTCTCTTTGTGTGCAGCTTTTGTATTTAAACAATATAATTGTATTGTTGATGGAATTCCAACTTTTGCTAATTCCTTAGTGCTAGCAACTTTATTTTCCTTTGAATCAATTATTACATCATTAGCTTTTAAAAAATTTGTAAGAGAAGATGCCGATACAGCAAAGTTAACATTTTCTGGTATATACTCCTCTTCAACTAACATCTTTACTTTTCTTAGTCCTGCAGATGCAATTCCTACAACTTGAGAATTATAATTTAACACAGGTCCACCACTATTACCTGGTTGAATTGCTGCATCGATTTGTATTAACGAATAATTATTGCCAGGGCCACTTAATGAACTAACAATACCTCTAGTTAGTTTAACGCTTGAGCTTAACTTGTCTGACAAAGGATATCCAAAAGCCACGATATCTTCTCCAATATCAGCACCACTTGGATTAATATTTAGATAATTTGCATTATTAAAATCAGTTTTAATTAAACCGATATCGTTATTTATGTCTGTGGTAATTATTTTGAATTTTATAACTTCACCTTTAATTTTTGTTGCTACTTCTCTACAAGCCCCCACTACATGCTCATTTGAAACAACATATCCGTTTGAACTCACAAAAAATCCTGTTCCCGTACCAATAATATATAACTCCTCATCAACTTTTGTTTGTTTTTTCTCTTCTTCTTGTTTTTTTTTCGCATCTGCTATTTTTCTTTTTTCTTCTTCAATTTTTCTTTTTTCTTCCTCAATTAGTTTTTTTTCTTCTTCAATCTTTGCAATATCTTTGTTAGTTAATTTTGGTTTTACTTTTTCAATCTTTTCAAATAAAGCTGATTTAAGAGTAATTTCTAATTCAATTGTGCATCTGATGTAATTTACATCTGGTTGATCTTTAGTTTTTTTAAGTATTTTTTTTGATTTAATTGTATTTAACAATTGGACACTTAGGAATTTATAAGATGCAACGTTACCACTTTTGAAAGCCTCTCTGAGTGCATTTTTTTCTGCTTTAATGCAATTTTTCTCAAAATCATACCCTCCAATACCTTGTCCTTTTCCTTTCAACTTTATGGTATTTGAGTTTGCAAATGTGGTTAAAATAATTAAAAGAATTATTGGTTTTAGCAAAAATAATAAATATTTAATCATTATTCAATATTATCAAATCATTTAGGTAGAGTCTTTGCAATAAAATGTAACGAGATTCTTGATTATTTTTCTTTTTTAACTCTTCAAATACAGCTTGAGTACCTGAGGCGTTGCTAGTTGTCTAATTTGAACTCTTCTGGAATACTAAAAGGATTTTCACCCTCTTTAGTTTTTTTTTGAAATTCTTTTGGTATTGAAAAATCAGAGGCTTTTAATTCATTTGATACATTTTTAGTTGCTCCAGATAACTGATTGTTAATTGAATTAAAATTAGATTTATTAAGAATGAACTCTTTGTTAATTTTAAAAGTATTTGGATCTAATTGGTCAAATGCTTTCAGTGCTTTTCCAAAATCTTTTTCAAGTTGAATTTTATCTTGCAATATTTTTTCTGGTGTTATTTTTGTTACAGTACTAATAACAGTTTTATTACCGTAAAAAGATTTAATACCTAAGTTTTCTAAAGAAGAAATGAATTGACTAGTATTTGCTGGGTAAGCACCTTTACCAGTTAAAGAATAATTGATTTGATATTTTCTAACAGACAATGGTAATCGGTTGCCCGTGAGATCATAGCCCTTAATAGGTGAGTCTTGATACTTTAATGCTGTTATGAGGTTCTTAGATATATCTGGCTTTATTGATTTGTTATCTTTCAATTTATTTTCAATATTACCTCTTTCAATATTTTTTAAAGTGTTTTCAACAATAATAGTAGATTTAATTGTATTTAATTCTTTATTTACATTCATAAAGTTTAAAAACTCAATAAGTTTTTTTGTGAAATTTTCTTGTAATTTTTTTTCAAACTCTTCATTCCCATGGAGCATGTAAGGTTTATATTTTTTTCTTTCAATAAGTTTTGTTTCATATCTTCCAGGTAATAAGTTGTTAATATTGTTTAAACTTTTAATAGAAATATCGACTGTAGATAAAGCAATATCTAAATCATTATTTTCAATTGCTTGCTTTACCAAGTCTACCATTGGTACAACTTCATAAAAACTATCTTTAAGTAATTTATTATTTGTTTTTAGAAATAACTTCTCAATCTTATTTTCATATTTTCCTAATTCTTTAATTAGATTTTCTAGGTTAGTCGCGTGTCCATGACTTATAAGAAAAATAGATATTAAAATAAAATTAAGAATTAATTTTTGCATTATTCAATGTCTCTTTAATTTTGTTGAGAATTTTTATGTATCTTTCTATATAAAATTTCTCTCTTTTTTGTTGTTGTGTTCTTTGAGTAAGAACAACATCAAGCTTATCTAATTTAAGAAAGTTTACCATAATATCATAATATTCTAACACTTCCTCAGTTGTTTTATTTTTGGGAATACCTAAATTTTTTCTTATTGCTAAAATATTATCTCTCATGTCTAGAAGAGAGATTAATTTTCTGTCTTCAAAACTTTTATTTTTATTTTCTTTAGATTTTTCAATTATCTTTTTTATTTTTTTTTGACTTTTATAAAGTTTATATTGATAAAGTATTTCATAATTCACTAGACCGGAAAAAATATACGATGGGTCTTCTAATTTTGATTTTTCACTATATTCAACAAAAAACTCATATAAAGCTTCATTTAAACCATTCTTTGAAGAAACTACTTGAGTCATTTTAGGAAAATATAATTCTTTAATTTGACTTAAAGTAATTACTTTTCTTTTTTGAATTTTATAATTTAGTAAATTTTCAAATTTTTTTCCAACCAGATAATCTTCAGAATTATTTTCTTTTGATTGTAATTTATTAAAATTAGTCTCTATCTGTTCTTTTTTATATTTGGGTATTTGCTCTTTTATAATGTTAAAAAAATTATTATCTATTTGACCAATGCCTCCGTATTCAAGATAAAATTCATCTTTATAAAATTTTTTATCAAGTTTTTTATAGATTTTTTTATTTTCTGATCTCTTTATCAGGTATAAGTCTTCTTCTCGATCTGTACAATCTTCAGCTCTATCGTCTAATATGTAAAATTGATCTTCAGTTATAGATTGGTAAAATGCTTTATTAGTTATGTTTGGGTCTGCCCAAACACAATATATTGATGTTTCTTTTAATGGAGTAATTGAGTTTGATTTGACAATAAATATCAATGATAACAAAAATGAGTAAAAAAGTAGTTTCACAATCTAAGATTATCAAATCCTGAACCTTAAGTCTTTGCAATAAATTGTAACGAGATTCTTTATTAATCATGAAGTGTGCGTACAGTGTGCTTAAAATTTAAAAGTTATTTGTTTATAGGAAAAAAATTAAGAAAATAGTACAGTGTAAACGAGATGCTCTACCAACTGAGCTAACCGCCCAAAACATGGTACTATTACATCAAGGTTATTATAATGTAAATTGTTTATTACTGAATACTAGCTTGAGATTTATCGTCTTTTTTAGTTTCGGTTAATTTATCTACTTCAGTCCATTCAGTAGGCTTCAATTCTTTAGTTAAAGCTATTTTAATTACTTCATCTGCGGTTTCTACTGGAACTATTTCAATATCATCTTTCACTTTTTTTGGTACATCAACTAAATCTTTTTCATTCTCTTTAGGTATTAAAACTTTTTTAACACCTGCTCTATGAGCTGCTAATAGTTTTTCTTTGAGTCCACCAATAGGTAAAACTTGACCTGTAATTGTTACCTCTCCAGTCATAGCAATTTCTCTCTTAACTGGAACTTTGGTAATTGAAGATACTATTGATGTAACCATAGCTATACCTGCAGAAGGTCCATCTTTTGGTGTTGCACCCTCTGGAACGTGAATATGAAAATCTTTTTTCTCAAATAGTGGAGGAGTTACTCCAAACTCTAAACATTTTGATCTAACATAAGATTTTGCAGCCTTTACAGATTCTTGCATTACATCACCTAACTTTCCAGTTATTTGCATTCTGCCTTTACCTGGCATATTAACTGTTTCAACTTTTAATATTTCGCCACCAAACTCTGTCCAAGCTAAACCTATAACTATTCCAACTTTGTCTTTTGCTTCTAATTCACCAAATTTAAATTTCTTAATTCCAAGAAAGTCAGGTATATTTTTTTCGTTAACTTCAACACTCTTTTCTTCATTATTGACCACTTTCTTCACAACTTTTCTTGTTACTTTAGATATTTCTCTCTCTAAATTTCTAACTCCACTCTCTCTAGTATAGCTTCTAATAATTTCTTTAATTGTTTGGTCGGCTAACTTCATTTCACCTTCTTTAACACCGTTATCTTTGATTTGTTTAGGAAGTAAATATTTGTTGGCAATATTAATCTTCTCATCTTCTGTATATCCTGGAATTCTTATGACTTCCATTCTATCTAAAAGTGGGGGAAGAATATTTAGTGTATTTGCTGTTGTTACAAACATAACATCTGATAAATCATAATCAACTTCTAGGTAATGATCATTAAATGTTGTATTCTGTTCAGGATCTAATGCCTCTAATAAAGCTGATGAAGGATCACCTCTATAATCGTTTCCAACTTTATCAATTTCATCTAATAAAAATAGAGGATTTTTAGTTCCTGCTTTTTTCATCATTTGTATAATTTTTCCAGGAAGAGAACCGATATAAGTTCTTCTATGACCTCTTACTTCCGCTTCATCTCTTACTCCACCCAAAGACATTCTTACAAATTGTCTGTTGGTTGCCTTAGCTATTGATTTACCTAATGAAGTTTTTCCTACTCCTGGTGGACCTACTAAACATAATATAGGGCCTTTAATTTTATCCATTCTTTTTTGCACGGCTAAAAATTCAATTATTCTCTCTTTAACTTTTTCTAATCCAAAGTGGTCTTCTTCTAAAATTTTTAGTGCTTTGTTTAAATCTATATCCACTTTATCTTTTTTAAACCATGGCAAATCTATCATCCAATCTAAGTAGTTTCTTACAACAGTTGCCTCAGCTGACATTGGACTCATATTTTTTAATTTTTTTAATTCGGACATACATTTCTTTTCAACTTCTTTTGGCATCTTTGCCTTCAAAATTGATTTTTTTAAACTTGTAGTCTCATCCTTACCATCTTCAATTTCACCCAATTCTTTTTGAATAGCTTTTAACTGTTCATTTAAATAATACTCTCTTTGAGTTTTCTCCATTTGAGTTTTAACTCTGCCTCTTATTCTTTTCTCAACACCAATGATACTTGCCTCATTTTCCATGATTTTAATCACACTATTTAATCTTTTCTTTACATCTAAAGTTTCGAAGATTTGTTGTTTTTCAGAGATGCTTGCATTGATGTGTGAAATTATATTATCTGCAATTTTTGATGGATCTTTTAATTGTTTAATATTGTTAATTGTTTCGGAAGATATTTTTTTATTTACTGTAGTAAGCTTTTCTAATCTTTTTATAGCAGTTAAACTTAATGGCAGTAGATCATCTTCTTTTGATATAATATCTTTTTGATACTCGAATGAACATTTGATAAACTTTTCGTCATCTTTAAAGTCAACTATTTTAACTCTTTTGGTACCTTCAACTAATACTTTAACCGTTCCATCTGGAAGTTTAAGAAGTTGTAAAATGTTACTTTCACATCCGTAAGTGAATACATCATTTTTTTTTGGGTCATCAACTTCAGAATTTTTTTGTGTGACGAGAACAATCTTTTTATCACCTTTCATTACTTCATTTAAAGCAGTGATAGACTTATCTCTTCCAACAAATAAAGGTATAACCATACTTGGGAAGACAACTATGTCTCTTAATGGCAATAATGGTAATGTCACTTTTATATCCATCAGAGAAATATGGATATTATATTTTATAATGCAATAGGAAATTATGGTTTATTAACGTGAAATTATGCTGCTGAAGTCTTATCAGTTTTTGTTTTGTTCTTCGAATGAACAATAACAGGCGCTGATACACCTTTCGCCGCACCAGAATCAATTATAACTTCTTCAATGTTATCTTGACTTGGTAGGTCAAACATAGTTTTTAATAATATATTTTCAAGAATCGATCTAAGTCCTCTTGCTCCAGTTTTTTTAGATATAGCCTTGTTAGCAATGTCTTTTACTGATTGATCTTTAAAAGTAAGTTTTACTCCCTCTAATTTAAATAGCTCTTGGTATTGTTTTATTAAAGAATTTTTTGGCTCAATTAAAATTTTAACTAAAGATTTTTCATCAAGATCATCTAAAGTAGCAGTTATAGGTAATCTTCCAATAAATTCTGGTATCAATCCATATTTTAATAAGTCTTCAGGCTCAAGATTTTTCATCCACTCACCTACTTTTTTATCTTCAAGACTTTTGACTTCAGCACCAAATCCAATTGATGAACCTTTGTCTCTTTGAGAAATTATTTTATCTAAACCTGCAAACGCTCCACCACATATAAATAAAATATTAGTAGTATCTACTTGTAAAAATTCTTGTTGTGGATGTTTTCTTCCACCTTGAGGAGGTACACTAGCAACTGTTCCTTCCATTATTTTTAATAAAGCTTGTTGTACACCTTCACCCGAAACATCTCTTGTAATTGATGGGTTTTCTGATTTTCTGCTGATTTTATCTACCTCATCAATATAAACTATTCCTCTTTGTGCTTTTTCAACATTATAATCTGCTGCTTGTAAAAGTTTTAATATAATATTTTCAACATCTTCACCAACATATCCAGCTTCTGTTAATGTAGTTGCATCTGCCATTGTAAATGGCACGTCTAAAATTCTTGCTAACGTTTGAGCTAATAGTGTTTTTCCACATCCTGTTGGTCCAACTAATAAAATATTTGATTTTGAAAGTTCAACATTTTTGCTAGTTTTATTTTCGTAATTTAATCTTTTGTAATGATTGTGAACAGCAACTGATAAAACTTTTTTTGCATGGTCTTGTCCAATTACATAATCGTCAAGAACTGCACAAATTTCTTTTGGTGATGGTAATCCATCTTGATGTTTTACAAATGTATCTTTGCTCTCTTCTTTGATGATGTCCATACATAATTCAACACACTCATCACATATAAAAACTGTTGGTCCAGCAATTAATTTTCTAACCTCGTGTTGGCTCTTTCCACAAAAAGAACAGTAAAGAATATTTTTATTGTTGTTGCTCATAGTTTTTTATAACGAATCAATTTGAATACTTTATTACAAAGATTACTTCTTAATCAAGTATAGGTTGTGAATAAACTATATATTGTTGTTTAATCTCTTTTTTCTACTACTTTATCGATCAAACCAAAATCTTTTGCGTTATCTGGAGTCATAAAATTGTCTCTCTCCAGAGCTTCTTTAATTTGATCAACTGACTTACCTGTGTGTTTAGAATAAATTTCATTCAATCTTTTTTTCAAAGACATAACCTCATTAGCATGAATTTCTATGTCAGTTGCTTGACCTTGAAAACCTGCAGATGGTTGGTGAACCATTATTCTAGAATTGGGCAAAGATAATCTTTTTCCTTTAGATCCTGCAGCTAATAAAAATGATCCCATACTTGCAGCTTGTCCAATACACAATGTGCTGACCTCAGGTTTGATGTATTGCATCGTATCATAAATTCCTAAACCTGCAGTAACCAATCCACCTGGACTATTAATGTATAATGAAATTTCTTTTTTAGGATCTTCAGATTCTAAAAATAGTAATTGAGCAGTAACTAAAGATGCAACTGCATCATTAATTGGTCCAACTACAAATACAATTCTCTCTTTTAATAATCTTGAATAAATATCATAGGCTCTTTCGCCACGGCTTGATTGCTCAACCACCATTGGGATTAAAGTACTTAGATGTTCTGGAATTTTTGTTGTCATAAGTGATTCGTTTTACTTATACAACTTGTGATTACTTTTTGCTAACTTTTTTTGTTGATTTAGATTTTTTAGCTACTTTTTTTGGAGCTTTAGATGGTTTCGCTGTTTTCTTTTCTTTTTTATCTTCAGACTTAACTTCTTTTTTCTCTTTTACTTTGTCATCGGTACTTTCAGATAGTTTTGCTAATTTTTCTTGCTCTTTTAAATTTTTTTCATTTTCTTCTTTTAATATTTTTTCAGCTTCCTCTTTACTAATTTCCTTTTTATTTACTTTTGCAATTTTTTTAAGTTCAGCAATTATCTTTTCTTCGTATATTGAACCTCTTAAACTCTCTATCGCTCCTGGATTTTTCTCATAATACTCTTTAACCATTTTTTCTTGTCCAGGCATCATTCTGAATTGTTTTTGTATTTCTGTATTTAACTCTTCTTGAGATACTTTAATTTTATTTTTTTCTCCAAATGCATTTAAAATTAAACCAGTTTTAATTCTTTTTTTAGCTTGTTCCTCAAAGTATTTGATATTTTTTTTCTTTTCTTCTTCTTTCATACCTTGAGCTAATATATTTACCTCTTGTTCAATAAGGTTAGCTGGTAACTGGTCTAGTTTTTGTTTTTCAATTTGTTCAAGAATTTGTTTTTTTGAAATCATTTCTAATGAATTTTTAAATTCATCATTAATTTGTTTAGATATTAATTCTTTTAAATTATTTAAGTCTTTTGCTCCTAAATTTTTTGCAAAGTTGTCATCAATTTTTGTTTCTTCTGGTTTTTTTACTGCTGTAATTTTGCATTCAAATACTGCTGATTTGCTGGCTACTTCTTTTTCTGGAAAGTTTTCTGGTAGTTTTACTTCTACTTTTTTATCTTGTTTATTTTTGACACCTTCTAATTGCTTATCAAATCCTTTAATAAACAAATCTTTTCCAAGTTCTAATTGAGTATTTTTTCCTTCATTTCCTTTAAAATCTTTACCATCAACTGTTGCTTTGTAATCAAAAACTACTAGATCACCCACTTTAGCTGAATAACTTTCTTCAGCATCTTTAAAATTTTTCTGAGTTTTTGCTATTTGATCAATTCTTTTATCTGTTTCTTTTGGATCAATTTTAACAACGTACTCGTCTACTTTTAAATCTTTTAATGATCCAACTTCAACATTAGGTAATTCTGTTACAGAAATTGTGTATTCAAGATCTTTACCTTCACCAAACGATTTTAAATCAATTTTTGGCTGACCTGCTGGTTTAATTTTATTATCCTCAAGAGCTTTTGTTGTTGTATCTTTTAATACTTTATCGATTACTTCTCCGTATACAGCTTTTCCAAACTGTCTTTTTAAAATTTCGGTTGGTACTTTTCCTGGTCTAAATCCTTTTAAAACGACATCTTTTTTAATCTCTTCGTATTTTTCTTCGAGATATCCAGATATAGTTTTTTTATCGATAAAGACTTTAATATCTTTTTCTAAACCTTTTTTATTTTCTACTGTTACTTTCATAAATTATGGTAGGCGAGAAAGGACTCGAACCTTCACAGTTTGCACTATTGGTTCCTAAGACCAACGCGTCTACCAATTCCGCCACTCGCCCAAATTATTGGTGCTTTATATATGATTGTTTATAATTGTCCAATTAGAATAATAGTGTAAAACATTAGCTTAATTGATATGAGCAAAACAAATATTGCAATTGTTATTTATCTCATCGGTCTTGCTTTAGGTGCAATCTTTTTAGATATATGGAGTGCTGAAACTAGTCCAAAAGCTTTATTAGGAATTGGATGGACAACTTTATTTGCGATTGCTTTATTCTTCGCTGAAAAAGAAAAAGAAGAAAAAAAAGATTAATTTTTTTTTATTAATTCACTTATAAAAAGTTCACCATCTCCATCATCAACAGCTTTTTTATAAAAAGATTTTGATAAATCAGATAATTTTTCTGCATTATCCATACCTTTTAATAAGTCAGTTATATATGTTAAATCTTTTAGTGTATTAGACGCTGTAAATTTAAAACCTGTGTAATCATCCTCTAAAACATTATCAAAAATCCTTTTTAAAGCATTGGAATTACCTGATCCTAATTGTGCTACTTTATAAAGTTTATCTAAATCAATATCTAATTTTTTTGCAGCTTTTATTAATTCAATCACATAGGTAGCAGTTCCTAAGGATAGAAAATTATTTAATAATTTTGTTTTTGCGCCATTTCCAATACCACCAAAATGAAAATAATTTTTACAAAAACATTTTAAAAGTTCTTCTGATCTTTTTAAATTTTGCTCAGTTCCACCAACAATTCCACCTAATATTCCCTCTTCTGCTTGAACAGGACCTCCCATTACTGGACACTCTAAATAAGGAATATTATTTGCTTTTAATATTTGTTCCATTTCAACAGATCCATTTTTATTATGTGTAGTAATATCAATTATGATTGTTTTATCAGATAACAATGAAACTATTTTTTTTCCGATTTCATGAGCAATGGGAGAGTTTGTTACACACAGGAACAAAGCATCTAATCTGCTTTTACAAAGTTCTTCATAAGATTTAACTTCTTTTGCACCCTCTTTAACTATTCTATCAATTGGCTTTCTATTTTTATTAGCTATTACAAATAATTCATGATTATTTTTAATGATGTTGTTTGCTATACCAAATCCCATCCATCCAACACCTATAAATCCAACTTTCATATTAATATTTGATTAATTTTTTAAAAGCTTTTTTTTGAGCATTTCAAACTCTTCTTTTGAAATTAAGCCAGATTTAAACATTTCATTTAATTCTTTAATTTTAGACATTAAATCATCAACACTTATT